>CAYHBO010000011.1:0-41033 GCA_964354855.1 uncultured Pseudomonadota bacterium | reverse complement strand
TGGTTGCTGCATCCAAGATTGTTTTATCAGCAGAGGACATAAACCCTGCGTTTGAGACGGTTGCATTCGAATGCAATAAACCACCGTCAAGATTGCCATGCGCATGAACGTGATCTGACAACGAAAAGGAATTCTGTTTCCCGATAGCATTTACCGCACTAATTGAAACAGGAACACCTACCGGCAACGCATCTGCTCCACCGCTTGGTAGATGGCGAGACACATGCGCTGAAACATCTACACCATCCACTAGTCCTGACGTTACAATATTATTTGAACCCATGTTCAAGTTGCCGGCCATTGAACGTATTCCATTCGTCAACAAATACTGTGTGTGATCATCATCCAATAACCCGATCAATTCACCATGCTCGGAAATCACGGAAACCCCACTCGCTTTAAATGAAAGACGAGGCCGTTCATCTCGTATTTCTGATATTCGATCAGTCGTCGTAGCCGTATTCTTAACAATAATCGAACCAATTAATACAATGTTATCTGTCCATGAAGACAATGGTGGTGGAATATCGCCATTTTCAGCATTTACCAACGTAGCATAAACCGTACGACCATATTCCATCAAATACGTTTCATTAGACCCATCTCCAACAATATATAACGCATGACGAGCAAAATTATTTTCCGGCAGTAATGCCAACGCTCCTGATCCATCATCATAATGATTATAATCAACATTACTCTGTGATACGATCGTAATTTCTCCACTGCCATCTCGATAGAATGCATTCCATGAAATAGGGATCCCTCCCTTTGGTGAAAATCGCAACGTTCCTAATGCATACTTTCCAGATGAAACATCCAACTGTACCGTCCCATTTTTGGATACTTTTGATCCATCCTGATAGATCGGACCAATATAGGAAATTAACGTATCATTAATATCGGTAGCCATATGTGTCGCATCTCGAGGTGTTTGCTGAAAGTAAAGAATACCTGAAGCACTAGTCGTCACTTTCCCCAGAATAATCGTTGAAATAATATTCGGCTTACTCGTCGTAAATTGTACCGTACCAGTATTATCAATATACACCCAACCAGCTTGCGATGCCGGAATTAATAAACTCTGCGTAGACCAGGTAACATATTTAAGACTATCGTTGGGAAAGGTATCAACCATCAAGTACCCAGTTCCTGATGCCACCGAAATATTCAAGCCACTTACTACCGACAAGGTACCTCCACTAATAACCCCTGTACTTGATCCTTGCTCAATCTGCGGTAAGATATCCGTTACATGTGAGGAATCTTTCCCCACATACATTTCACCAATCGTTGTCGTCCCACCGTTCTCTGGATCGGTTAAAAAGAATGCAACATTAGCCGCCGCATTAATACTGGTACGCGTGCGCGACATAGATCCTTGAATACTTCCTGTCGTTCCCGCATGATCAATTTGTATGTCTTTCGTGTTATTAATGCCAAATATACCACTAGCATAGATTTTTGCCCCAGCTCCCACTGATGGCATATAAATTGCCTTACTAAAACAGGAAAAACGCGTATTGTTCAAACGAACAGAAGCATTATCATCAATATAGATTCCATTCCCACCTATATTAAAATTCGTAAACGAAATTGGTCCCCCGATATTTAAAGAAACTCCTTCATAGGTGGCAAGTGAACCAGTCACAGAAATAAAATTTTGAAAATTCGGTTGAGCCGTCATTGCAACCCATAAAAAATTATGCATTGCAAGAGTCGTCCCAAATGATGCACCACCAGTAACTGAAAAACCGGTCGTAAACCCGCTCGTTGGATCAGCGATACAACGATCTACAAGTATCGAATTAAACGAAGCATTATTTGCAATCAACGTACCTAACGTAGTATTTGCTCCAAATCGAACATCATACACCCGAAAAAATCCTCCACCATCAAAATAAATTGCTGATGCACTCGACCCCGTTACTCCTTGTAGTAAAACGTGTTGAATAACTGAATTTCCAGCGCCGACAATAAGATTTTTTGTTGCATCAAGCGGTTGAATAACAGTGATATTAAATTCAGACTCTCCAATCACATTAACGTAAGCTTTCATCATAATAGTATTTTCGGTAAATACCCCCGGTCCGACTTGAATGATATAAGGATTACTTGACGATGCATCGGTAACACTATCAACCGCCGCCTTCACTGAATTAAACATATTCGGGCCAGAAATCGTTCCTTTAGTAACAATAAGTTTTTTCGCTGGAACCCCCGGAATATTACTTGCAAAATACG
This sequence comes from uncultured Pseudomonadota bacterium, assembly GCA_964354855.1. Classification (GTDB taxonomy): domain Bacteria; phylum Babelota; class Babeliae; order Babelales; family RVW-14; genus CAYHBO01. The sequence goes on along the minus strand of CAYHBO010000011.1, from coordinate 38,789 downwards.
TATTTCCTCCAACACTCAAACTACCGGTTAAAGTAAGATCATGCGCAACAAAATCTCCTACGGAATCACGTTTCACCAAAGTGCTTGGGATATTCAATGATGTCGCTGCATTAGCTGACACGGCACCGCTCGCAACGTTATCTGCCGATTGTCCTCCAACCGCACTCACTACCGTAGCACCCTGCGTACCGATCACATCACCGACTAAGCTGCCACTAAAATTTGTCGCTGTTGTTGCCGTTGTTGCGCTTGTTGCTGAAGTTGCCGTCGTTGCATTACCACTCAAGTTTGCCGTAATCGTACCCGCACTAAAGTTTCCTGATGTATCACGCTTCACAATCGTACTTACCGTATTTGCATTGGTTGCCACATTAGCTGCAACGACACCTCTTGCAATGTTAGCTGCCGATTGTCCACTAATCTTACCAACTACCGTAGCTCTCTGGGTACCATAAACATCACCCTCTAACCTGCCACTAAATTGTTGTACCTTTTTTGCCCTTGTTATATCGTCAAGAGCCTCTTCTACATTTCCATGACAAGGTATGGAGCTTATTCCAATAAAAAGTATCATCCATTTCATAAACCATTTCTTCATTATCATCATTACTATTCCCTTGTTACGGTTATATTTCTAGTTTTTAGAAATATAACCGTAACAAAGTTACAATCAGACACAATAAATTATTTTTTTTTGTTAAAAAATTTACGAAAAAATTAAGAAAAATTGATAAGTCGAAACGTAACAGATGGATGAATAATTAAGCGAGAAGGTTATAGTTTTGGGGAGACTGAAGGATAAACTTGAGACGCTGATCCTCAGACTTGTCATCCTGAATTTAGTTCAGGATGACAATCATGTTTTAAACGCACGAGATATTTAAGGCTTAAAATCCCTATAATTTAGCAGCTACAGTAAGCTATCAATCAGTTTTCTATCCGCCTGAAACGGGATTTTAAACCCCATTGGATCATGCAATAATTTTTGAAGATTAAATGGCGTTGACTCAATATTTTTGTTGAAAACATACAACAATAAAAATTCAAGATTCACCACATCAGCACAGTTATAAGCCAAGAGCGTTTCTAGAGCTTTTTCGTTACTGCGTCTTTTATATTCATGCCAGAGTGTTACTGCAAAAAACCCATCCACTGAACGTAAGTCACCACGATCAATACCAAGACGTTGTTCGATAATCTTCAAGCCACCGGTCAATCCAAGATCTTTGAGAAGATATCTCAAATCAATATGTGTATGATTTAAGGTGATGCCAAAATAGCTTTCGATAAACGGAATATCAAAGGTCTTACCATTGTACGTTACGATCATCTTATATTTTTTAATGTCAGTTTTGAACTGCGTTAAATTTTTTCCGTTCACGTAGGTGTGAACCGCTTTCCCATCATACAACGCAATGGTAGTGATCTCGTTATAGCTTTTAGATAACCCCGTTGTTTCAATATCAACATAAGCAATACTGTCCCGAAAATCAGGAACCAACCGCCAATGCTGGCCACTATCCAAAGCCGCAGCAAAAAAATTTACATTCTTATGGTTAAGATGTTTTTCAGATTCATCCAAAAAACGAGCATCTATGGTACACCGACGATAATGCTCCCAGGTAAAAATCCCTCGTTTCCAGAGATCCATTTCCTGTTTAAGATTTACGTTCGGCATATGACAAAAGGTGTTGATCAACACGAAAGACTCCAAAGTTTGGTGAAAAATTATTTTTATAAGGTGGATGTGAGTCTACTTAAACTTTAAATTTACGCGACGTTTTTTATAAAAACAGTTAGTAGTAAAACTACTTCCACAAGGAAAATTTTCTCGTCAGCTCGGTAACTTTTGCCCAATCACCAAACAGTACAATGCCATAGTAAATCAGATCTTCTTCTTTGGTTTTTTGAGTACGTTCAAGCTGTTCAAGATAGGTTCCATCGGTCATGGTATTGGTAAAATCAACGCACTTAATACCGGCTTCCTTTGCTGCAAGTCTAAGTGCACGAATTTTATTTGAATTAGTTTTAAGAATAATAAACGGCATTTCTGAAATAAATGGATGGACGGTATCATTGGCATCAACATAGGTACTAAGACGTAAATTTTCTTTACCAAGTTCAGCACCAAAACCAATACACATATGCGCCAAGGCATTCATAATAACGCCAGAATCGATTTTTTCATTCATCACTGCAACCGGTTTATTGGTAAATGGGATCATGAGATATTTCCCTTCAATTTATTATTTCTATAAGACTCTAGATTTTTAATTCTACATTCGCTTACCGTTATTTTGTCACATAACGTCAACTATGATACAACTCATATTAACTATCTCATACGATAAGCAAAGGAAACGAGAATGAATCTACAAAGAACATCTCTTCTAAAATATTTGGTGATTACACTAAGCTTAGTTGTTGTTTTAAGTAAAAGCACCGTTTTTGCTACAGAAGTTAAACTCAGCGATGACGCTGAATCTAACCATACCGACGATGATGAAGATGACGATTAGAAAACGTTTAAGGGCACTGAGTTCTTCAGTGCCCTTAAACGTTTTCTAAAACTACCCTTCGAGACCCGGTCTACGCCCCCCTCTACTCGCTTTGCTCCATCGGGGCGAACGACATAATCATCCCGATCATTCTGAACCTATCGACTGCAACTTCTTCTTAATCGCTTCAACCAGCTCTGGAAAATCTGCTTTATAGCGATCCCCACCAAAATGGCCTTGATTGCTAAACTCATACATCTCTGAATTTAGTTGTTTATGCACAAAACGCGGCTCAGCGATTGGAATCCACGGATCATCAGTCGACGAAAATTGTACAATCCACTGTTGATTGTTTTTAATCGCCTCCCAATCCCATGGCGCATTATAGTAGCCACTTAACCGTTCCGTTTCTATGCCCAAATCAGTATGCATTGCTGCAACTAACACTGAACCCAATAATTTATTGGTCTCAGCAAAGCGCATAGCAGCAAGCGCCCCTGATGAATGTCCAACTAAGATGGTATGTTCATCAGCTTTAAGAACACCCTTCAAAAACGGTAACCAATGAGAAGCGCGAGCAAGAATAGCATCCGGGAATTGTCTCGCAATAACCGTCACCCCTAATTTTTCAAGTTCATCTTTAAGATATGGAAACCAGTTGTCATTGGGCGAGCAGCCACCATTCCCATGAATAAAAATAACTTTTATCTGAGAAGCGTTCATTGAACATCCTTAAATTCCATGCCAAGCACTTTAAACAAGAACGCATATTTATCTGAAAGGCCTTCTATAATTTTGGCAGTAGGTTTTCCTGCACCATGACCAGATTTCGTATCATAACGAAGTAAAACAAGATTCTCTCCAGTACTTGCGGTTTGAAGACTTGCTACCCATTTTTTTGCATGTAACGGCACAACACGAGTATCAGTATCAGCACTCGTAACCATAATCGGTGGATACTTCACACCCGCTTTAACCGTATGTACCGGTGAATACCCATAAAGTGCTTTGAAATGTTCTGGGTTAGTAACATCACCATACTCGGTCATCCAATAACGACCACCGGTAAACAAAGGAAAACGCAACATATCCACAACCGGAACATCACTCACTACCGCACCAAATAAATCTGGACGTTGTTGCATACACACGCCAACAAGAAGTCCCCCGTTACTCCCACCATTGATAGCAAGCTTAGAAGAATTTGTGTAGTTGTTGTTAATCAACCACTCACCCGCTGCAATAAAATCATTAAACGCATTTTGTCGTTTTTCAATGATCGCCGATTCATGCCATTCCTGCCCATACTCACCACCACCACGAATATTAGCAACCACAAAAACACCTCCTTGTTCAAGCCAGTTCACCGCAGCCAAAGAAAAGAATGGCGTAATATCTACGGCAAAGCCACCATAAGCATAGAGAAATGTCGGATTATTACCGTCCATATTCATATCTTTTTTGTGAGTAATAAACATAGGCACAGTAACACCGTCAGCTGATTGATAAAAAACTTGTTTGGTTTCATAACCTGATGGATCAAATTTCACCCCAACATCCCAAACCTGCGTCAAAGCATTAGTTGCAAAGTCATAACGAAATACTGTTGATGGGTAAAGAAACGAAGTAAATGAAATAAACAGCTCAGCACTTTTTTGCCGTCCAGAGAACCCTGCGGAACCTACGGTTGGTAAGGCAATATCATTAAGATATGTTCCATCTAAATTATAAACGCTGATCCGGCTATGCGCATCCTGCATAAAATGCCCAACCAAACGATTATTAATGATAGCCATTGAAGAAAGAATATTTTTTGATTGTGGAATAACTTCCTGTACATCAGTCAGACGCTGGTTAACATCTAAGCTGATAACACGCCCAGGTGACGCATCGCTGTCGGTAAGAAAATAAAACGTTGAATCAACATTACCAATAAAGTCATATTTATTCTGGAAGCCATCAAAAACTTTAATAAAGTCACCGTCTGAATCAATCGATCGGTATGCAACATTATTTTTGGTACTACACCCAGTAACCGTAACAAGAATGAGATACTTCCCATCTTCAGTCACACAAGGAGCATGTATAAAATCTTTTTGATCGTTTTTATAAATAAGTTGATCAGTTGCTTGATCAGTTCCTAGCGCATGCCAATAAACGCCATCTTCAAAATCATCTACCGGTGAAAAACGATTGTAGAAAAAACCTGAGTTATCGTGCTTCCATGAAAAGCTCGTAAACTTACAATCAACCAAAGTTTCTGGATACATGATACCTGAATCAATGTTAAGAATTTTGATCTCTTTCCAATCACTACCATGTGTTGAAAGAGCGTAAGCAATAATTGATCCATCTTCAGTTATAACCGTATTTTCTATCGAAACGGTACCATCATTACTAAACGTATTAGGGTCAAGAACAACTACAGGGGTCTCCGTTAAATTTTTAACGCGATACAAAACCGATTGATTTTGTAGCCCATCATTTTTCGAGTAAAAATAATAATCACCAACTTTTGACGGTGCAGAAATTTTTTTATAGTTCCACAATTTCGTTAATCGCTCTTTAATCTTTTCACGAGCAGAACAAGTCACAAAGAAATCATCGGTAAGTTTTACTTGTGCATCAACCCATGCTTTTGTTTCATCTGAATTTTGTTCTTCAAGCCAACGATACGGGTCGGCAACCTTAGTCCCATGAAAATCATCGACAATGTTGTCTTGACGGGTAATTGGATAACTATATTTTACTGCATCGGCATTGAGCATTGCCATGTTTATTCCACCCACTAAAAAAATAAAAACGTGTGACACTGATAAAAGTTTTTTAGACATGATAATCCTAATAAAGTTAACAGGTTTTATTTAACCATGAAACTAACTGGATTATCGTAACAAATTCAGGTCAAAGCTCAATTTTATTATGAAGAGACGTTATTAAGCATCATCAACAATGCTAAGGGGATAAGTAAAACCACTATAGTACCAAACAAATAAACTTGACATGCTATAAACTTTTCCTTCATGCACTGTCTTTGATAAGTATCAGATTGATTCGGATCAACTCGATTATGAGCCAACAAAAACTTAGTGATTCCTGGTTGGGTACCACCAACCGCTAAGCACAGAGGCGTGCAATCTCTAAAATCTTTAAGATTTGGGTCTATTTCAGAATACGTTAAAAGTTTACGTAAAATCGCAGCAGCATCATTCGTATTCTGCATCATAACAGCAACATGTAAAAGATTTTGGCCAAACTTATCAATAGAAGCAATATGCTTGCCCGCATGATTAAGCAACACAAATAAAACATCTTTAGAGCCATCAAAAGCAGCTTTTCTCAATAATTTCGGCATACGAGTATCTTTATCAATCCGCTTATCTTCCAAAAGAACCTGTAATTTATGTATTTTATTAAGCTGTACTGCAATTTCTAATGGCAACCCAAAAAGCTCACTCCTTTTGTTAACATCAATTCTTGTAACCTTAAGCAGTTGTTCTAACACTTTTGTATCATCATCACCACGTAAGACTTCATTATGAAGCAGACAATTATCTGGATTAAAACTCATATAAGTTTCTAAGAATTGCATAGGCACCGCTCGACATAATGGACAAGTTGGGGATGTACGAATCCATTTTTTAAAACACTCTAGATGTACCTCATGATCACAATCAAGCGCAAAAACAAATCCAGTTTCCTGAATAACTTCAGTTGAAAGACAAATCACACAATGTTGACCGTCAACAAATCTTGTTTGACAACGAAAATATGTACCTGATTGCATCGGTAAAAGATCAGAGAAGCCAATGTCGGTTACGGAGAAAATAAGAATAAAAATCTTAATAAATCGTGAAAAATTCATGTAATCTCCAGTATAAATATTTAGCTTAGTTTATATCTAACAATTTTAACAAATATATTCAGATTGTCAAAATACCTTAAAAATAACTTAGATTCTCAAAAAATTGCATTCTTCAACCTACCTACTACACTATACAGAATAGTTTTCCTATATTTTTTCAACTAAAATTAAGCTAAAAACAGAAGGTAGAACATGAATATCTCCAAAGCATTAAACACACCTTTTTGGGACGATTACGGCACCCGTTACCGCTTAATCCAAGACAATCCTGAAAAATACAACTGGCTGTTCATTCCAGGTGGCCCCGGAGCTGATTCTATCTACCTACTTACGCTTATCAAACTTCTAGACCTCCCTGGACATGTATGGCTCGTTGATTTCCCCGGTAACGGTGGTAACAAAGCCCCAAACGGTTATGACTATCGCGAATGGTTCGACCTTTTTGTCCCAATGGTTAAGAATTTTGAGCATCCAATTATTGTTGGTCATTCATTTGGCGCAATAATCCCACAAATGTGCCCTGAACTAGAAGGACTTTTAGACGGTTTTATCGCCATAAATTCGACACCATCGTTGTGGTTTACACAAGCTGCACAGGCTCGTCAAAAATTTAACATCCCTGACATCCCTGAACGAACTCAATTTCTAGAAAATCCAGGCCAAGAAACGCTTGATCGCTTTATGACCGCGCAATTGCCGTACTTTTTTAAGCCTGACACCCTTGAACGCGGTCGCGCCATGTTTACCGACTTTACCTATTCTTATCAAGTCGCACTCGATGTAATCGCCATCTTACAGGATATGCCCTACCAGGCTAGCTGGACACCGCAACAGGTAAAAACGTTGATTATTGGCGGTGAGTTAGACGCTATCCACCCACATAGCCTCTTTACCCAAGATATTAATACTAATCGACCTAACATCAAAAAAGTTGAGATCCAAGGAGCCGGTCACTGGTCCTGGATTGATAAACCTGATACCGTCAAAGAGCTTTTTAATCAATTCATAACAGAATTACCAGAGTAAAAACCCCAGAATTAAAATATAATTTTATTATTTGTCAATTTACTTGATATTGCCACTGAGAAACTGATACTATCTCAATTGAGGTAATAATTGATAATAAAAACTTAGTTCCAAAAGGGGTTTACGATGGACGGAAATAATAATGGCAGTATGCCAGATCTCAATGTTCTTAAAGGTGCTCTAGCCGTTATCTTTGGTATCGTACTGATCGTGGTTTCATTTGAAGTAATTCTCAAAGTACTCTGCCTTATAGCCGGCATCGCCCTCATTTACGTCGGGTTAGTGCTCCTTAACATGAGACAAGCTATTGGGTTTGTTGATGTCATCATGGAACGCATTAAACGCCTGCTATCGAACTAAGCATCCGTTCCAACGGCAACATCAACTTTACCTTTTGGCACAACCGTAGGCTTTTCTACTACAAGATTGATTGGATAGTCAGAAATCATGTTCTTAAACAAGTAAGCCACATTCAATGCCCCAAACACTACCGATGCACCCGTTTCAAATGATTTTTTATCTTTATCAGCACTATTAATGTACCATCGACTACACCGAATCAATGACTTAACCCCCTGTGCAATAACTCGTTCTTTATGAGACTCTGGCGCTTTTTTAATAATACAATACAACGATACTGCCATTTTAATCAGCGGACTGAAACAAGGATAAATTTTCTTAACACTCACCATAGAGCCACCCCCTCCAAGATAATAATCATCTTGATCAATCAAATCTAAATCATCTATACTTGGCTCTTCTGCAAGCTCTTTGGCAGCACATAGCAGGTCTTTAATAATCCAAAACATACTATACCATTCTTGATCTTTACGATGCTTAGAATTGTATAAATTAATACCATCATCTGCCAACGTAATAATCCAAAAAAAGAATGGACGCAATGACGGTTGCTGCGAGCTACTCCTCATAATATCAACCATTGCTTTCGCGATACTCGTCCCACACTGGGCTTTCTCTTGCCATGAAAGAAATTTCCATGTTGAGACTACCATCTGATCAAAAGGTTCAGCAGATAATGACATTATCATCAACAGCTGCGTACTAAGAACAAGAATCATGCTCTTAATCGTGATATTTTTCTTCATACAAACCACCTTAATTTTTCATAAATCACCTTTGTACCGTCTATCATGCTGTATTATTTTTTAGGTGTCTAAGTCTATTCTTTTGTTATAATAACTTTCTCTATAAATTTTTTAACCATTTTTACGATATGTGTGATCAGATGGACAAACTATACGATTATATGAAGAGTGAGCAAGAAGCTCGTACCTTATGGCAACGTGAAAACAGTAACGCATTCCAAGAACAAAGCGATAAACCGGTCTTTAGTATCGATACCCCACCACCAACCGTCTCTGGCACTCTCCATATCGGACATATTTTTTCCTACACTCACGCCGACCTCGTAGCACGCTACAAACGCATGCAAGGCTATAACGTATTTTATCCAATGGGCTACGATGACAACGGACTCCCAACCGAACGATTTGTTGAGAAGAAAAACAGCACTAAAGCTCATCTCATGAAACGAGGCGACTTTATTGCCCTCTGCCTCAAAGAAACACATGAAGTTGAAAAATTATTTGAGGCTCTATGGCAACGCATGGGACTTTCCATCGACTGGTCACGCACCTACTCAACCATCTCCAGTGATGTACGACGTCTCTCACAGCGTTCATTCATTGAACTCTACCAAAAAGGGTTCGCTTATCGAAAAAATGAACCCGCACTTTACTGCACCAGCTGCCGAACCTCAGTAGCGCAAGCTGAACTTGATAGCACCGAAGTAAACACCACCTTTAACAACATCATTTTTGAATCCGAAGATAAACAACAATTCACCATTGCTACCACTCGCCCAGAACTACTCCCTGCTTGCGTAGCAGTTTTTTATCATCCATCTGATGAACGATACCAACATCTTAAGGGTAAATCATTAATCACCCCAGTTTTTGGTAAGTTAGTTCCGGCACTCCCTGATGAAAAAGTTAATCCTGAAAAAGGCTCCGGCCTCGTAATGTGCTGTACATTTGGTGACCAGACCGACATCTACTGGTACAAGATGCATAAGCTGCCATTCGTACAAGTTGTTGGGTTTGATGGCACATGGACCGTCAACAGCGGCCCTCTTGAAGGATTAAAGGTTCATGAAGCGCGTAAAAAAGTTTTAGAACTACTCAAAGAAGCTGGAAAACTTGGTGAACAAAAGCCACTTCTTCATTCCGTAAGCGTTCACGAGCGCTGTAAACAAGAAATCGAATATCTTGTTCTATCACAATGGTTCATCGATATTTTAAAACATAAAGATGATTTCCTTAATGCTGCTGATCAAATCGAGTGGCGACCTGCGCATATGAAAATGCGCTATCGTGACTGGGTACAAAATTTACATTGGGACTGGGGAATTTCACGACAACGTTTCTTTGGCATCCCATTTCCTGTTTGGTATTGCCAAGACTGTAATCAGGCACTGATGGCCGATATTAAAGATTTGCCGATTGATCCACAAGAACAATCGTTCCCTGGCGGAAAATGTACCAACTGCTCATCTACATCACTCATTCCTGAAGCTGATGTCATGGACACGTGGAACACCTCTGCATTAACGCCACAAATCAGCACCGAAATTCTGAGCAAAAATAAACTATCACTCCCCATGAGTATGCGTCCACAAGCTCATGACATCATTCGTACTTGGGCTTTTGATACCATCGTTAAAGCTCATTACCACCACAACACCATTCCGTGGAAAACTATTATGATGTCGGGCCACGTGTTGGCCGGTAAAGAAAAAATTTCAAAATCCAAAGGAAACGAAAAAACAACCCCGGATGCATTGCTCCAAACGTATCCCGCAGACGTCATTCGTTTTTGGGCGGCCAGTGGCAACCTTGGAACCGATACCGCATTCAGTGAAAATCAACTAAAAATTGGTCATAAACTAGTCACCAAAATTTGGAATGCATTCAGATTTTTACATGAACATCTTGAAGGCTTTAAGCCGACCGAAAAACCTACCCAACGATTACACCTTAACGAATGGGCACTACATGAACTCCATGACACCATTACTCGTTACATAAAAAGTTTTGAGGAATATGAATATAGCAATGCGCTAGAAGCCGTTGACCAATATTTCTGGCAAATTTTCTGTGACAACTATCTTGAATTAATAAAAGACCAATTTTTCAATCCTGATAAATACAGCAAACAGGAAGTGTACGCAACGAAACATACTCTCTATGAAATTGGATTCGCGTTACTTCAACTCTATGCCCCATTCTTACCGCACATCACTGAAATTATTTATCAAACCATGTTTAAAGAACAGGTCAACATCCCGTCACTACATCAAACAATATTTGACGCAAAACGCTGGACTCATCAATTCCATGAAAGCGTCAACGTTGTTACTCAAATTTTAATTATTGTTAATCATGTACGCAAACTCAAAAGTGAAAATCATATCTCACTTAAAACAGAGCTCAATGAACTTATTATTTCAGTAAGCGATAAAACACTACAAACAAATCTCGAACATCACAGCACTCTAATCGCTGGGATTACTAAGGCTTTAAGTATGCATTATCGTGATGATGTAGTAGATCAAACAACACTTACACAAAGCCCTGAAGGGCTCATAGCAGTCATACGGGTGTAACATGATTCTCATTAAAAATCGGCAACGGAAAATTGATATTAATCTTGATCACTTAACTACAATCCTCGAATGCATGATTGAAGAAATCGGCTATAAAAATTTTGATGTCGGAGTTTTACTCACCACGAATCAATCAATCAGAACCTACAATAAAGAGTTTAGAAAACAAGATAAACCAACCGACATTCTATCGTTCCCTTACCACACCGAGCTTAAACAGGGTGAAAAAATAAACGTTCAACACGAAGAAGATAAAAATCTTGGCGACATAATCATCTCTCTTGAATATGTCGCCAAAAAAGCAATTAGCTTAGAACGAACCTTTGAAGAGCATCTCATTACCCTGCTCGCACACGGCATTGCGCATTTACTAAACTATGACCACATAACCGATGAAGACTATGCAGTAATGCAAAAGGTTGAAAATAAATTGTTAAGAGCAGTAAGAAAGTAAGAGCTGGATCCCCGCATACGCGAGGACGACGTGTCAGCCATCTATATACTCAAATAATATTAAAATCTCAAAATAATAATATATCCTTTACAAAACCCCTTAAATAAGAGCATCCTTAATTTGCATCGATAAAATTAAAAGATTAATTAATAAGGGAGACGAGGATGTGTCGGGTAGGATTAAAGGTTATCTTCAGTTTCTCTGTGCTCATCATCATGAGCCTACCGCCAGTCAATGGAAAACTATTAAAATGTCCACAAGCAGACATGCTCAACGTTGCATTTCAAGGATTACCATATGCTCTTGCACGATTAAAGATTTCTCATAGAGCGGTATCTACAACAAAAGCCATACTTGCTTCAGAAATGGCTAATGCTCCAAAAACCAGCCCTACAGATACTGCAAACAAAGAAGCTGAGATGGCTCTTGTAAAAAGACAGCTCGGGAAAATTTTTGAACCAATCAAAGAATTCTTATCAGAAATTCGCCGTTGCTCATTTTTCATTAGCCCACTACTCGAAAAAAGCTTACCTGAGAAAATAATCAAAAAATCATATCTCATAAAATTCATGCATTCTTCAAGCGGCTTAATGGAATTCTTTAATCATGAGATTACCAACAGAGAAAAGTTTGATGAAGTTTGCGAAGAAATGGGAACTTTCTTAACCGACATTGATGACAGTCTTACACCAGAAACGCAAAAAGCTTATTCAAAGTTTATCCAAGAAGTTAAACAGTCCCAAAAGATTACGCGCCATGAAGATAAAATGATACTTAAGTCTATAAGCTTTGACGGCATACATCTTCATGATCATGACGATCAGGAGATAATGGACAAAGCTCTTGCACCAAATGGGTAATTTTACTATCAAAGTCTTGTTTAGGATACTGAACAAGACTTTGTTTAAAACTCATATAAAATTGCTTATCTTCTACAAACTTCTTTATCGTATTTTCGAGACGTCTGAATGATAAAACGGATTGCCCAAAGTTATTTTGTTCAACAAACTTTATATTCTCTTCTTCCCAATAGACCAACGATGTTGTTTTATCAACAAGCATCGGCAAATCCATAAAAACCGCTTCATTAATCGTTCCTGGACCCGCTTTAGTAATCAACAAATCAGAAACTGCCATAAGATCTGATACGCGCTGCGTAAATGGAACCACCGTCATTGAGACGTTAGACCTTCTCTGAATTTTTTGCATTCGTTTGTACATTGATTTATTGCTACCGGTACAGACAACTAAGTGAATCGGTAAATTCATTTTGCTTATTTTTCTTGCATAATTGTACGTAGCACCAACACCTACACCTCCCATCAAAAGAAGTACAGTAAACTTATCCTGCGGAATATTCCACGCCGTTTTGATAGTATTTTTATCTTTCTTCTCTAGAAAATCTTTTCTAATCGGAAACCCGGTCAATGCAATATCTTCATCACTGAGCCCATGTTTAAGTAACAGCCCTCTTGTTTTTGGACTCTCAAAACCTATGGTCGCTTTGATCTTTGGTTGCGTCTTTGCATCAAGACCAACCGTCCAGTTAGCCAAATCACCATCGGTCGTAACCATAAGCAACGGAAGATCTAATTGTTTGCAAGCATGAAAAAGTAACCCATCGAAATAAGATATCACCGAAATAACAAGATCTGGATTCTCTTCATCCAAGAGACGGCAAACTTTTTTCTTAAACCTCTTTTCAAAAACCTTCATATACAATGGAAATGAACCTGCAATAATATTAGTCGATCGTATCCAGCCGCCACGCAATAATGTATCATAGATTGACCATCCACCAACAATGCGCCCTGCTCCCAAGTATTCAGATAAATCAATCGTATTAATTTCATACTGAGTTTTTAATAATTCATTAAGCGCTTTACTCGCAGCTTTATGCCCATAACCACCTTTATTGAACGTAAAAATAACAATTTTTTTCTTTGACAGACTAGGCACTGGTAACATATCTGGTTCAGTTATTTCTATCGTAAAAAGTTGGGTTGAAGAATCAACGGCAAAAAATAATGCTATGAAGCTCATCAATAAAATCGTTACGATTGAATGCATAGTAATTATCCTATTTTTATTATATTTTTAAGAACGAAACACAAACCATCACCAAACTGATTGATCAACGATTAAAATCAAATAACAAGGTCAATAAAAACCATGGCACAAAAACAACACTGTTTTGAAGAATGTACATTTATTATTTTTGGCATCACAGGAGACTTGAGTAAAAGAAAACTCATTCCAGCGCTGTACAAGCTTATAGAAGATAATCGTTTATGCAAGTTTGCCCTCGTGGGGGTTGCTTCCAGTGATACCACTATCGAAAAACTTATTACAAAAGCACAAAATTTTATCCCCAATGCTGATCCTATCGTTCTACAAGCACTCATTGCAGCCTTCACCTACCATAAAATGGATTTTAACGATCAAGCGGCCTATATGGAGCTTAAAGAGAAGCTCATAGACATTGAACGCAACCAAAACCTTCCCGGGAATCGTATCTTTTACTTCGCCACCATGCCTGAACATTTCATGGTCATTACAAAAAACCTCGTTAACGCCACTATCATAAAAAAACACCCTGACATAAAAACAGCTTCGCCTTGGTCTCGCGTTGTCTTTGAAAAACCATTTGGCCATGACTTGCCCTCATCTCGTAAAATCAATCGGTACATAGCCAACGTATTTGATGAGTCACAGGTCTTCAGAATCGACCACTACCTTGGTAAAGAGCTCGTTGGCAACATTGCCATGACACGTTTTACCAACCGCGTTCTTGAGCCACTCTGGAATAATAATCATATCGATTCGGTACAAATTGTCATAAAAGAAACCATCGGCATCGATAGCCGAGGCCTCTATTTTGATAAACATGGTGTCATAAAAGACATGGTTCAAAGTCACCTTCTCCAACTTTTAGCGTTAACGGCCATGGAAGCCCCAAAAAAATTAACCGCGACCGATTTACGTAACGCCAAAGCTCATGTTTTAAAGAAAGTATCGGTTACTGAAGTAGTACGAGGTCAGTATGAGGGGTATTTGGATGAACAAAACGTACAACCAACCTCTACTACCGAAACGTTTGCCGCTATCACCCTTCTAATCAATAATAAACGCTGGAAAGGGGTGCCATTTAAACTCATCACGGGTAAAAATTTAAATACCAAAGAATCGTACATCAAACTGACCTTCAAGCAAGCAGAATGCTTGCTACAGCAATGCCCCGCAACACCAAATTCGCTACGTATCAATATTCAACCCAACGAAGGCATCTATCTTGATCTCAATGTAAAAGCACTCGGATCTATGAATGAAGTTATGCCGGTCACTATGGAATTTTGCCACAGCAGCCTCTTTGGACCAAACACCCCAGAGGCCTACGAAATTTTACTCTCAGACGTCATCAAGGGTGATCAATCAGCCTTTGTGCGCAATGATGAAATTGAAGCTTCCTGGAAAATTGTTGAAATGATTGAGAAGATCCCAAGCGAAATAAAAAAATACCAAAACAAGACAAGCGGACCGATTTAGCTAATGCCCATCTAATTATTTATTAAATATTTTACCGAAAGCATTTTTAGCCGCCCCCTCAACTCCTTCTTCAACAGATTTAGCAGCGCTTCCAACGGTCGACTCAAGACTGCTAAAAATTGCTTTTGCTTTTTTTTCAAACGCTTTAAACTTTGCTTCTACTGATGCTATAAGCGCTTTAACATCTTTCTCTTTAGATTCCAAAGCGGCCAAGAGCTCTTGTACTTTTTTGATTTGTGCTGGGAGACGAGAGATGGTATCAACTTCAGCCGACACTTTCGATTTAAAATTATCAAAAATACTTGCTGCAATCGAAACCGGAACCATTAAGCAACTACACAAAAGCAATATCTTAATCCCTATAAAAATACGCTTCATTAGAACCCTCTACGTTTAAATAATTGATTTTCTGAACAATTACCATACAACCTTAACGAGAAGAAGATTTCAAAGTCATTAGTTTACTAAAATTCTAAAACTAAAATTTTTTCACGCGCATCATCAACAAATCAAAACTTCCTGTTACACTAATACTTTGATCTGACTTCTTATAAAACATTATAAAACACAGGTAAATTATGAATATCGGCGTTGTTGGCCTTGGCCGTATGGGCGGTGCAATTGTCTCACGCTTAGTCAAAGGCGGACACCATGTCATCGGCTATGACCCAAGCGAAAAAACACGAGTCCAAATAGAACTTTTAGGAGCGACTACGGTTAGCTCTTTAACCGCTCTGGCTAAACAGGTACGAACCATTTGGCTTATGATTCCAGCCGGCGATTTAATCGATGAAGTCATTGATGAACTTAAACCTGATCTGCGTGCTGGCGACATCATTATCGATGGTGGCAATAGTTTTTTTGAGCATTCCATTAACCGACATAATGACCTTGCAGCTATCCAAGTAGGCTACCTTGACTGTGGCACCTCTGGCGGGCTTGCAGGAGAAACTATTGGTTTCTCTCTCATGCTCGGTGGGGACGAAGCAGTATATAACAAAATTATGCCACTTCTAACATCAATCGCTACACCAAATGGTTTTGCTTACATGGGGCCTCCTGGATCTGGCCACTATGTTAAAATGGTACACAACGGCATCGAGTACGCGTTACTACAAAGTTATGCTGAAGGGTTTCATCTCCTCAAAGAGGGTCATTATCCACATCTTGATTTGGCTAAAATCGCGAATATTTGGAGCCATGGCTCAATTATTCGCTCATGGATTTTAGAACTTACCAAAAATATTTTGTCACGCGATCAAGAGCTCACCAACATCTCTGGTGAAATCGGTGAAAACCTCACCGGCCGCTGGACACTGGACGAGGCTAAGAAACAGGATGTACCGGTCAACTTAATCGAAGAAGCACTAGCTATTCGCACCATATCGCGTCAAACCGGTGGCAACTATGGAACTAAGCTCGTAGCACTCATGCGTCATGAATTCGGCGGACATCATTTAGCAAAAATAAACGAAGAAAAACCATAAGAGACGATAATGAGAAAA
The DNA here is from genome assembly GCA_964354855.1 of uncultured Pseudomonadota bacterium. Lineage (GTDB taxonomy): Bacteria > Babelota > Babeliae > Babelales > RVW-14 > CAYHBO01. The sequence continues at coordinate 22,210 of CAYHBO010000011.1, read as the reverse complement.
ATAGTTTTATTTTTTGCACTCTGTATTTTTACAGAATGTACGTTATTAGGTGTTGTTCAAGAATTATCGCAAGAAAAAATAAATCAGTTAGCGTCTAACATGACTAAACTTCCTATTGTAACTTGCAATACAAAAGATCCTAAATATCCTAACGTAAACGCCTATCTAACGGGTTATACGCTAATTGCTGTCGTTAGTACCATTACAAAACAAGGCACGGCTAAAAAATATTTTTCGTTTGCAGATAACGAAGATGTCCAGGCCATTGTTCGAGGCATTCAGGCAGGCTTTGGAGACCAAGTTGATTGGTACTATATAGCAACAGAAGAAAAAGAGTCTGTCGTTGAAGAAGAAGATGAAGAAGAAAAAAAGAGAACCAGAACACCTCCACCTACTAAAGAAAAGAGCTTATTTGAAAAATTTTTTGGAACCGATGAGAAATAAACATGATCGATATTAGCTGGCCAATAACACAAAACATGACCTCCTACAAAAACAATAAACCGGTTACGTTTACGCAAGAAAAAAATTTCCCTGATGATCTAGTCCGTGATTCAAAAATTACGCTTAATTCCCATACCGGCACGCACATAGATGCACCATCTCATTTTTTAGCAGATGGCGCCAACATCGAAGCAACCCCACTACAAAACTTAGTTGGCCCATGTCGCGTACTTGATTTAACCAATCTAGATAGCAAAATAACAAGTATAGATCTTGAGCCCTTCAATATTCAATCCAACGAAATTCTTTTACTCAAAACAAAAAATAGTCTTCTTGGTAACACTGATCCGTTCATTCCTAACTTTGTTTACCTGGACAAAACAGGTGCACAATTTCTAGCAAACAAAAAAATAAAAACCGTTGGAATTGATTATCTAGGAATCGAACGGGAACAACCAAATCACGAAACCCATTGCATCCTCCTTGAACAAAGGATCACGATAATTGAAGGATTACGGTTAAGGGGAGCTATGGGAGGGGTCAATTATGTCCTATTTTGTTTACCGCTAGCACTGCAAGGCCTTGAGGCAGCACCTGCCCGGGCTATCTTAGTCACCGATCACACACCATAAACAATCTATTTCTAGGAACACTCATGCACATTACTCATATCATTCTCGGCTTACTCGTTGCTGTCGCTTGGGGAATCAATTTTGTTATGGCAAAAATTTGCCTCGTCACACTATCTCCATTTATGCTTGCCGCATCACGTTTTATTCTCGCAAGCTTTCCCGCCGTTTTTTTTGTAAAACGTCCTCATGTGCCATTCATGGGCATCTTGCGCTATGGCCTTACCATGTTTGCCATTCCAACCCTTTTGATGCTCGTTGGAATCCATGCCGGTGTCACCGCAGGCATAGCCTCATTACTCATGCAACTACAAAGCCTTCTAACCGTTGTCTTGGGCATCTTCTTTTTTCATGAAAAAATAACCCGATGGCAGCTCCTTGGCATTTCGTTCGCCGTTCTCGGCCTGAGCCTTATCGGCATAAACCTTGATGGCAGTATCACCTGGCAAGGATGCATGCTTCTCATTGCAGCTGCTGCTTCATTGGCAATCGGCAACGTTATATCAAAAAAACTCGGCAAAGTTGATATGCTCGGACTTGTCGTATGGGGAAGCTTTTTTACCTGGCCCATTCTTACAAGTATTACGTTATTTTTTGATGGACCAGAAAAAATCTTAACCAGCTTAAGCGCTCTCACGTATGCCCCCATCATCGCTGTTTTAATCATCGCCTATGTCGGCACCCTCTTTGGTTTTGGTGCTTGGAGTTTTTTACTTCATCATTATCCGATATCCTCCGTAGCACCATTCACGTTACTCGTTCCGGTTATTGGATTTCTTACTTCTAAGCTCTTACTCGGTGAGACATTACAACTCTGGAAAATTGGAGCACTCTTCTGCGTTTGTACCGGTTTAGCCATTAACATTATTAATATGCGTTACAAAAAACATGCTGCTCGAAAGCATTAACAACTAAAGGAACCCTGTGCTACCAATTCACATCGCACTTAATTTAATTGTCGTCTTTGCCTGGGGTATTAATTTTATTGCATTAAAAGTTGCACTCACCGACATACCCCCACTTCTTTTAGCCGCTGAGCGATTTTTCTTAGCAAGCATCCCGCTTATCTTTTTCATTAAGAGACCTGCAATCCCATTTCGACTGGTAGTCCGCTATGGCATTATGATGTTCACGATACCGTTTGCACTGCTCCTCTGTGGGATGTATGCAGGCGTATCAGCAGGCATCGCATCATTACTCCATCAACTACAAGGTCCGTTTACCATCATTCTGGGCGTTATGCTTTTAAAAGAACAAATCCATCGTTGGCAAATTATTGGCATAGGATGCGCAGGGCTTGGGCTTATTCTCATCGGCTTGCACACCGGTGGCAGTGTTACGCTGTCAGGGCTTTTCTTGATTATCTCGGCATCGTGTGCTACATCAATCGGCAATCTTAGTTCTAAAAAAACCGGTAATGTTAACATGCTCTCACTCGTCGCATGGAGCAGTTTAGTTGCATGGCCACCATTACTGCTTCTCTCTTTTTTATGTGAAGGCTACGATAAAATAGCGCATAGTTTTGCTATACTGGGAACACCAGCAATTCTCGCCACCCTCTATGTTTCCTACGTTTCAACATTGTTTTGTTTTGCAACCTGGAGTTATCTACTCCACCTCTATCCTTTTTCAACCGTAATTCCGTTTAGTCTCCTTGTCCCGATCATTAGTCTATTTGGCTCAGCAATCATGCTTGGAGAATTATTACCATGGTGGAAACTTGTAGCACTCATGTTAGTTGGATCAGGTGTTGCCATTAATATCTTTAGTGCACGCTATAAACAAAAAAAATTACTGGAAAACATCAATGATTAAAAAAATTTTAATACTTAGCTGCTCAATCACCTACCTCACTGCAACCACGCAAAGAATGGTCGTCAACGTTCCCATCGCAAACCTACGCATCACCCCTACTAAAGTCCCCGCAGAAACTACGGCACCAGCTCTGAGCACTGATATGGGCAGTAGAGAAACAGGACAAATAACTCAGCTTCTTTTTAATGAAACCGTAATCACCGAGCAAGATGAACATTATACTGCAGGCTGGCTCAAAGCAACCGCACAAGAACAATTTAATGCTTTCGGTGATCCCATTCCATCTGGGTACATTGAAGTAAACCAAGTAGTTCCTGTAGAAACAGAAACATTGCCTATCAATAATCTCATTGTAAAATCTCCTGAAATTAGTGTAGTTGCCACATCTACAACAGATGCCTCAAAAACAAAACAACTTATTATCCCGATGGGAAGCTATCTAAATGGCCCATTTTTATTATCAACTAGCGGTAGTAAATATATCTGGGGTGTTACACTGCCAGACAATTACATTACCTATATTATTGGATCAGAGGTTTACGATGTTAGCGAACTTGCAACGTTTACCGAGCAACAAACACGAGATGCGCTGGTTGAAACAGCACGAAAATTTTTAGACACCAAATTTGTATGGGGTGGTCGCTCCATTGCATTACCAAACTACACAGATCAGGTTACCGGGGTTGATAACTCAGGATTTGTTCATCTAGTGTTTCGCACACTCAATATCAATATTCCCAGAAACACAAAACATATTTTATTTAAGTCACTTGATAACCCCGTGCAAAACGGCAACGATGTAAAACCTGGCGATGTTATTTTCTTTGTAAAACCAAACCTCACCACAAACGTGAGCATTTACCTTGGGAACAATGAAATCATCTACGCAACAGGAAATCCTACCGGGGAAGACTACAACACTAAACATAGCTACTCACCGGAAGCACAAAAAAAATTATGTGTACAAATTGCAAAGCTCTCCGGTTTTTTCACTACGCCACTTTCCAACTTAAAAAATGGCGATAGCCCAGCATGGGTAGATCAAAACAGATTTCCTAAGGGATCAAAAATATATTTTGGGAATTTTATATCACAACCTTCACAAGCTTAGTTTTTGATTTTCTTGCGTGTCGCTTTATTTCCATCAGACGTCTGCGTTAGTTCCTGCATATCAAACAGAATCTTTTCAGCAAACAAAGCTTCTGTATTTATAAATTCTAATGAACCACGAGAAGATTTCTTATAATTTTCTTTAATAACATTTAATAATTTTGCATCAAGAGCCATTGGTAATTCGGTACATCCCAAAAGTATCTTATTAACCATAGTTCCCTTTTTATTTCCCGCCTTTGAAATAAATGTTAACTCTTTAATAATAAACTGAGCTATTAACTTTCCAGCTTTTTCGATAGAACCACTTTTTGCCATATCAATATAGCTTTGCAATTCGGTTGCTTGTTCCTTATTTCTGAGCGTATGATAACAATCCTGCTTACATGCGTTATCCGATGATTCTACAAAATGTTTCCCTTCCAAATACCCTGGATATAATTTTTCTTGATATCCTGCAAGAGTCCCTAAGACTAACACATTAGAAATATCATCTTTGTTGCTCTTATTATTTTTAACAGATTGACTTACATAATCTACAAGATCGACAACTTTGGCATCTCCTGAATTAGCAAATTTTACAAGATATCTCATGACCTTTAAATGTAAATGTGCGGTATTTGAAGCTAAATAATAATTACTATGCGTGCGAGATGCCATCGATTTTAATTTTGGCATATAATTCCAGTGATATAGCCCTTGCTTAAGCGATCTTGGAGGAGGACAAGAAAACAAATTAATTGAAATCTTAGACCAATCAATATGATCAGCATGCTGCATGATATGATCAAGTAACTGACTATCGGAAATCGGCCCGGTTCCACCAAAAATACCTATTGATTTCAATACCTTAGCCCCTTTCGCTACAATCGTTACGTCAATAGTAGGTCTTTCAGCTTCTTCTGGAATGAAGGTTGCAATTTTATTTTGTAAATGACTGTAATAGACAGATTCATGCGGTTCTATCGCAAGAACAATAGTATCAGATGCGTGTGAACCCTTATCATCCAATTTATACTGTTCTATCAGCTTATTTGCATAATGATCTTTCATTTCTAACGTAATTGCTTTTGATCCAGATTGAAGAATCGCAACCAAGAAAAAGTTAAACACTAAAATCAGCAGACTACGAATACATAATTTGTTCACGTTGTTACCTCTCTCATAATACACTTAAAATCAAACAACTTATTTGCAGTTTGAATAAATATCCCAACAATAGTAAATATTTAAGAAATAAAGACACACAGAAGATCAATACATCTTGTTAGTACCATCCAAACCTATCACTTGAAAAATTCCAGACCTGATCTAGACTCAGAATGAGTTATCATTCATCTATGAACCTTAAATCCCATTACTAAGGAGATATCCTATGTTTTCACCTTATCAAAGCAATGCATCATCGTTTTCACTCGCAAACTTCATGCAGAAAATATACCTCTGGATGACCGGTGGATTAGTTGTTACCGGATTAGTTGCCCACGGTCTTTATGTTAATGAAACCATCTTGGCAACGATTCTCTCATTCAAGTGGTCGATATTCATTATCTTCCTTGTTCAAATCGGCCTTGTTGGCTACCTTGCAGTTCGCATTCAACACATGAGTTACTCAACCGCTTTACTGGTCTATTTTTTATACGCAGCATCGGTGGGCATCACGCTCGCTCCTATCTTCTTTGTTTATCAAATTGCATCAATCGGCATGGTGTTTGGTATCACTGCTGGGATGTTCGCCATCATGGCAACCTATGGCTATGTTACAAAAGCTGACTTAAGCAGCCTTGGTAACATTTTAAGAATGGGGTTAATGGGGATCATTATTGCATCACTTGCCAACATATACTTCAAAAATTCAATGGCCGAACTGGTCATTTCATACATCGGCGTTTTAATTTTCACGGCACTGATCGCCTACGACGTTCAAAAAATGAAATATATGTTTCATGAAGCACAAGGCAACGTTGAGCTTGAAAATAAAGTTGCGATCATGGGGGCGTTAAGCCTATACCTTGATTTCATCAATCTTTTTATCTTGTTACTCAGATTGTTGGGTGCACGAAGAAGCGATTAAGTTAAGAAATAAACGTTACATAAAAAAAAGATCCGGCCTTAAAAACCGGATCTTTTTTTTAGGTAACTTATAACGTATTAATTCTGTTTAGCTTTGCTTCGCGCTCGCATTTGTTGCCGTAAATGCTCAACCGGTGGTCGCAATGGAACTTCATTATTTTTGATAAGTTCCTGACAGACTTCGCTACAGCTACTCTCTAAACGCTCAATACAACTTTCACAACCGATAAAATGGTTATTACACAGCGAGTTTCTACAGTTAACATACTCATCACACGGCACAGCACACAGCTTACATTCGCTAAAAATATCATCGTTCACTTTGACGGTGATACGATTATCAAACACATAGTTGGTACCACGAAAGAAACCATCAGGATATTTTTCAACATAACGTTGAACGCCACCTTCGATTTGATAAACGTTTTGCGCGACACCCTTAACATTTAAGTAAGCACTTGCACGTTCACAACGTACGCCAGCGGTGCAGTACATCAAAACTTCTTTGTCTTTGAATTGCTCGATGTTTTGATCGATATAGTCAGGAAGTTCTCTAAAATTTTGAATGTCAGGCAAGATACTATTTTGAAAACGCCCTACCGCCCATTCATAATCATTGCGGGTATCTAAGACTACTAAGTTTTCTGGATTCTTTGATAAAAGCTCATGAACCTGCTCAGGGGTTAAATGTTTGCCGCCTTGCTTATGGGTAAGCTTATTCGCATCAATGCCTAAGTTCACGATTTCTGATTTCACTTTGATTTGTAACTTTGGAAAATATTCATAATCAGGATCAACAAAACTTTCTTTGATATCCATCCCATCAAAAAATACATGCTCATTCAAGTAGACCATAAAGCTTGCAGTCTCTTCCATTGAACCTGCAACGGTACCATTGATACCTTCAGTCGCAAGAATAATCCGCCCCTTAAGGTTCAATTTTTTACAAACATCAAACATCGATACTTTTTCTTCTTCTGGATGTGTAACATCAACGTATTTATAAAAAATGATAATGCGTTTCAAGGGACCCTCTTCATGTCTTTTTGAGTGGAAGTACTACAAAATAGTTGGATTTGTTATTTCATTAAAAGCCTATAGAATGACTAGTATATTCTTAATTTATGCAAAAGTCACAAGTTTCACTTGTCATTAAAATCCGGAAATAACATGCCAAGCACGACACATAGTAAAAATACTCCTAGCTCAACGAATCTTAATCTTCTTAAAAGCACCGTTGCCATCGGCGCAACTGAAGACGAATTAAACATGCTTTTGTATCTTTCTAAAGAATACAACCTCGACCCCCTCAAGAAAGAAATTTATCTCATCAAGTACAGTGGCCGCTCAACTATTCTTACCAGCCGTGACGGCTACCTCAAAATAGCCAACCTTCACCCAGAATTCAACGGCCTTGAAAGCGACGTTGTTTACCACGGCGACCGCTTATCCAAGAGACCTGACGGCAGTTTACTCATTGAATACGGACCAGAGCACTTATCTTTTGAAAAATCAAAGCTTTCCGGGGCTTTTTGTAGCGTCTTCAGAAAAGACCGCTCCGTAGCAACCACCGTCTTCGTCAGTATTCGAGACTACTACAAGAAAGGCGCACCTATCTGGGAGCAGTATACCAATGCCATGATCTTAAAAGTTGCCGAGGCTATGGCACTTAAACGTGCCTTTGCCATTAGCGGGTTGGTTACCCGAGAAGAGATTTCTGGGGCTGAAGACACCGATATTCCTGAATAAAAATCCTATTTTTACGGGTGTTTGACAAATAGAACAGAATTAACCATACTTAAATTATGAAAATATCTATGAGGACTACGCAACACTCATTCTCAATAAACAATCTTATCCAGGCACATTGCCCAACAGGCAAGAGCTCTGCTCTTTCTGCTATCTATACATATGCATCATTTACTTATTTCTATTTTAGAAACAGGGGATCGTGCTATGCCTAGATAAGAATCTAGAAAATTTAAAAGGCATACAACGAAGCCCCGGTTTAAAACCCGGGGCTTTTTTATTAACCAAAACAAAAGGAACTACCATGAAGAAAATAATCATACTCTCAACTACGTTACTTATGCTTACCATAGGCTTTCTAACCTTTAAAGTGTGCAAGAGGCCATCAAATGCGCTCTACACCATCGGCATCCTGCAAACAGCCTCTCATCCAGCGCTGGATGCAGCTCGAGAAGGGTTCATTGAAACATTGCAGACTAAACTTGGAAATAAGATTGAATTCGTTACACAAAACGCACAGGGCTCCGTAGCAACTGCCCACACCATAGCCCAACAATTTACCGCAAATAAACGATTTAGTGGGTTCTTCGCCATTGCCACCCCGGCAGCGCAAGCGATGAGTGCGCTCGAAAAGGAAAAACCGATTGTGCTCGCAGCGGTAACTGATCCCCATGCGTTAGGTTTGATAAACCAAAAAACCAATGTGTGCGGCGTTAAAGATATGATCGACGTTAAAGCGTTAATCGAAATGCTTCAACAATTAGTTCCCTCAGCAAAAACGGTTGGCCTGCTCTACACCAGTGGAGAACAAAACTCACAGGTACTTGCAGAAAAAATGCGCGAAGAACTTATATCACAAGGTCTCACTCCAATCGATTTTGCCATAAGTAACGAATTAGACGTTGCAGCGATAACTGAACTTGCCTGCAGAAAAACCGATGTCATTCTGGCGCCAACTGATAACACCGTAGCATTAAGCATTTCGTTAATCGCTTCAACGGCACTTAAGCATAAAAAGCCATTGATCGTCAGCGATGACACCCTAGTAGCATCAGGGGCGCTCGCAGCTCGCGGCATCGATTACAAAGAATGCGGCAAACAAGCAGGACTTATCGCTTACGACATAATCGTGAACGGCAAAAAACCGTGTGACCTTGGTGTGACACAAGCAAAGAGTAAAGAACCCATTATTAATGAAAAAGTATTAGAAACGTTAAGAGGAACAAATCATGAAAAAAATAGTAATCCTGACCGGAGCGATGCTGAGCTTAGCAGCAAGCATACTTCTCCTAAAATATCTTAAAAAACCTGCATCCAAGGCACACTACACCATTGGCATCTTACAAACCGCCTCTCATCCTGCTCTTGATGCTTCACGTGAAGGTTTCATGGAAGCGCTGCAGGAAAAACTTGGTAATAAGATTGAATTCGTTATCCAAAATGCTCAAGGTTCTGTAGCCAGCGCACATGCAATAGCGGAACAATTCAAATCAAACAAAGACATCAAAGGCATCTATGCCATTGCAACACCTGCCGCACAAGCCATCAGCACCATTGAAAAAGAAAAGCCAATTATTCTGGCGGCAGTAACTGATCCTCATGGGTTAGGCTTAATGCACCCAAAAAGCAACGTGTGTGGCGTCACCGACATGGTTGATATGAAAGGCTTAATTAACATGCTTCAGCAATTACTCCCTCAAGCAAAAACAGTCGGGATTATCTACACGAGTGGTGAAAAGAACTCCATCGTACTTGTTGAAAAAATGCACCAAGAGCTTAAAGCGCAAGGCCTCACACCGATTGATTTCGCTATGAGCAGTGAGCTTGATGTTGCCACCATGACCGATCTTGCGTGCAGAAAAACCGATGTCATTCTAGCCCCTACTGATAACACAGTAGCGCTGAGTATGACTTTAATTGCCTCAACCTGCCTTAAACACAAACGTCCACTGCTGGCAAGTTTCAACACTGCAATTCAAGATGGTGCATTAGCAGCACGTGGCGTTGATTATAAAGATTGTGGCAAGCAGGCGGGGCTTATTGCCTATGAAACAATCGTTAATAAGAAAAAACCAAGCGCCATGGGAATTGTTCAACCGGAAAGTAAAAAAATAGTTATCAACAAAAATACTTTAGATAAACTTGGATTAACCATCCCGGAATCGCTTAAGAAAATCGCAGCTTTACACTAAAGGAAAATGAATGATGATCGAAGTACTACAAGTCACACAGGGAATTATTGAACGCGGACTTATTTTTGGCATTGTAGTAGCCAGCGTTTACCTAGCTTCTCGCCTCATTAAGTTTGATAACTTAGCCGTTGAAGGCGCCTTTGGTTTAGGAGGAGCGCTCACCGCGCTCCTTATCACCTACGGGTGGAACCCTTGGCTGTGTCTTGTCAGTGCCGGCATCATCGGCGCCTTATCAGGGATCATCACCGGGGAACTCAATACCAGACTCAATCTTAATAATTTAATCAGCGGTATTGTGGTAACCACCGGGGCTTTCTCCATTACCCTCAAAATTGCTGGATCAAACATGTCATTGGGCACCAACCCAACCATCTTCACCATGGTCCCAGCACTGTTTGTACCCTACCAGAACCTTATAGTTCTGGGGCTCGTCTGTGCGATGCTTTTTCTCATCATCAGCTGGTTTTTGAAAACCGAAGTCGGTTTTTTACTCCATGCAGTTGGTGATTCTCCACAAATGCTCATCAATGTTGGGAAAAATCCAAACTACTACACCGTCATGGGATTAACACTCTCAAACATGCTGGCGGCGGTAAGTGGCGCCTTATTTGTCCAGTACACCGGTTACTTTTCCATCTGGGCAAGCGTCGGCATTTTGATCATCAGCCTTGCCGGAATGATCCTAGCTCAAACTTTTAGTAACCACTTTGGTATCGCCTTACTCATTGGCTCAGTAGCCTATCAAGCCATTATTGCATTAACGTTCGAACTTCAACTTGATCAGGACTGGAATAAGTTCATTACCGCGTTACTCATTGTAATACTCATCTCACTCAAGCAATGGTTACATAAAAAATAGGATAATCATGTTGAAACTTAATCAGATTAACGTACAGTTCGGCAACAACCATGTCCTCAAAGACCTTTCATGCTCCGTAACTCCTGGGGATTTTATCGTCATTGTTGGTACCAACGGCGCCGGTAAAAGCACTTTCTTTGATACCATTGCAGGGAAAACAAGCCCAACCAGCGGCTCCATAACCCTTGATGGCACCAACATCACCAAACTCAATGAACTCGAACGATCTTCATCGATCACGCGCATCTTCCAGGACACAAAACTCAATTCGGTAGGATCACTAACCGTTGCCCAAAACCTAGCAATTGCTCAGTACACCCGCCGTTCAGCACGCCTCGTTAACGGCATGAACACCATGTCCCGCCAGCAAGCAGAGCTACTCATGCATCAAATTGGCATGGGAAGCTGGATCCTTGATAAGCCAATGAACACCCTTTCCGGCGGACAACGCCAACTTATCGCCTTCGTTATGGCAACGCAATGCACCCCAAAAATATTGTTACTTGATGAACCTACCGCAGCACTTGACCCACAAGCCTCAACGAAGCTTTTACACCATGCTGCCAAGTTTATTAAACAACATAGAATCACGACACTATTAATCACCCATGACCCACATATTGCGCTCAGTATCGGCAATAAAGTATGGGTTTTAGAAGGCGGAACCATTGCTAAACAGTTCGGGTTACAAGACAAGAAAACCTTGAATCCTGGCAAGCTTATCGGTCAAGTTGATTATGATCTTTTAGCTTCAGTTGGGTAATGTAAATTTGTTGTTGACATCAAATAACCTAAACGGTAGGCTACTCAACATAATTTCATTCACATATGTGTATGCCAGAGTAGCTCAGGCGGTAGAGCAGAAGACTGAAAATCTTTGTGTCGGCGGTTCAACTCCGCCCTCTGGCAATTCTCATCTAAACAAATATTTCAAGATCCTCAGAAAGTGATCCCCCATCCAATAAAATAACAATCCTACGAATCTGACCTCTTTAGCAAAACTATTTATCTATTCTAATTTTTCTCTATACTGAGACTCTCTTCATTCCAACTCATTAAAAATTAAGGAGCGGCTATGGCGATAGCAATTGAGCTTTCCGAGAGCATCATTTCTGAAGCAAGTATTATTTCAAAAGCATTAAATCGGTCTGTCGCAGGTCAAATAGAATACTGGGTAAAAATAGGTAGAATCGCAGAAGAAAATCCTGATTTAACTTATGAACTCATTAAAAATATTCTTATATCACAACAAGAAGTTTCTGCAGGAAAAACCGAGCCTTTTATTTTTACAAAAAAGTAACCATGATAATTCTTCAAACACAAACATTTGTAAAGCAAACAAAAAAACTTCATAAAAATAAAATAACAGAACCAGAGAACGCAATTCAGGCAATCGTCAAAGAACCAAGTATCGATGAAATGAAAAATAGACTTAAAGTGATCCCCATGAAAAAATATTTCTTACTCATAAGCTTCTTCATATCACTCATAACGTTCTCACAAACTAATGCCATGCTTGAAAAGACCAAAAAAGCGTTACACCCAATTGAATCGTTATTTACACCTCAAATCACTGCAGCAGAGATCGCAGAACTCGGGCTCGAGGGCCAAGCACTCATCGAACACATGGAAGCCAACAAAGACAAATTCCCAACCCCTTTCCAACAAGCCAAAGCTGCCGTTTTTAAAAAAGCTATATCTACGCAAACGTGGTGTATCAAACACAAAAAATCACTCGCCATTATTTCTATCATTACTACCGTTATCGTTACCTACATGCTGTATCCAGATGCAATGCCATTTCAAATCGTAAAAACATTTCTGGGAAAAGCGTTTATGATCCTTAAAGATCTTGCAACAGACCCTATATTCATCGGGCTCGCCATCGTGATTTCTCACCTTATTAATCAAAGCATCAAGGATGAAGCCACTCAGAGAAGAAAGCTTTTGAAAAATCAAAAGAAAAACTGCCCTCCTTAGCAAAACTATTTTTCTAGTTTATTGAATAACCAACTCACCTTGAAGAATACTCTACAGAAATAAAGTTTTTTGTTTTGTAGCGGATATTAATGGTTATGAAGGTCAACATATTAAAAAGTGTTTTGTTACTTGTACTTACTACACAAACCATGTTCACCATGGCTCAAGAGTATGACGTAATCGTTATTGGTGCCGGCATAGCAGGACTTGCAACAGCAGATCACCTACTTAAAAAAAACCAAAACCTCAAAGTACTTATTCTGGAAGGAAGTGGTCGTATTGGTGGACGCATATGGACCGATAGAAGTTTCAAAAATCCTATAGACCTTGGTGCTGCTTGGATTCATGGCATCAATAAAAATCCCATCTATGAAATGGCGAAACAATCAAACACGGAACTAAAACCTACCAACTATAATTCTCTTAAAATATTTGATACAAGAGGGAAAGCATTCACCGATAATGATTACCAAATAATGAGTTCTCTCATCAAAGACTTTGAAATATTTTTAATGCAACAAAAATCTTTATCTAACGACCAATCCATAAAAAATACCGTCAACAATTTTGCACAACAAAATGCAGAACAATTAAATCAATATCGATACTTGTTAGATGGATATGTCGCGGGTCACTTCGAGCAAGAATTTGCAGCTGATGCTGCTGATTTATCATTAAAATATTGCAGCAGTAATAATCACTTTGAAGGAGGAGATGTGCTTGTCACAGGGGGTTATGACAGCATCATTAACCACCTCGCAAATAAACTTAAAAATATCATACAGCTCAAACAAGCCGTAACAGCTATAGCCTACAATAAAGAAGATGGAGTAAGCATTACTGTTAAAGATAAAACATTCAAAGCAAACTACGTCGTCTGTACCGTACCACTTGGAGTATTGAAAGAAAAAATTATAACGTTCAATCCAGCATTATCTACCCAAAAACAAAACGCCATAAAAGATCTTGGCATGGGAACTTACAATAAAGTAGTTTTACAGTTTCAGGATCCCTTCTGGAAAAAAGATGAATCAACAGACTGGATTGGGAAAGCTGGAGGAACACGCAAATGGACCGGATTCCTTAACTATAACCATTACAATAATGAACCAATACTGGTCAATTCCTTTACCGGGTCTTTTGCATTACAACAAGAAAGTAAAACTGATAAACAAATCGTAGATGAAACCATGGCTGAATTAAGATCCATGTATCCAGACGCTCCTGCTCCTATAAAAACACTTGTCACTAGATGGGGACAAAATAAATTCTCTTATGGCTCCTATTCCTATGTCCCTTTTGGCTTTACGCGTAAAGCTTATGATGACATGGAAGAACCGGTAGACAATTGCCTTTTCTTCGCAGGAGAAGCTACGAACAGTAATTGCTCTTCAACCGTACATGGCGCATACTTATCTGGTATTCGTGAAGCTGATCGTATTATCAAAATTATGAGAACAGCGCCACCAGTAAGAAAATCAAATCCAATAACACTGCAATTACAAGATCTTCGACAAAAATTATTAGTGGTTCAAAAAGACATAACCAGTCTCCAAGATAAGTTAGCAGACATCAAAGGGCTCATAGAAAATAAAGACGAACCAGTAAGAAAAAAATCCAGAAAATAACCAAAAAGAAAATAGGCTTTTATACCGGTTTAGCAAAACTATTTATCTGTTCTGATTTTTCTCTATACTGAGACCTTCTATTAAGTCTCATCTAAAAAATTAAGGAAATGGATATGTTTAGTGCTATGTTCTCTTCTCCTGTGTGGCAACTCATTGTAATGTCTGACTGGATCAGCAAATGGATTGTCATGCTTGGGTTATTTATCGTTTCAATCATCTGCGTTGCCATCATTATTTTCAAAACAATTACCTTCTACAAACAAAAACAAAAAATGGTCGCTCTTTTTCGTCGCCTTAATCACGTCAACTCATTCCGTGATTTAAGCCTTCTTGGAAAAGAATTCATCGAAGGCGTTGGCGGACAATTCATTACCGCTGGCGAAGAACATCTTTATTTCATCCTCAATGGGAATAGAAAGCCAATAACCTCTCAAGAAGTCGCTGATAAAACATTATCAAAAGAAGAATTTGACCGTCTTGAATTCACCTTAGAACAAGAAGTTGATCGCTTAGTCCGCCAAGAAGAAATTTATCTTCCTATCCTTGGAACCAGCGCCGCTGTTGGTCCATTAGGAGGGCTTTTTGGAACCATCTGTGGACTCATTTATGCCTTCATGAGCATCAGTCAGGAAAAATCAGCTGACATAGCAACAGTAGCTCCCGGAATTGCTTCAGCATTAATGACAACACTGGCCGGCCTTGTAGTTGCCATTCCAGCTATGATTGCATTTCATTATTTTTCAAACGAACTACGCAAACGAGAAAATAAACTCTACGAACTTAACGATCTTTTTATGATTTTAGTTAGACAAACTTTTGTTAAGTAAGCGGGAGTTATCATGAGAAAAAGAAGATCCTCTGTTCGCGTAAGGACCATGCCTGAAATTGTTCTCACACCTCTTATCGATACGGCACTTACCCTTCTGGTTATCTTTATCGTCACCGCTCCTATGGTGCAAAACGGCATCAAAGTTGATCTTCCTCAGGGTAAGAGTAAAGAGGTTGGCAACACCCAAGAATTGGTACTCACCATCGGTAAAGACGGTAAAATTTATTTCAATAGTTATCCAATCGATAAAAATCAGGTTGTCAGCATCATTCAAAAAGAACTTACTGATAAATCAGATACTCCGGTGTATGTTCGTGCTGATGAAACGGTCCCCTATGGAAAAGTTATTGAAGTTGTTGATGAATTAAAACATGCCGGGGTTACCTATGTCGCTATGTCAACACGCCCATTCGGATAAGCATTACCTATGAACGAATCAACCAAACAACATCTGCTCCTCCTTGGTGCATCATGCATGGTGCATCTGTTTATCGTTTTAGCACTTTTCTTTTTTGCATGTGATAACACATTACATAAGAAGTTTATTGTTCTTGGCGCACACTCACAAAAACCCACCAAGTCTCTGTACAAGCCAATGCACGGCATAGTTCCCTTTGTTGGGTCAAAACAAAAAGCTGGCACTGGCAATAAAAAAACTGCTGGAAAACAAAAAAAAGCAAAAGCAGGCGTAGCTAAAAAAACTGCTATAAAAAATAAACAGAAACCTAAGATAAACGAAAAAGCATTGCCGGAAATCAAAGAGCCATCTAAAAAAAAATCAAAAAAAAAACAGGTCCCGATAATCGAAAAAAAAATAGCCCCTACAGTACAAAAACCAAAAAAGAGCATGCTCAAAAAGCAAGAAGAAGTCGTTAAGCCGATAAAACCTACAGTAAAAGAAGAAGTAAAAAAAGAAGAAGAACCGGTCAAAGAAGAATCGAATCCCCAAGAAGAAGACATCGAGCAAGAACAAGAAGAAGTAATAGGTGAAGACGACGACGACGACGAAGCAGAAGTGCTTGAATTTACCTCAGACGATTCAAATGACTATGACCCTGTTCTCTATGAATACCATCGCGCCATCCAAATTGAAGTAGCCCGTGTATGGCACCCGCCAGTTGGTGTAGAAAAGGGAACTGAGGCAGTTGGTTGTTTTACCATCAGCAAACAGGGCGAAGTTGAAGCTTTTGAATTTATTAGTAAATCAAAAATCGTTATCTATGATTTAAGTATAAAACTCGCGGCAAAAAAATGTACATTCGATAAGAAGCTGTGGGGAAAAAAATTTACGATTGCGTTCAGGCAATAAAAAATCAGGAGAAAGCCCATGTCACTTACAATAAAAAGCCTCGCCCTCGCGACTCTCATCATAGCAACCAGCTGCTGCAACAAAACAAATTATGAACATGTTAAAGAAGCAATCGCACTCGTATTCCCCGTAGACCAATCACATGTTAACGGAACGGTAGTATTCACTGAAGTCCCAACCGGCATTCGCGTCCAAGCAGTCATCGAAAACCTTCTCCCTGGTAAACACGGCTTTCATATCCATCATTATGGTGACACCTATGCACATGATGCTGCTTCGGTATGTGCACATTTTAATCCTACCCATCAACTTCATGGGTCTCCTGCTTCAGATAAACGTCACGTAGGCGACATGGGAAATATCACCGCCAATGAAAATGGTATTGGGCGTATTGACTATGTTGATACACACCTTAAACTAAACGGTCCTCAATCAATTATTGGCCGATCGGTCATCGTCCATGGTAGCGAAGATGATTTCACAACGCAGCCAACAGGTAATGCCGGCAAGAAAATTGGGGTTGGAATAATCGGTATTAAAAATCCTACGACCAACATAAAACTTTAATCACCTAAAGGTATGTCCATGCAAAACACCTGTGAACAGAATTACATCATCCCAATAAAGATTGACCAGCTTGAGAAAATAGTACCAAAACTTTGGGGCCATGAAGAATGGATTGTAAACGACTCAAAATATTGTGGTAAAAAATTAGTTTTTAAAGAACGTGGCTATGCTTGCTCGCTCCATTTTCATAAAATTAAAGATGAAACTTTTTATATCAGCAAGGGATCTGTTCTTGTTGAGCTAGAAGATGGTAATAAAAAATGGTCACGCATCATGACCCCTGGCGACGTACAACGCATCTTACCAGGCATAAACCACCGCATCATTGCACTTGAACCAGCAGAGGTAATGGAATTTTCTACTTACCATAGAGATGATGACTCGTATCGTATCATTGACGCTTGTAAGATGAATTTAGATTAACTTATGAAAAAAACAAACGTTCTTTGGTTATTACTCATCAGTATATCAAGCACTGCAGGACTTATCTTTTACCTTGCGCAACACCACATCCTGATCATTCACTGGTCGGCAACACCCAATGCACAACTCATACAAGAACTTCAAAGAAATACGGTAATGCGTAAAAAGGTATTTATGTATTTCTGTAAAACAACAACCTTTGAACGAACCCCTATCGAAATCCTCTGGACGCGTGACAATCATCAAGAGAACCTCAATAACCTCGTTGGAAACTGGATTACTCAACTCCAGGATGAAAAGCTCATTTCCCATTATGTCACCTTAAAATCAGCCGCTTATTCCCCCATAAGTCGCGAGGGAATTATTTCCTTCAGCCAATCCCCTTTCGAACCAAACTGGTCAATTCAACAAAAATGGTATTGCCTTGAGAGCCTTTGCTTATCAATCCGCGAGGCTGAAATTCCCACAACTTCACTCATCTTTTTAGTAAATAATCATCCCATGGAAGATGAACATCTTGATCTTTCACACCCTTGGCCTCTTGATGGTTTCATAAATTCATTACAATAATATGTTTAATTTATCGCAATAAAATCATTATCTTTTAAGTGATCATTGCATATTTCTTTTAGTCAGTGGTACGGTGTTACTCATGTTATTGAGAGGACTAAATAACAAACAATCTGACGAGGGGGAATGGAAGATGAAATTATTGCAAGGGTTGGGGGGGTTAGGGACAACCACATTAATCATACTAACAATCAACATACATAATCTGCACAGTAATCAGTATGAGACTAAGGACACTCGTATTGATATCGGACTTATTACAGACGTTGCACAAGCAGTTGGTGGAGCTGCCATAAATGCAATTTCACATATAAATCCAGGATCAATACTACAAACAGCAACAGATATTGCCACTACCGTAGGATCTCACGTAAATGCAGGGTCTGCGTTACAAACAATTGGCAACCTAACTTCCAATGCTGCTTCTAGCGTAAATCCTGAATCGCTCTTACAAGCCGGAGCTACCGTAGCATCAAGCGCTATCAATGCCGCATCCGCCATTGCAACAACTACTATAAATGCTGCTGCACCACTTGTTGCGGCAACCGTCAATGCGGTAGGAAACCTTACGTCATCAATCATTTCTCACATCAATGTTGAAACTATACTACAACATGCTGTCGCAATAGCATTAACCGGGATTTCAGAAGTAGAATCGCTGGTGCAAGCAATGGCACATGCAGCCGAAAAATTAGCATCTCAACAAGCAGCCGCTAATCAAGCAGCTAAGGATACTAATAAAATTTTTGTCACCCATGCCATGATCAATCTATTTCTTGACCTATTCAATCCAATTAACCTAAGCAACTACACCCAACAAGAACTCAATAAAGTTGTTCAAGTTCTGAGCGATCGCTTATCACCACTCGTTCAACCTCCTACAACAGCATAGGCATTCATAGTTTTTGTATTACCGGTCTGATACACTACAAATCTTTATAATAAGTTTGTACGTTATCTGTAGGTAAACAGCTCATGAAAAATAATAACAAAACGGGAAACACACCATTCGTTTCCCGTTTTTATCTTAACAATCACTTAGTCACTGAAAAAATTGAATCTGAATCATCATTACGATTTTTATATGAAAACTGCATAGGCAGATATTTTCGACGACTCCTACGTATGCGCTGGTGGTCAAAGCTCTTCGGCGTTTACAAAAACAGTCGCTACAGTAAAAAATCTATCAAAAATTTTGTCGAAAAACACAACATCATCATGACTGATTTTGAACGGCCCATAGAACAGTACCACTCATTCAACGATTTTTTTTGTCGCAAACTTAAACCGGAAGCTCGCCCCATTGATCCACGCGAGAACACCATCATTTCACCCGCTGATGCAAAATTATTAGTTTTTCCAAAAATTTCAGCTGAGATGAAATTTTTTGTTAAAACATTGCCATTTAATCTTGAAACGTTTCTACAGAGTAAAAAATTAGCGACAGATTTTAATAACGGCATCATGATGATTTTTCGCTTGGCTCCATATGATTACCACCGTTATCATTTTCCTATCGCAGGGAATGCGCATACACCACAAGAAATCAGAGGCCAATACGAATCGG
Source organism: uncultured Pseudomonadota bacterium (assembly GCA_964354855.1). Classification (GTDB taxonomy): domain Bacteria; phylum Babelota; class Babeliae; order Babelales; family RVW-14; genus CAYHBO01. The sequence goes on along the minus strand of CAYHBO010000011.1, from coordinate 2,466 downwards.
TTAATCCACTGGTGTATGCCAATGACGTACAACCACTCACCGGCAACCAACGTTATCTCATCTCTCTTGACAACACACCCTGTGGATCTGTACTCATGATTCCAGTGGGAGCCATGTGTGCAGGAAAAATAGTCAACACTTATCAAGCCAATCAACATCAAGAAAAAGGACAGGAAGCCGGTTATTTTGCCTTCGGTGGATCAACAGTCGTGTTACTTTTTAAACAAGACACCATACGCCTATTAGACACTTTTATTACTCATTCTCAGGAGGGGTTTGAAACGGCAATTAAGATGGGTGAAGTAATTGCTGAACGTATTTAGTTGGAGATCATTATGAAAATTTATCCGTCACTTATCTCAGCAGACCTGCTCAGACTTAAAGAAGTTATTACGTTACTCGATAATCATTGTGATGGGTATCATCTTGATGTGATGGATGATCATTTTGTTCCTAATCTCACCTGGGGACCGATGTTTATCAATGCAATTGCAGCTGATACAACACTGCCCCTACAAGTACACCTCATGGTAACCGATCCAGCAACATGGCTTTCTCGGCTTGACTTATGTGATAAAGATTCGATTATTTTTCATATCGAAGCCATGGAAACTATTGAACAAGCAATCGAACTGATCAAAGATATTCATGATCAAGGCATACGCGCCGGCATTGCACTAAACCCTGCAACTGAAGTAACACGCATCAAAGGCCTGCTCCCGCAGGTCGACGAAGTTTTGGTCATGTCAGTTAACCCAGGATTTTCAGGGCAAGCGTTTATTGATGTCACCAATAAAATTGATGAATTAAAAGATATTCGGTTGTATGAAAACCTTACGTTTGAAATCGGCATGGATGGCGGCATAAATAAAAACAATATACCAATACTTAAGCAACATGGTGTTGAATTTGTTGGCATAGCTTCTGCTATTTTTAGTGAAATAGATTTAGTCAAAGCAGTAAAAAACCTACGATAAAAGGGGACGTATGAAAATAAATATTATTTTTTTGGCAAGCTTAATAATCATAAGCAAATCGCCGTTAAATGGTATGCAAAAAAAAGATCATCAACCAGCATATCAAGATCCAAATTCAACCCCCTCAGATCAAGCCAGTTCATCTCAAACCAAAACTTCAATCTCTAGACATGATCCTTACAGCCAAACCGGTATCACTTACCTTCCTAAACCCTCACAAACCCCACAACCCGTACCTCAAACACAAGCACCAAAGACACTACAAATGAATCTCTATATAGGAACTTTAGGAGCTCAGCAACATACTTTTATCATCATCAATTTTACTATTTATTACATTTCACCTAACTGGCAAATAATCCCATACGGACCTGTTAAACGATTCAATCAATACAAAATTTATGGCACTGATGCTTACGGTCAAGAATTAGAATTAACCCCGACAAACCAACGCATTATCGTACAAATACTACCAGTACAACCAAACGTCACATAAAAAAATAATGCAAAAAATTTTAGTTATCGTATTATGTGCACTCTCTGTATGAAAATAAGCTCGTTTTATAACTCCTATGGAGATATCCATGACACCAAAAAAATCAATAATAATAAACGCGCTGAGTTTATTATTACTTTATCCAAACCAACAAATTAAGGGGATGCAACCATCACCGTACCCTCTACCACCACCATATACGTACGGTAAACCAGTAGGAACCCCACCACCAAAATACCCTAAACCTCCAACCTACTCCGAGCATCAAGAAACCGAGAAAAAAATTATCTTTAATGATATCATTCATGCACTCACTAATAATCAGCTAAATTTTTCACCAAAGATACTTTTTAAGCGCTTAGATCCTAAAGCCTGGATAAGCATTATTGATCACCTCAAACACCATTTTTTAACCTCACTCATTTTAACCACATATAATGCACCCAAAGAACAATATAAAAAGATCGAAACTTTTTTATTGTTTGCACTTAATCAACTCGAACTCGATCTCAAATATTCGCCAGAACTTCGAGATTGCCTATGGACCAAAAATATAGATGGCATCGAAATTCTTGAAGTCGCTCATCGCTGCAACCTTGATACTGTTGTTGAAAAACTCATTACAATCAAACAGAGTCTCGAAGAAACAAGCCAGAACAAAACAGATACTGCTGAAAATAAATGGTCCGTCACGGCACATTACAGAGAGGGGGCGTGATTATAAAAAAATTATTAACCCACGCTCTTTTCACAAGTTTATTTTTTTTCAGCACAAACCTACAGCTTGATGGGATGAAAGATCAACAATCATTTCAAACAAAACGCTACGAATTATATCCCCAAAAAGTTTTACGTATTAAATCAGAACTTTTAAACAATAATAAAAACTATAGACAACTCTTTGACTTACTGCCTCCAGCAAACTGGATTGAGCTCAGAAACGAATCTAATAATCTTTTCCTAACTCAATTAATTTGTATCGCTCATTTACTA
>CAYHBO010000010.1:0-41468 GCA_964354855.1 uncultured Pseudomonadota bacterium | reverse complement strand
ATAGATAACCTACTTATAAAACGTTCAAGCTCTTGCGGGGCATCTTTATACAATTGAGTTGCAAACGTAACTGCATTAGTTTTCTGATCGAGATATTGCTCAAGTCTTCCTAACACATCAGGACAATCCGCAATAACCGCTAACAGCACATCTCGATGCGTATTTTCAAGTGATCGTAGTAACCCCACAAGCTGTGCCGCTGGTAAAGGTTTAAGGCGTTCACGCAATTCCCTTGGTGCATTAAGTAACTCTTCTTGTTCTTTGGTTTTACGATAACCCTGAATTTTTACAACTACGTTAGGATTCTTCTCTAAAAACGCCTTAACTCGATCTTTATACGGGTCCAACCCAATCAACCTCGATACATAATTAAATAACTGTTTTTCGCTCAAAAAATCTCGTTTAGTTGTAAGGGTTATCCACATATTTTGTGCTTCTGGTTGCTGAGATTGCATAGCAGCAACATGCTGAGCTCCGGATAAAAACAGAACAAGTCCCGCTAAAACTATCTTCTTCATGTTAATCCTTCTCTTCTACAGAAACAGCACTCACTAAAAAATGTAATCTGCGGTTTTCACGCTTAAGATCTACTAGCGCTTGCTTTCGTTCTTCTAAAGTTTTGCCATCAAGCGATACTAAAAACGCAAAAGCATCTGACATTATTGTAGATGGACTTGGAAAGTTAGTTTTAAAACGCTGTAATGCTTGCTCTAAGTCAGCAGCTACCTGATGTGAAACTTGTTGAGCTACAACTTGATTAGAAGCATCTTTCATCGCATCAGCAATTTGTATACTCGTCATCGATAAAATAGTTATGTAAATAATATTTTTTAACTTCATGAGTTTTCCTCCTCAACTCGTGCACGTTTACGTACTCGTGGTTGTTCAGCATCCAAACGTCGATACTCTGTTACACAATCTAAAATTCTACCTTGAAGCAATCCATCTTGTTCAAGCTTACTAACCACAAAATCGAAGAGTTCTTGACTCTCTTTGTGACATTTTACAATAAAACAACAAACATCTTGAAGCTCAACATACTTTATACGACCAAAGAAGCGGTTCACGTTGCGTATCATGCTGACCAGTTCACCACAAGATTCCGGCGTTTCATCCATAAACTTTTCATAATCTGCAAAATCAGTTTCTTTGAGTGCCTCAAGAGCTGCTGCAAAGCTTACAAGGGTTATTGGTGTAGGTAGCGATTGAACAAAAGCATCAACTCTACGGTATGGAAACTGATCGTAGACATGTTTAAATGCTGGATCGGTGGTAAGTATCGATCGAACACATTTCCGAACCTGAGGAGACATCCCTTCTTTTATTTTTTCACGAATTTGTTCAACAGAACGCATACGTTTTAGTGCTTTAAGATACGTGAAGGCATCTTGAGCAAATTGATGCATATCAGGAAAATAACAGCCAAATTTATTGAAGGCTAAACGTATCACAGTATTAATTCGTAGTGGAAGCGCATATTTTATAAAAGCAAGCATTTGCTCATCAAGATAATGTGATACTTCTGTTTTTCTTTCTTGAGGAACATGTTGAAATAAATAATCAAAATGATCTTGGGTATCGTTACGTAATACTACAAAAACCCGATAGCAATCAGCCACGGAAAGATCGCGAATATCGGTCAAAAATTTCATAACTTCAGGATCAATTCGAATATCTGGAGAATTATCACGGAATGAATTGTCACGGTAACTAGAAGAAGAACGCGAACTACTTCTTACCGCTGGAGGCAACTGTAAGAGAGACATCTCACGAAAAGCCTCTTGATCTGGTAAGACTGTATCCTGTAACCATTCTCTCGGCGCACTTGATACAAGTGGAACTGGCGAGTCCATCGCACTTGATTCACGAATACCTGTTCCCAGCATCGCCAGGATTGTTAACATCATGTTAAACTTCATAGTAAAACCTCCATTGTTTTTAAGATTATAATTAATTCTGATTCATCAAAGATTTTCTTGTTAGTAAATCTCCTAAATAATGTTCTGTTCCTCGCCATAATCGCACCAAATGAACATCTTTAGAGGCTTTAAAAAAAGCACAAATAAAATTAAATTTTTGTATTTCAGAACGGAACACATTAAGCACCTGAAAAACAGACGCAATGTCACAAGCCTTTTTAATTATTGATAACGCCTCTAACGCTTCACGAGCTAAAGAAGCAGTGGTACGAGATTTTAAATTTTCCAATGCTTCTTTAAGAGCTTCTTCATCAAGAAAATGCGATTTTTCTAGAAAAAACCATACGTCTATTACTCTTCGAATACTCGTTGAAACTCTAGCTATAACGTCTAAGTAACTTTCAGCATCACTATTTTTCAAGGTTGTAAGCTGAGTCATCTGATCTGCTAAGCCACCAATCGTCTGAAAAGCACCTTCATCTATAAAAACTTCGGCTTCGTCTTCTTCTTCAGACTCAGTATTTACATAATCAAAATATCTCTGATTAGCCTCTTGCATACCATCTAACATTTCACACCCCTTAGCATGTAATGTATTTTCTGATTCAAGTGCCTTTAAACACTCAGCAATCTGCTTACCTGTTAATTCACTAAGATGAGCTTGCATAAAAGTATGCGCAGTTTGAGCATTCATACGTGAAGGCAAAGTAATCCCATAAACCAACACAAAGCTGGAGAGCATAAAGGCGAGTATAATGTTAAAGATTCGACTAACTTTCATAAAAATCTCCCTAGATAATAAAATGCTAATTGATTAACAATTTTACCATTAAATTTCATATCTGCAATATTTTTTAAAATACCGGTGAAAAAGTTAAAAAATAACAAAAAAACTAAATAATTCGTTGGAAAAGAGTTAGGACTAAGGATTACCTTGATCGCTCAGCCCAGGAGAATGAGGGCTCTGAGGCGAATGCAAATACTCTTCTATGGCTGGCCACCATTGCGAAAAGCACTTTTCTTTGGAAATTTTCAAGAAAGCACACATAAAATTAAATTTTTGTGATTCAGTTTCTCTAAATACATTAATTTCTTGAATAACTGCCTTAGCCTCAGCAGTACTTTTTGCCAGAAATAAAACATTTAACGCTTCTCGAGCTAAATAGATCTTAGTCGGTGCCTTTAATGCTTGCACTTCTTTATCCAATGTTTCCTGATCAAGATTATGTGCTTTTTCTAAAAAGAACCATAAATCTATGATCATTCTTTCATAATCGATAAATTGATCTAAAACGTCAAAATAGTCTTCACGGTCCCGAGTTTTACAAGATTGCAAATGACGCATCAACCTCTCAACACCATCAATCGTCTCAAATGATTGTTCAAATAACTTGCTTGATCGTAAGGCTGTAGGCTCCTCTTCAAAATACATTGCAGGACTTTGCTGAGAAATAGCTATCAATCCAACTAAACCCGCTATAACTATCTTTTTTATTTTCATCATTAACTTTCTATAAACACCTGATTTATCCAACGAAAAGGGTTAGAAATATAGCAGGAATATAGGAATATGCAACCGTTCTTTAATCGCATTTTAGACGGGCAAGATTTGTTTCTGGATAATAGAATGCAAGGATTTCTTTATAATCCCAACCACGACGAACTAATTCACGCGCACCCACTTGGCAAAGCCCAATGTTATGCCCATAACCACGACCAACAAGTTTAATCTTCCCACCATCTTTTTCAGCCGTAAAGCTATAGCTTTTTGGCACATCAAGTGAGGCACAAGATAAACAACGCTTAAAATCTTTTATCGTAAATTCTACTTTTTTCTTAGACCCTATAAAAGCAATTTTTTTCGCAATCCCTGCTCGATCTTTTGAGGTAATCACAACATCCATGATTTTCCCCATTTTAGCACACTCGCGTGGCTTACAGGAATATTGCTGCAGCGCTGAGAGAATGTCATCGGTTCGATAGGATGACTTCCAGATGTATGAAGAACTATCTTTACAATACGTACATTGATTTGAGCGGAACAGATATGGTTTATCATCATCTCTGATAGCCATTTTTTCAGGAACAACGCCACCACAACAGATATCAAACATGGTAAGCGCAATATTGTTATTGTAAGTAAGAATAAGATTATGAGTTTCATTCACCGCTTTACGCAAATGCTTACACTCATGAGACCCGCCATAAACCTGATGGATATTGGTATTTTTAATATCATACAAACTATTCGGCGTACGACTTCTGATATGACGCATATGATGTAATGCATAAGTTCGTGAGGCAACCGCCTGTACTTTTTGCACTTCTAACGGCCAGTAAGAAAGCATTTCATTACGCAACACCGAATAAATGTAATCATCTAAGTTCAAGCGATTAATGATTAAAAGTTTCTGTTGGCTTTTATCAATGCGAATATTGAGCTTCCCGTGATACGATTTTTTATTAAGATGAATGATATCTTTAGTCGGGGATACGATCAGATTATTATGTTTTACACGCCGAAATTGATTATCTTTACACTGAACATAAAGCACATTGTCTTTCACGGCAAGATTAATACGTTCTGCTTTCCACACACCTTTGGTACCATTTTGAATAGGATTTTCTAAAACAAATCCTTCAGGAGAATCGATAAACAAATTATCTAACGGAATTGAACTTTGTTCATGAAGCAGCACTTTAATGTAAATGTTACTGACAAGGTATGGCGTAATATCTTCAGGCTGTTCGTTAAGCTCAAGAGCTTTCTTCACAACAGGTTTTTTAACAACCTGCTTTTTTGCTGAATGTTTCTTCGTATTTTTCTGGTGAGCAACAACAACTGACGGAGCCATAAAAAAAACAACAGCTAGAAGTAACATAAACAAATAACGCATGAATCAACTCTTATGGTAATGAAAGGTTAATACTTTTTAATTCTTCCCGAACAAGCATTGGAACCTTCTTTTTAAGGTCAACGCCTTGGTTTGCTAACTGATCAGCAATTTTATTGTGTTCACGCAACACATGCTTAAAGCTGTGCGGAACCGAACGCAGAAGTCGTTCTGCAACTAGTTTAATTTCTAAGAGTGCCGCGTTTTTAACGCGGTAATGGCCTTGCATCTGTTTGATCAATAACTCTGAGTCAGAAATGATTTGTACAGTTTCAATCGGCGCCTGATGCTGAGCTAGCAGTTGTTGTAATAAGATTACGGCTAGCGCTAAGGCCAGATATTCAGCTTGATTATTGGTTTTAGTTCCCAAATAAAAGCCTTCTTTTGCCAAGGCTTTTGCCGCTGTTTTATCATAAATATAAATCCCTGCACCGGATGGTCCAGGGTTACCACGTGAAGCACCGTCTACATGAATAACCCATGTAGACGCTTTTTCTATTTTTTTTATAGGAGAATCAAACAGCGCTAGCTGACCAGTATCACGATTACTCATAACGTTATGGAACGAGTAACGGTGCTGGAGCAACTTCTTCATAATAAATAAATCGATAGCAGTTACGACAAATAATAATATGACTTTTTTTCAACTCAACAAGATCTTTGGATGCTACAAGATAAAAACAAGCGCCACAAGAATTTTGTACGAGAGCCACAATCGGATCTTTAACCGTATTCTTTATGCGTTCATAACGCTTACGCCATTCAGCATCAAGGCCCTGAAGCATCTTCTTGCGATGATCATTCTGTTCTTGTAATTTTTTTGTCAGCACTTCAATTTGATCTTCATAAGCAGCAGCATTGTTTTTTACTTCCTGCGCTTGCTCTTCTAAAACCTTTTTTTGACTATCAAGCTGCTTAAGGAGAAGATCACGATTACTCCATGCCTTCATCAAAACAACATCATGAACTTCTTGTTTTCGTGCAAGATCGCTCATTTCTCGCTCAAGAGCATCAAGCTCTTTCTTATGCGTAACGGCCTTCATCTTTTGTCGCAAAGCATCTTCACGATCTGCAAGCTCTTTTGCATACAGCTCTTGTAATGCAACATTTTTTTTGCCTTCATGTTCAAGCTGTTTTTTCTCAAAAATCTCTTCTTCAAGATCCTCTACCGCATAAAGCTTTGTATCCTGTTCGTCTTTTAGTATTTCGATATTTTTCTGCGTTTCGATGATGGCTTCATCACATTCCGCGAGAAACTTAAGTTGTTGCCAGAGAATTTTTCCTACCATGGTTCTCCCCGTAGATTAGGAAAGTGTGGATGTGAGTGGTGGGCCCACCAGGGATTGAACCTGGGACCTTTCGGTTATGAGCCGACTGCTCTAACCCCTGAGCTATGGGCCCGCCTTTTACGTTAAGAATTATGAAGGACAGTCTAAGCAATCTTTAGAGTATTGTGAAGCAAAAAATCCTTAATTCGAGAAGAATAACCAAACTCATTGTCATACCACGCACAAACCTTACTCATAGAACCATTGCTTTTAGTAAGTAACCCATCAACAATAGCTGCATGAGCATTCCCCAGATAGTCCGATGAAACCAAGGGTTTATCGCTGTATGCAAGTACACCGCGCATTGAAGATCCTGAAGCTTTACGAAAAAATTCATTCAACTGTTCCGCCGTTAATAATTCTTTTGTGGTAAACGTAAAATCGATAAATGACACATCTGGAACCGGTACCCGCAAAGCCATAGATTCAAGTTTACCATCAAGTTGTGGAAAAATTTTAGTGATAATATCGCGCGCTCCTGTTTTCGTAGGAATAATATTCAACGCAGCTGCACGTGATTTGCGTGGATCATCATCAGCTACATCAAGCAATGCTTGGGTGTTGGTATACGCATGCACCGTCGTCATCATGCCCTGCTGTACGGTTACCTGCTCACACAGAACCTTAAGTACGGCAGCAAAACAGTTAGTTGTACAACTAGCCAACGACACAATATTATGACGATCGACATTGTACGCATCATTATTAACCCCGGGAACAACGATACAGTCAGCGTTTCTTGAAGGAGCCGTAATCAATACTTTTTTTGCTCCCGCATTAAGATGTAACGACGCTTTTTCATGTGTTGTAAAAAAACCTGATGCTTCAATTACCCAATCTATACCTAATGCTTTCCATGGTAATGCTGCTGGATCAGCTGACGCATATAAATTAATGTTAATTGAACCGATCGTGAGCACCTTGCCATCAGACCTGACATCACCAGGAAATTCACCCATCACTGAATCATATTTGAATAGCACATCAATCTGTTGAGCGTGTGACGGACCTTCGTTAATGGCAATAATTTCTATCTTACTTGCTGCCTGTGAGTCTAACAACACCGAGCGAAGAAACGCTCGTCCGATACGTCCAAAACCATTAATCGCGATACGCATTTTCATCGTACGTCCCTTTCTAAAATCAACGCGCACGCGTTACATAACAATCAAGCACCTGTTGGGCACTAGTCAACGAGTCAGAACCATACTTATGGCTAACCTCTAATGCTTTTCTAGCTGCATCTTCGCCCACCACATAATCATTCATTTCCCATGCAGCAATTGATGCAACACGATAACGATCAAAATCATATGCTTTTTTATCAATCATCCATGGCGCTTGTGGATATTCAATAGCAACCGCCTGTTTAGCAAATAAATATGAAGCAGGAAACAATTTTTTCACAAGATAATAACGCGCTAAAGCAACTAATGGCTCAGCCCGATCAGGCCGCAATGAATACGCAGACATGTAATAATGCGAAGCTTTTTCCCATTTTCCTTGGCTCTCATACAACTGAGCAACGCGATACTGTGCGCTAAACGTTTCTTCATTGATTTTATCAAGATACATGTTTGCGCGCTTTTCGTAGCACTCTATCGATTTATCAATGTTCCCTAAGCCATGATACGTTTGACCTAACATAAACAACGTACGCCCATCAACAGGACTTTTTTTGAGTTCTTTTTCCAATATTTCAGCATCCCACGTAAGGCGCTTATGTGATTTTTGTCGACCAACTGCGTTAGCATTCCATGCAAAAAAAATATTACTCGGCACATCACCAACTTTACGCCCATTAACCGGTATGTACTCATGTACCGGAGCAACAAATCGCATCTTAGCATCAGGTCGTAAAAGCCTATGATTAATATAATCCAAGAAATTATCACAAACAATGCGTATCGAATAACAGTGTGAATCATCATCTTTATGATCTTCACAAAACTTAACCAACCCCTGAACATTTTGAATATACCACTCAGCATCAAGCATGATCATTAAACGCGCCTTCGGAAACGCTTCTTCGGCTAGTTCTAATGCACGATTACGCGAAGTAGAAAAATCTACAAACGGTTCTTCACGCAACACCGCCTGATCAAGATGATGCTCGTTAAAAAACTCTTGAACCATAGCAACTGTTTTATCCGTCGATCCCGTATCAAACACAAAAAGATGCTTAACGCCAGCATCTACAAACGGTTGTAATGTTTGTTTAATAACCGATTCTTCATTCTTAATCATGATAACCGGCACCAGAACCGGAGCATCAGAACAAATAGCCTCAGGAAATGCAGGGGCAGGAAATTGAATAGGAAAAACAGCATCAGGAAATTTTTTAACGGGAAGAGAGAATGAGAGATCGATTCCAGAATCACCGTAAATCTGTAATGGAATAACTAAAAAACTTAGCCAAAAAAATAACCGTAAGATAACACACATTCTCCACCCCTTTTTACACGCCCCTGGTAATCCTAAAGCTCGTCCTGCAGTTATCTTATCAAGAAAGATAACTTACTTGTCAACGATTCAGGGAGCTGCGTTTTCAGATGCTTATAAAAGAAGACAGGGTATAATGCTTTAGAACACCATACCCTGTCTTCTTTTAGTTCTGTAACCAGCCGTTACTTAGTTATCTTCCTCAACAAATAGTCTTCAACCAATGGCATCAACCCAGCCACCCCTTCACGAGACAGCGTTGAAATCAACACATGCGGTGTAAATTGATCCAGATCGGCCTGTAATGTTTCAAGTTCTGCCGGTTCAAGCTTATCAACTTTATTAAATGCATAGATCATTGGCTTTTTATCAACACCTAGCTCTTTGATTGTATCACGCACAATGGCCACTTGATTCCGCCATGATGGGTTACTCACATCAATCACATGAACAAATAGCTCAGCAAACGTAAGCTCATCCAACGTCGATTTAAATGCTTCAATCAAATTGTGGGGTAATCGACTTATAAATCCAACCGTATCAGAAATCAACACTTTATCTTGCGGGGTTAAGTACCACTCACGGGTAATAACATCCAATGTTGCGAACAGTTTATCTTCTGCCAACACATTACTCTTAGTTAACTGATTGAGCAGGCTTGACTTGCCTGCGTTAGTGTACCCGATGATACAAATTAATGGGATATTACTTTCCAAACGACGATGACGTTGTGTCTGACGAGAACGTTGTAATGTTTCTAATTTCTTTTTTGCTTGTCGTGTTTTCTCTGCAAAATGCCGACGAACTTCTTCTTTCAGCGTTTCCCCTGGACCAACACCACCGATGTACCCAGCCTGTTGAGCATAGTCTTTGCCTTTACCCATCAATCGTGACCGCATGTACTCCATTTCAGCCATATCGACCTGAATTTTTCCTTCGGATGTTTTGGCTGACTTTTTAAAAATCTCGAGAATCAGTTTTTCACGATCAAACACGGTACAATTAGCAGCTTCTTCAAGATTTTTTTCCTGACTAGGACTCAAAATTTCAGAGATAACCAATTGTTCGATTTTATGCTCGGCGCAGTAATCAACAACCTCCTGCATTTTACCTTTAGTAAAGAAGTGATTTTTATCTACGTCACGAACTTTAAAAAAGAGCGTTTCATCGTAAGGAAGTTCAAGCGTATCAACAAGACTTAAAAATTCCTCAAAATAATATTCCATATCAATGGAACGATTGTCGGGCGTATAAACGCCTAATAAAAGCGTTTTAGGATAGAGTTCTGATGTATCAAATATTTTATTTTTTGCCATGATAGCCTTCTATAAGGAGTTATGAACCTAAAAGGTCAATGATTGCTTGTCCAAATTCTGCCGCATACGCTGGGCCTTGCGCCGTAATCATCTTTTCATTTACATCTATCACACAGGTTTTAGCTGAAAACGTAACCCCATGTTGTGTAAATAGTTGTTTTGATTCTTCCGTTGGAAATACCGTTGCTGTTTTGCCCACTAACAAATCAGCCTCTGCCGGCACAATACAGGCATAACAGATAGTAGCAACGATTTTTTTCTTTTCATAAAAATAACGGACCACGTTTTGAACTTTTTTGTTTCCCCATAAAAATTCCGTTGACCCTGGTCCACCTGGAATAACCAATGCATCGTAGGTATCAAAATCTTCATTGGTCAATGCACCAAGCACACGGTCAATTTTTTGTTCAGTACCATTAGAGGCAACCGCTATCCCTACATTAAAACCAGCAATATCAACCGAATGTCCTGCTTTTTTGAGCATAGCGTACGGCGTTGCAAATTCAAGCGGTTGAAAGTCTCTAGGCATAAGAATAAAAAGAATTTTTTTGTTTTGTGGCATAAGAGTTCCTTTGTTTTGAGCCTCCCCAGACCGGTAGTACGTAAATACAGCAATTATGCACGCTGATAATAACAAAAGAACCAAAAAAATATTCTGAGCATTACACATCATGAGAGCCTCCTTGAATTTCTAAAACCATTCTTGAAACATTCATGAAGACTACCGTAAAAATAGCACTTTGTTGAGGAAATTAAGAACGAGAAGATAAGAAAGCTTAATAGTTCCAATCAAATTCGTCATCAAACTCATCAGTATAAAGAGTTAAGGCTTCTTTAATATTCACCAAAAGCTCCTCATAAGTTTCTGCTTGGGTAAAACAACCTTATAAACTTTAAAATAATATTTTATGGTTTCAAGGAACACAAAAATCGGATCCGTATTCTAACCGCATCCATAGTCTTCTGACTTACAACCCCTAAACAGCTTTTTCCAAACCGTAGGTGTGATAGAGATCTCATCTGTTCACACATAATGTATGATACTTTTCTTAATCCTCCTTCAGGAGGATTAATCGTAACATGCGATGGCATTTTTTTGTCTTTTGATGTTAATGGGATAATGAAAGATAAGTCTGTGTCCCCGTGGTTAAGCATATCATCAGAAACAATGAGACATGGCCGCGTCTTCGCTTGTTCATGGCCAACAACTGGATCAAGAGCTACCAACCAGATTTCCCCTTGAGAAGGCTTAATATTCATAGTCATTATCCTCATTAAGTCCATCAAGAAGCGTAACATCCCATAAACGCCTTTCAGCTAATTCCTCTTCCCACGCAACTGGGTCTTTTTTAAGATTTATGTAAGCCTCATTGAGTCTTTCAAAAAAGTTTCTCTTGTAAAGTTCCCAAATAGCTTGTGCAAGCAAATCTTGTTTTGGTTTAGAAGTTTCCTTAGCTAGTTCGTCAAGATAGCCACTTGTTTCTTCGGTCATTCGAATCATTTTTGACATGATCATCTCCTGATTTATATAACATATTTTACATTTTATACTTTTAAGTATACAAATATGTATACAAATCTGTCAAACAATCAGTCACTCCAATCAAAGAATACAAAATTTATCCCTTATTTTTCACGTTTTTCACCATTTTTACAAACTCAACCAACCACTTTGACTTAAACAAAAAAAAAATATAGATTAATTAATGACAATGTTGCAATACTTGCAACCATTAAAACAAAGGGGTTAACAATGAAATCACTAAAATCATTACTACTCGTACTTGCTGCCGGCATTGTAGTTGAAGGCACAAGCTTTGCTGGGAAAAAAACTGCTAAAAAAGCCCCTACAGCAGAAGCTAAAAAAGCAGCACCAACGAGAACAAGAGGCAAAGCCACTACTCAGCAACAAGAAGAGGCTGCAGAACAAGAAGCTGCATTACTCGCTCAAATCATCAATGAAGTAAAAGCTGAAAAAGATCGCGCTGTAAGAGCATGGGGAAATATATTTCATCGCAGCAAATCTGCTGGTGACCTACAAAAACATTATGACAAAGCAAATCTATCAGTTGGCGCTGCAATAAGATTTTATGATCTTACCTGCGCATCAGTAGCGTCAGAAAAACCAATCGACGAAGCAACTCGCAATAAAGAAATGGTAACGTTGCATCGTGGAATTGCTGAAGAAGCAGAACGTAAGTTTTTGGCTGAAGAAGCAAGGTTGGATGCCGAATATAAAGCAGATTTTCGATCAGGATTCCCGCTTACTAATCAATTTAATACCGAAACCACATTTAATGATGGTCGCGTTTTCGGTCGCGAGATGTAATCAATTCGACTTATCAAAATATAAGCAAGAAGGCACTGGAAATTCCGGTGCCTTCTTGCTTTAAACCTCATGTATTGGTTTAGGTTTGAGCCAAAAAGGTCACTTCAACAAATCAAATACCCCGCCAAAATATCGACTCTGTTGCGCCTTTAATCACTTTTGTGCTATAATGATCATCAAGGTATACTTTAGCACAAAGGGCCGTTATGATATTTAAAAGAAGCATTACTGAAACACTGTTGCGATTTGCAAAAATGCCGGTCGTTGGGCTATTTGGGCCACGGCAATCGGGAAAAACAACGCTCGTCAAAGAAGTCTTTAGTAAACACAAATACCTTAATTTTGAAGACCCTTCTATCCGTACCCTTGCCTTGGACAACCCACAAGGATTTTTACGCGAGTTTGAAAATGAACATGGCATCATCCTGGATGAATTTCAGTATGTTCCCCAAATTTTATCTTATATCCAGCTTGCAGCTGATGAAAAAAATCGCCCTGGATACTTTGTGTTAACCGGGTCACAGAATTTTTTAATGAACGAAGCGGTTACGCAATCTCTTGCCGGACGTATTGGCATCCTCACCCTTCTCCCATTTTCTATTGCAGAACTCAATGAAAACAAACAACTCACCGATAACATTCATGAACTCATCTTTAAAGGTTCATACCCACGCCTCTATGCGCAAGATATCAGTACTGCTGAGCTTTATCCATCATACATCCACTCCTATGTCGAACGAGATGTACGACAACTCGTCAACGTCGAAAATTTAACCACCTTTCAACGGTTTATGCAACTCTGTGCAGCTCGCGTCGGACAACAACTCAACGTAGCAGATCTTGCAACCAGTTGTGGTATTGCACAAAAAACCGTAACCAGCTGGCTCTCTATCCTTGAAGCAAGCTATATCATTACCCGACTCAACCCCTATTTTGAAAATTTTAGTAAACGTATCGTTAAAACATCTAAACTTTATTTTTATGACACCGGCCTCGCCTGCGCCTTATTAAATATTCGCTCAAGTGAAGAACTTGCGCTTAGCTCATTTCGAGGCGCACTCTTTGAATGCCTCATCATAAGCGATCTCTTTAAACAGTTTTTCAGCCGTGGCACCAAAGCACCGCTCTACTTCTGGCGTGATGTTAATGGTCGCGTTGAAGTTGACTGCTTGATTGACCAAGGGCTATTTCTCATCCCTATAGAGATTAAAGCAAGTGAACAGGTTACCAAAAGCCATTTTGATGGCATAACTAAATTTCATGACATTGCCGGTTCAAAATCAGCTGAAGGCTACGTTATATACAGTGGCCCTTACAAGCAAGAGATGACCAATGGAACCATTATTGGCTGGCAAGCATCATCGACATTAATTAACTTACTTGAAGAAAAGAAACCTTAACATGAGATCAATAACCATAATTCTGTATTTCCTGATTTCAATAACTACGCTAAATTCCCCCATTGAAGCAGCTCAAAAAAAAACGCATACACCAACACAAAAAACTCAATCTTCAACAGAAACGCCTACATGTGTCATTTGTCTTGAAGAAGTCACGCAAGATCAGCAACTTGCATCAAAATACTGGCACTGCCATAACATTGATCATGGTGCAACAATGCATGCTTCATGCGCAAATCAGGTTATTTTAAGCAGCACATCAAAATGTCCGCTCTGTAAAGAACCCTACAAGATCAGAAACTACCAACGAATTCATAAAAAAAGACGTGAAGAGCTTAGACTTCGTCCAAAACTCATTCAAGCAATCAAAGAACACAACGGCAAAAAAATAGGCAAAATTTTTGCTGCCGGCGTTAACTTTAATACCCCGGATGAAAACGGAAAAACACTACTCCATGAAGCCGTGCATGCAGCAAATCCATCTCTTGTACAATTTTTTTTAGACTTTGGGGCAACTAAAAGTGTGAATGAATCAGATAAATATGACATTACCCCCCTCCACATAGCAGCATTCACCGGTAATAAAATAATTTTAAAAATGCTTTTTGATGCAGGTGCAGACCCACGTATTCTTAAAGAACCGGATTACTATGGAAAAACTCCATTGGACTACGCAAAAATTAAAAATAATCCAGAAATCATAGAGTTTCTTCAGGCAATAAATCAAAGCTAAAACTTACTTATTCTTAAAATATCGCATGATGTACCGCCTTGGCTCACCATGCTCATTAAAGTATCCCTCATCAACAAAGCCAGCCTTCAATAAAAGCTTATGACTGCGATGATTCCATAAACGAACATGTGCTATATAACTTGAATGCTCAGGATGAACTTTGAAGTACGTATCAGAAATCAACTTGATCGCTTCAAGCGCCCTGCCACCACCCCAATACTTTTCATTAATCCAAATCCCCACTTGTCCTGGATCATAATCATTAAGTTCACGAATTTCAGTAGCCCCGATAAGTTTTTTGTCTCCGTTATCAAAAATCAAATACTGAATCATCTCATCCTTTGCCACCCGTGACATTTCATGTTTAAGATAATTGATCGTCCATGGAAACGTAATCTGCGCCGGAAACTCAAGATCTTTACGCACCGTAGGAGAAAAAATTTTGTAATAATCGATGAAATATTCTTCAGTAAGCTGTCTGAGAGTTACAGCCTTTCCAACTAAAACATCTGGTGCTTTGATCGATTGTAATCCAACATCACAACGTTGAAAAATAATCACTGAACCAAAGGCAATCAAAATAGAACCGGCAACCAACAATGAAAAAACCCAAGAACGTGTTTGATGTATTCTTTTTAAAAATGATTTAAGTATCGGCATGTTTTCATTCATCCTAAAAAATCCCCTTAAGAAAAACCTGTATTGCTATTTAAAATAGAAATAAATAGACCAAGAAATCAAGTATCAAGTTCTTAAAGAGGTATGTTACCATGTTTCTTTTTCGGTAGTAGTTCAACTTTACGTTGCATAAACATTAATGTTTTTATCAGATGTCTACGCGTTGATTTCGGTTCAATAACCGCATCAATGTAGCCCGACTCCGCTGCAACAAACGGGTTCAAAAATTCTTCTTGGTAAGCGGCTTCAAAACTTGCTCTCACCTTTTTTTGTTCATCTAACGGACATAAGGCTATTTTTTTTCCCTGCAAAATAGTTACCGCTTCACGTGCTCCAAGAACCGCAATCTGTGCAATCGGCCAAGCAAAATTCATATCAGCTCCCAGCGATTTACTCCCCATCACAATGTAAGCACCGCCAAACGCTTTACGTAAAATAACCGTGAGCTTCGGAATGGTTGCCTGCGCATAGGCATACAACAATTTTGCCCCATGCCGAATGATCCCATTATGCTCCTGATCAATTCCAGGCATAAAGCCAGGAACGTCTACCAAGGAAATAAGAGGGATTTCAAAACTATCACAAAACTGAATAAACCGTGCAGCTTTACAGGAAGCATCGATATCAATGGTGCCCGCTTTTACATTAGGCTGATTGGCCACCACGCCAATGGTCATACCATTCATGCGCGCAAATCCAACAATGATATTTTGAGCAAATGATGCTTGTGTTTCAAAAAAACTATTTGGATCAACAAGACGATCAATAACCAGATGCATGTCATAAGCCTGCTGCAAATCTTTTGGAACAAGTTTCTCTAAATATTCATCATCAGGACAAGTCACTTGCGCAGAAGAAACGTTGTTGTTTAAATAATTGTTCGGTAAAAGTAAAAGTAATTTCTTAAGTTTCTGGAAGCATTCTTCTTCGCTTGAGGTAACCACATGAGCAACCCCCGACCGACTCCCATGCACTCCGGTACCACCTAACGTTTCTTTGTCTATGTCTTGATGAATGGCCTGCTTAATTACATTTGGACCGGTAATAAACATGTTGCTCATTTTTTCAGTCATAAACACAAAATCGGTCAACGCCGGCGAGTATGCAGCACCACCAGCACAAGGCCCAAGGACCACTGAAATCTGTGGAACAACTCCAGAATAGCGCACGTTACGCATAAAAACTTTACCGTATCCATCAAGTGCATGGATCCCTTCGTCTATGCGTGCTCCACCAGAATCAATAATACCAATGATCGGACACCCAATTTTTGCAGCAAGGTCCATAACCTTACAAATTTTCTCTGCATGTTTTTGTCCCAGTGAACCACCCTTGATCATGAAATCTTGTGCATAGACAACCACTTTTTTACCCTCAACCGTACCCATTCCAACAATAACGCCATCGGTATACAACTTAGTTGGTAAATGTGGTGAAATCACCAAAAGATCTATCTCTTCAAAACTATCGGCATCAAGTAGTAATGCAATACGTTGACGAGCTGTTTTTTTTCCAGCATTAATTTGCTGATCAAGACGTTGTTGATCAGAACCCTTAAGAATACTGTCTTGTTTGAAAAGCCATGTAGTAGATTGGTCTGTGTTCATGTTAATTTATATTGGTTAAAAGTTCCTAATAAAAACAGTATTTTATCATTAATCCAAGCGGACATCAACGAGATTATGTTCAGGATACTGAACCATTGCCTTCCATCCCATGCACTTGCTATAAAATAAAAAGAATCTTTTAAATAACCACGTAGGGGGGAATGTTATGAATGCACGCGTAAAAAAAATAGTAACCGCTATCGTTATAACATGTGTACTTGTCATCGCCAGTTATGGCGTTTACAGGGCCTATCATTTTATCATTCAAGATGCGATTACCCGCATTCGAACTGGCGTAAAAAAAGGGCTTGGCGGAAGTTTTCTTAAAATATTAAATCCTTTCTCGTGGGGTAGAAAATAAGACAAATAATTATCTATCGACACATAAAGAATGATGCTTATTCAAACCGGTTTTCGATACACCGAGAAAAAAATTTATTGATATTGATTAAATGGTTGACAGTAACGCAATTTTACTCTTTCATAATGATGAAAAAGAAATGGGACCCTACAATCGGAAGGAGATGGTAATGTCAAATCACGCTGAAACCAATGCTGAAACAAATATTGCTTGGTTTAAACTTGCAGAACTTATTGCACGGAAAGAGCGTGAAAAAGCACTCAATGTCTACCGACTTCTCTCCCATTCTCTGGAAGATAAAGCCTATGCACTACAAATCGAAGGTGATATTTTAAAATCATTTGATGTACGCGATGCAACCGAAAAATACCAACAAGCGGCCTTCCTCTATAAAAAAGAACAACGCTGGGTTAATGCAGTCGGCATCTATGAACATCTTATTTCGCGCGATCCTGAAAATCTTGAATTTTTGGCTGCACTCGTTGACGCCTACGCAAAGCTTGACTGGGAAGAAAAATGCACACCACATCTACATGCCATGTTTAACTTACTTAGTAGCCATAAACCTGAACTAGAACGCATCTACAAAGCAATCCAACAAATTATGCGGCAACATGCTGATCTCTCCTGGTTTACAATACTCATCAACCAATACCAAAAAGATATATCTGAACCTTTACTCTCGTTGATTTTCTAACATAAAAATCTTCTTTATTTCACAACAAAGTTCGATTAAATTAATCGAATAGATTGTTATTATTCTACCCCCACAAAGCGAAAGAATTTTATGTTAAAGAAACTCAGCGCTCTGATTATTTTATTACCACTTCTCGCCCATACACACCTTAAAAGCATGCAAGCCGAAGAGCAAAGCCCAAATCAAATCGTACTTGTCCCGTTTCAAGGAGAAGTAGAAATTACATATACCTACATTGACCCTTACACAAAACCAGCAGAAGATGCATCAGCGAAAACTAGTAACTTATGCTTACAACCCGAAGGTTTTTTTTGGTTACAAAATAGCATAGTTAACGATGGACAAGCTATAGAAGTCATGATACTAGTAGCCAAATTCCCTCCTAGCAAAGCTGCTCGGAGTAAACGATTTACACAAACAGATATGCCAAATTTAATACCTGTTTCGCCACACCCAACAAAAGTAAATACATTTTGCAGACTTCCCAATGGGCTTATATGCATACAATCCAAAAGACGTCTCAAAATTGTCGCTTTATTAGATCTAGAAACTGAGTATAAAGCTCTAGAACTCCTAAATAGAATCACTTATGTTATCGATGAATTTCAAAACAAACATGTAGGAGCATTGCCTCTCAGGCTATGTGCATTAGGTGAAGCTACAACCGTTATTAATACACTTGATCAATGTATTCAATGTAATAATAAAACCAGACCATTTAGGACATTACCCTGCTGCAATGCCCAAATTCACCTACAATGCCTTACTAAATTAATAAACTGCCCACAATGCGATGCCGTAATAACTAAAATAGAAGAAAGCTTCGAGCCTAAAGACGAAGAATAATAAGATATCTCAAAACCGCGACACTCTTGATTTTTCAACATAAAAATCTTGTCTAATGCTAAAATTCTATTAGAATAGTTGGTCGCGTTAACACTAATTAAATCAACTAGACGAAAGAATGTAATATTGAAAAAGCTTAGTGCTCTTCTAATTCTATTTCTCCTACTCACCCAGATGCATCTTACAAGCATGCAACCGATGCAACAAAAAGACCTCGTACCCTTCCGTCTCGATGGTCCAATAACTTACATTGATCCTTTTATGAAATACCCGACAGGGACATGGACAGAAAAAACCAAACTTGGATTCTTTTGGTTTCGTGATAAAAGAACAGAACAACTAATATTGGTCTGCCAACAACCGTCACGCCACATTTCATTGAGTAGAAAAAAACATAATGTAATCGTTCCAACATTAGTACCGGTTGCCTTACATGCAACAGAAAACAATACTCTATTAGTACGTCTACCAGATGGTCTTATGTCCATAAAAGTAGGACGTGTCATAAAAATTGTTTCACAAATAAATCAAGAAATAACATATAAGTTGATTGAGACAAATGGCACCTTTAGTTATGTTGATACTAACAGAAAAGTGTTTAATAACATGGCCGTTGGAGCTCCACCTCTTAAGCTATGTTTTTCAGAAACTGAAGAAGATCTTAAATGTTGTGGTTGTAAAGAAGCAAAAGAAGAAGAATTAAGAACGTTACCTTGTTGCGGTATAAGTATGCATACAAGATGCTTTTATAAAGTAACCAACTGTCCACGATGCAAAGCTAAACTTCCTGAACACAGAGCCGAAGAAAACATATATTCGCCTAAAAAATAAATGTTTTATTGAAAACGGGGGCGAATGCCCCCGTTAATCTTTAATCTTATAGTTTATATTTATCAGACCTGAACTGATTCTTTTCAGTATCTTCTTTCTTATGATTCTTATCTCGATGCTTTTCTTTTTCTTTAACAATCTGCGTAATGAGCTTGTCTACGGCATTATCAATAGCAAGATACATGTCAGGACATTCATCATGAGCATCAATCGTAAAATGCGGAGCTTTAAAATGAATTTCAGCACGATGATGCGCATGTTGTTTATTCGCCTTAAGCCAAAGCTCAACATGTAAAGGTCGCTCATCTTCTTTGAAAAATTCAGTAACCTTTACAAGCTTTTGACGTGCATGTTCCTCAATGCCATCTGAGTGCTCCATATGTTGAAACGTTATTTTGATATTCATAGATTCTTCCTTCCTTTTATAAAGTTAATCTAAAAACCGTTCCGCCATCTCAGTATAAAACTGATTACCTAAATAATGATCTTTTGTATGCTTGTTATTCAATATATCCTGAATATTCCCTGATGTAACTACCTTCCCCTGCAAAATAACATAAACCATGTCTGCTATAGAAAACAACTGATCTACATGATGATCGGAAAGAATAATACCAATCCCCTGTTGTGCCATCTCAGTAAAGATAGATTTTAATTCATAAATAGATTTTGGATCAACCCCGGCGAATGGTTCATCAAACATGATGAGTTTAGGATGCATCAACAGCGCTCGAACAATCTCGAGCTTGCGTTGCTGCCCTCCTGATAACTCTTTGGCATACTGTTTAAGACTATGAGAAAGCTTAGTGTATTCAAGCCAACGATCACGTTCCTGAAAGAAAGATATCTGATTTTTATACTGACGCCAGTACTCATGGTACTCATACACCACCGTCAAATTATCTTGTACAGTCATATGTTGAAAAAGTGATGGCTGCTGAGGAAGATACCCAAGCCCCGCTTCAACTTTTTTATAAATGGACCACCGATTAATTACCTGTCCATTCAATTCAACAGCATTCGTTAGCCCATCAGATGACACATCCGGAGGCTGATGAAGCCCGATAATTGTTTTTAAAAATGTTGTTTTGCCAGCACCATTCGGACCAAGAATAACCGTAACCTTACCGGCAAAAGCCTGAAAACTAATGTCTTGTAAAATATGCTTTTTACCAAGCCGCTGACTTAAATGAGATACCCGTAGCAAAGGGTTCATAATTACACATCTTTAGCGATAAGCTGGATTGGACAACCTTTAAGATCGTAATTTTTACGAATAATATTTTCAACAAAAGCTAACTGTGATGGCCCAAACCACGTTGGATGATTAACGTGCATAACAAAGGTTGGAATTTCAGCATCTACAACCGTTCTGATCTTAAACAAGCGTAGCAACGTACGATTATGATACAATGGCTTATTCTCTAGTTCACCTTTAACTAATTCGTTTAATTCTGCAGAATTAATCCTCACGTTACAACGCTCCATCAACGCTTTTACTTCATGAAGAATTCTCATCACATTTTTTTTAGTTAAACAAGAAATGTTAAGAACCGGAAGTTTTTTAAGGATAAACTCATAACGATCAAGATCATCCGTAAGCTGTTGACGAATATACTCATCAAGCAAATCGGTTTTATTAAACAACACAAGCAATGGTTTTTTCAACTCATACGCATAGAAAAGAAGCTTGAGTTCTTGATCAGAAATTGCACCCTGCGATGCATCAACCATCATAATCACCACACTTGCTTCACGAATTGAGCTCAAAGAACTTTTTGCCATCAATGTTTCAAGTGATTCATTAATGCTGCTTTTTTTCCGTACACCGGCAGTATCGGTAACCTGGATCAGATCACTAAGATAAAAAATATTTTCAGTAATCGCTTCACGCGTAGTACCTGCAACGTCAGAAACAATTGAACGTTCCTGTTTAATCAACAAATTCATCAATGATGATTTCCCAACGTTCGGCTTACCAACGATCACAATTTTATAAGAAGGCTTCTCTGCTTCTTCAGTACCTTCAGGCAGGAGCTCAATGATCCTTTCTAACAACGCAGACATTCCAGTACCATGAACAGCAGAAAGCAAAATCATATCCTTAAACCCAAGCTTGAAAAAATCAGGCTCAGACTCAATCAATGCATTTCTGTTATCAGATTTATTAATCAACAAGATGACCGGTTTTTTTGTTTGACGTAACATGCGAGCGATATGCAAATCTTCCTGCACAACCCCTGTTTTTGCGTCACACACAAAAAGAAGAATGCCAGCTTTTTCAATAATACTTAAGCCTTTCTCTTGCACCATCTTTTCAATGCCTGCAAGCCCTTTTTTATACGACAATCCACCGGTATCAACGGCAATAAAGTTTTTTTTATCCCAAGAAACAGGTTCTTCGATATAGTCCCGGGTAACACCATCTTGATCAAGAATAATGCTTTTTTTATCACCGACAAGACGATTAAATAGCGTAGATTTTCCAACGTTTGTTCTACCAACCACTACAACGGTCGGTAATTTATTAACATGCTTAGTCATAGAGAATTATTCCTCGATTTTAATAACCCCAGGGAAGTGGTTTAACAGGATATTTGCACTCGGCCACTGTTCTTTGTCATCAACGTTCAATGTGCGCATCCCTGATGGCTGCGGCTTTGCTTTGTCATTATCATTTTTTTTAACACTAGACCCAGGCGTATCCATTAATTTACCTGGCAACAATTTTATCAGCGAAGTAATATCTGTTTCAGCAAAATCAATGGCAATAAACCCCGGAAAATATTCTGCAATAATTAGCTTACACGACGGAATACATTCGCGAACTTTATCTTTAAAGAACGATCCATTATTACTCAACTGTAACGTCAGCGTACTGGTATCCTGACGATACACCATGAATTTTGCCTGTTTTAAAATAGCATGCAAAAAAGCATCATCATTCGTTTCTATAATTTTTCCCAACGCCTTATGCCACACAGCGGTTTTCTCGTCTACCAGTTCAGCAATTTTTTCGGGAATAACCGGTGGCAATACCGTTTGAGGTATTGATATTACCGGTTGAGCCGTTTGTTTAACCGGCATAGAAGGTATAACAATTGGTTTTCTCGTAACTAATGGTTTACTAGAAACCTCACTACCGCTTGTTTGTGGTGTATAGTGGCACAATTGTAAAAGCAGCATCTCTAAGAAAACATGCTTCTGAGCAGTTTGTAAAAAAAGTAATTCATGCTCCCATAAAACTGAAAGAATGCCATGAAGACGTCGAATATCGGTAAGCACAGCTAGTTCTTTAACCTCAGACAACTGACGATTAAATTGATTGGGCAATTCTTCAACCCCATTTTTAACCCAAAGCAACGCTCGTAAGAGTTCAATTACCAATTCCCAAAGAACTTGTGCCGAACAACCGGCATTCGTTACCTGCTTCACCTGCAGTAACAACGCGGTCGGTTTCTGCTCAATCATCAGAGAGACCAACTCAATGATAACGTTATTACTTACTTTCCCAAGCAATTTTACAATCGTTTCTTGTGTAACGTTACCCTGAGAAAAACGAACTTGCTCAAGCAGATTAAGCGCATCACGCGCTGATCCTTCCGTTTCTTCAATCACCAAATCAAGCGCTTGATCATCGATCATAATCGCTTCTTCTTGGCAAATTCCCGTAAGATACTGTCTAAGCTGTGTATGTTCAATACCAGTAAAACTTAACTGAAAACAACGAGATAAAACCGTCTCTGGAATTTTATTACGCTCAGTGGTCGCTAACATAAAAAGAACCGTTTGAGGCGGTTCTTCTAAAATTTTTAAAAACGCATTAAATGCGGCCTTACTTAGCATATGGGCTTCATCGATCAAATAAACTTTTTTATGACCAAGTAACGGCACATAGGCCGCCGATTCGATGATCTGCCGCACATGATCAACACCGGTATGTGAAGCAGCATCAATCTCAATAAAATCGGGATGACTTCCTTCAGCCATAGCTAAACAGGAAATACAGGTAAGACACGGCATAGGATTTTTTGCAGGACTTTGTTGAAATAAACTAAGCCCATAACAGTTTACGGCAGAGGCAAACACTCGAGCGGTTGTTGTTTTACCACAGCCACGCTGCCCAGCAAAGAGATATACGGGAAAATATTTTTTCAGAAAGAGGCTATTTTGCAAGATTTTGATGGAAAGGCCCTGCCCGATAACCTGATCAAAGGTCTTCGGTCGCAACTTCCTTGCAAGATTAACGTTTTCCTGAGTATTCATCTTATAACGCTATCGAAATAAATAAGGGCAAGATACAGAGATGTTTTACGCCTGCTGCTTCCTTCCGGATCTGACAGATTTCATGAAACACCAACTTACCTTGCCCAAGTTTTTTATGGCCTGCCATCCAAAGCTACAAGCTCAAAGAGCGCAGAGCGTAAGATGGTGGAGAGAGAGGGATTCGAACCCTCGATGCCCCTTTCAGAGCATACACGATTTCCAATCGAGCGCTTTCAGCCACTCAGCCATCTCTCCTTAAAAAGAATTAACTCTTTTTGTTCTCAAATCGTTTAGGAGCATCACCACGTTCAGGAGTTCTGAACTTTTTTACTGGAGCTTTTGGTGCATCTTCATTGCCTTCTGCATTTACCACTTTTTCAGCAGCAGCTGCAATTTCTCGATGAGCAGGACGCTCTTCTTTAGCTTTGGCTAAATAATATTCTCTGCCTTCACGGGAACAAGTTTCCAAGTAGTTCATGATGAACGCAATTGATTTTGGTGAATCATCGTTTGCAGGAATAACATAGTTAATGCCTTCAGGATCAGTATTCGTATCAACGATACCGATGATAGGGACCCCAAGCAATGAAGCTTCTTTGATCGCTGAATATTCACGCTTCGCATCAACAACAATAACCGCTGCAGGAGGGTATTGTAAATCAATAATACCACCAACGTTTTTCTCTAAACGGGCAACTTCTTTTTGAATCATAACCATTTCTTTTTTCTTGTATTGTCCGGTTGGCTTTGCCAAAACGTCACGAAGATAAAGAAGTCTGGTTACCGCTTTTTTAACTTGATTATAATTACTTAAAGTACCACCAACCCAACGGTTAATGATGTAAGGCATTTTTAAGCCTTCTGCTGTTTTCTTAACAATTTCTTGAGCCGGTCTTTTAGTTCCTACCCACAAAAACATGCCGCCTTGCATTGCTACACTCTTAAGGAATGCGCCTGCATGACCAAGTAAGAAAGCAGTTTTTGAAACGTCGATTAAATGAACTTTATTGCTGCTTCCCCAGATGTAAGGACGCATTTTAGGCGACCAACGGGAAGTTTTGTGACCAAAATGGACACCAGCATGTAACATTTCTTTGATGTCTGGCTTGGTTGTAGGAGCTGATGATGCAACAACTGCATCAGGAGCAGTAGCGTTATTCAATTCGTTACTCATAGTTTTAACTCCGCGGGTTATCGTTACGAAACCTTCTAGGTCCTTTATTAAAAAGGTAACCACCCGAAAAAAGAAGGCCCACTGAACAGGTGCTTTACGCACACGATTTGCTTACAAAAAGATCGAATTTTAGGTGAAGAATTTCGTAGATTATAACCTGAAGGAGCAAACATAGCAAATTTTCATGGTACTTTTTTCATGCAATAGTAAAATGGCATAAGAATAAGAAAAGCCACGAACTTCACTTAATAATAGTTTCTAATGGAATATTAATACATTGAACAATTAATTTTTGTAGGGGCAAAGTCTCATTTTGATGATCTGGTCAATGTAATTAAAAAATCTAAACAACTGAGACCGCTTGTAAGTGTCGTGCCAGTCGAAAAAACTTTTCAAAACGGTGTTCAAAATTCAGTTAACAATGTCGGCTCAAAAAAAGTCCTACTATAAGCAATTGGTATTGCGCGTCTGCTTTTTTCCACGCTGATTTAAAAAACATAAACTCTCCCCTAAATATCTAATGATACTTTTCTCATGACTTTTTCACATTTTTACTCATAACAAAATTATTCATGCACCGCCCTCGTACCTCAATGGTTTGTTCCTTTTCTACAACATAACCATGCTTCTCAAAAAATGGCTTCGCAGTAATACTTACCTCAGCGGTTAATTTTTTTAATCCTGAACTTAAAGCTAATGCTTCTATTGCCTTAATGAGCATAGTACCAACCCCTTGGCCCTGAAAATCTTTATGAACATAAAAATGATCCAGCTCCCCATCTTGAGTAAAATTGCTGTAGCCAACAACAACTCCACCATGTTCAACAACTAGCGTTGTACTTTGTGTAAATCGTTTATCCCATTTACTACGTTCACTTTCAGCAAGACATTCTACTGGAGCCCAAGCATCAACCTGTTCAGAGGTATAATCACGGATGTTAACAGAGTGTATCGTTTGATAAAAAAGATTAACGATGGCTTCAACGTCAGTGCTTTTATAAGCGCGTAATAACATTATGGTGCTTCTTTTTGCATGATTTATCTCGCTCTTAATCTACAATTTCTGGATACTTTTTGGGATCAGCTAAACAATATTGCTCACCAAAGCTACCTTCAAGATGTTCTGCCACCGTAACAAATTTACGCTCTTGAAATCCACCACGGTTCTGCAGCTTTTGTTAACGCTTTGTCATCAAGACGTTGCCAGGTAACCTTTGAACCAGTTTGCTCCATAAGCTCAATAGCTTTATCTCTCCATAATTTGTTTTGTTTAAATTTGCGAAATACCATGGTTTCTCCTTTGATCAAATAATTAATTTATTCATTGATAAACAACGCCATCAAAACGTCATCGATGTATTCAGTTGCATTGATTTTTACGTGCTTTTTTAGCTGACCTTCTTGGATAAATCCAGCTTTGGTGTAAAGCGCTATTGCCCGCTCATTAGTTGCACGAACATGCAATGCTATTTTTTCAATATTCCCACTTACCTTTGCCTGCTTAATCAATGCTTGCAATAACTGAGTTCCAATTCCTTTACCTTGCCACCCTGGATGGATAGCCATTGTTAAATCCGCAACGTGACTGATGACACTGCGATGTAACGGTTCCAAGAATGCATGCCCAACAAGCTCTTCTTTGCATTCAGCAACCAAATAAATAACACTTTTAGGTTGAGTGCTTTTTAGAATGGTAGTTCGAAACTCATCCTCAAGAAGCTCAAATGGCTTTGAAACAAGCAAACCAGGAGTTGCTGCTATTTCTCGTTCAGCTTGCGCGCAAGCAAAAGAATCTTCAATGCGTGCTTTTCTGATGGTTATCTTCACGTTAAATCTCCGACATTACGCTACTTTACATTTTTTAAAACAGCTACAACCAAATCAATGATGAAATAATATTGTTGTTGTTTTTCTGCTTCTTCTAAATCACGGACCCATAACTCTAAAGCTTTAGGATCATATGAGTCTTTTACAATATCCATAATCATTTTAGCCATTAAAAACCCGTAGGTTCCAGGTTTAAATTCTCGTTCCACGATTCGCCATGTTTCAAAAGTAAAACGATCTTTAAAAACACTCGATGCCACCAACCCTGGAATTTTACGCCCCATTTGACCGTCTGCGTAATCCTGCCATTCTTGTTGAGTATCAGCAAATTCATGAATGAGTTCACGTGTTAACTCTTTAAAGGAGCTGTTATAAATCGCAGAATCAAAATCATGATGAGAAATAATAAATGTACCATCATCGGCTAAAATTGGAGCAAATGAATTGATGAAATCGAGCTTATCATCTACGCATTCTAGTACATTGTGACAAATTATTTTATCAAACGATAAACCAGTAAGCTCTTTAGGAGACTTACAAATCTTTGGTACAACCAAGCCAATTTTAATTGCCGCATCGAAAAATTGTTCAATATGCGTAATCATTTCTAAACTTGAATCGACAGCGTAGATCTGTTGTGGTTTTTCATCCGATGAAAGCAGTAATTCTATAAAATCACCGCGACCACAACCGTAGTCCAAGATAGTTGCTCCATTGAGTTGCCCGAGATGTGTGATGATCTTCTTTTTATGCGATAAGACTTTTGTCATGTGAATTGCCCCTATAAAATAACCTGTTTTTCCATTACAAACGCATCATAGCAACTACCATCTACACAGATATCATTTTTTAATGTGCCAACTTTCACAAAACCAAATTTTTCATACAGCAATAAGCGCTGAGCCTATGCCCTGGTTTCTTTCAACCGGTGTTACATAAAACGAAACTAAGCGTACGATATGTTTAACTTTTTCACGGTTATCACACAACACGGCAATCATACCAACAAGAGCGCCTTGCTTTTCAGCAAAGAGCATAAAGTTTTTCTCTGGCTGCAGTGAGTTGGTTAAGCGCTCCTGCCATTCAGCGTCCGGGTAAGCACTTTCTTCTTGTACCGTCCCCAAAAATGCAGTTGGTTCTGTAACTAATGATTCCAAGCGTAATTGTTTGTAAGCTTGCCAACGAGCTGGATCAAGCTCAATGATTAAATATGGCATGTTCATACTTTCATTAAATCTCATTATTACTCAAAGCATACAACGCTTGCAAGGCTTCTTGCTGAGCAATAATAACCGCTATAGCATAAAGCGGGTAAGAATGAATGTTTTCGTAAATTGAGTAGTTTTGTGTTGAAAATTTAATTCCATAAGGTGAATTTTGATGTGATTGTAAAAATAGATGAAGACTTTTAAGACTACTGCTTGCACCGCTTTTTACTTCAATAGCAATAAGGTGCTGTTCTTGTTGAATAAGATAATCAATTTCCGCCTGACTTGATCGTTCTTCACGATGCCAATAATATAAATTTTTAAGTCGTAAGGGGTCGCTATATGCTAAAATTTCTTGCCCAACAAAACTTTCAATCAAAGCTCCCTTGTTGATAAACTGTGTAAGTGGATTAATAAACCATTCTCCAAAATCAAAATGTTGAATTGCTTGCGCCAATCCAACATCTAAAAAGAGCGCTTTAAAATCATCAAAATTTGCTTGTGCTCCTATAGGAAGACCTTGTCCCGCAGAATGATAAGCCTTATAAACAATGCCAGCTTTCACAAGGAGATCTATAGCTGGTGCTAATTCTCGTTTTCTAAATTCACCAGGTACTTCATTAAACTGAAATTTACTTCCTAACTGACGAGGAACTTCAGCAAATAAAAGGTCAAGATACTTTATCTGATGTTTTTTTGCATATTTATTAAAGTCTTGCTTGTATGTTTGTAAAATTGTGTGATGCAGAGAACTACTTTGTACTGGATTTTTTGTTTGTAACCACCATGTTAAAACTGCAGGCATACCTCCAAATGCTAAATATTCACTTAAAAGTTCTAAAATTCTTGTATGAAAAAACTGATCCATAGCTACTTCAGAGGTATGCGTAAGAATTTTTTGCAACAATAGTTGTTCATTGCTTGCAGCTAAATATTCCATAAAAGAAACCGGATAAACAGACATTGATTGCACGCGACCAACCGGCATACCAACTTGTTCTATAGCAAATTGTAAGAGTGAACCAGCAGCAATTACATGAAGTTCAGGCATCATTTCATAAAAATAACGC
Organism: uncultured Pseudomonadota bacterium; assembly: GCA_964354855.1. Taxonomy (GTDB): domain Bacteria; phylum Babelota; class Babeliae; order Babelales; family RVW-14; genus CAYHBO01. The sequence goes on along the minus strand of CAYHBO010000010.1, from coordinate 12,542 downwards.
AAAGCAATTATTGCTTGTGGTGCTATTTGAACTTCATCAAAAAATAAGAGCGTTTGTCCTGGAATAATTGGTTGTTTGATACGTGCAAAAATTGCCTGCGTAATGCGATGAGGATCAAGGTCTTTTTCAAAAACTTCACGAAACTCTGGGTAGATTTCAAAATTGATTTCTATAAAAAGAGGAAATGATTTTCCGAATTCTCTAACCGCGTGTGTTTTCCCTACTTGCCGAGCACCATAAAGAATAAGTGGTTTTCGCAATGGAGATGTTTTCCATTGCTTTAGATGAAAATCGAGTAATCTTTTCATAAATAAAACCCACGTTAAAAGGGAACAAGTAAAGCATGGTTGATTTTTAACCATTATACGGTGATTTATGGTTAAAAATCAACCATGCTTTACTTGTTCGGTATAAAGGCCGACAAATAAGGAGATTATTGCGATAAATATTCTTTATACCAGCTACGCACCTATTCATGATGTTGCCCCTATGCATCCCATACACATTGAGCCTACGAGAAGGCAAGTTTTGTGTATTCATCGAGTGTAAGTTCGCTTGTTGATATAGTTCTGTGTATGTCATTAACATACAAGTTACCAAGGTTTTCAGGCGCTACAAGCTCTCCGTTGCATTCAGCAACCAAGTAAATAACACTTTTAGAATGGCTTTGAAACAAGAAAGCCAGGAATTTCTGCTATTTCTCGTTCAGCTTGCGCGCAAGCAAAAGCATCTTCAAGGCATGCTTTTCTGATAATTATTTTCACATTCAATCTCCAACTTTTTCTGGCAAAAATCCACCAACTTGAGCGTCCCATAGAATTTTATATAGTCCTCCACTGGTAAGCAACTCACTGTGAGTACCATCTTCCATAATTTTGCCTTGATCAAATACAATGATGCGATCCATATGGAGAAGTGTTGATAAACGATGAGCAATGACAATCGTTGTTTTATTCTGCATTAATTCCCACAGGCTATCTTGAATACCACTTTCAGTAACAGAATCAAGCTGAGATGTAGCTTCATCAAGTATTAGAATTGGCGCATTTTTTAAAATTGCTCGAGCAATGGCAATCCTTTGACGCTGGCCACCCGAAAGTTTAACCCCACGTTCACCAACAGGAGATTCATAACCTTGCGGTAACTTATTGATAAATTCATGAGCATGAGCTTTTTTTGCAGCATCAATTACTTCTTCATCAGTTGCTTGAATTTTCCCATAACGGATATTCTCCATCAAGGTGCGATGAAACAACGATGGATCTTGAGGAATCATGGCAATATTACTACGTAAACTATCCTGAGTGACATTACGAATATCTTGGCCATCAATAAAAATATGACCGTCAGTCACATCGTAAAGCCTGAGTATTAGATTTACAAAGGTAGATTTGCCACCACCAGAATAACCAACCAAACCAACTTTTTGACCCGCCTCAATCGTAATAGTCTTGTTTTGAAAAAGTGATTTTGTGTCTTTATAATTAAATTTAACATGTTCGAAAGTAATCTGGCCTTTTGTGACTAATAAATTTTGTGCATCTGCTTTATCTTGTATATCTTGTGGCACAATTAGACAGGCCAGGCTATGTTTACATTTCCCAACTGCTTGATAAAACTCATCGACTTGCGACATCGTATACCAGGTTGTATGAGCAACTTCCATACTTAATCCTAGAATAAGTGCAAAATCACCAACGTTTATCAAGTGAATTTTGTATAAATGAACTAAAAAATAAACCATAAAACTAAGCATTATAGCAATCAGTGCGCCTTGAACAGAATAGAGCGTTACTAAAAATATTTCTTTTTTTTGAAATTTTTCTTTGGTAACGAGTAAGGCCTTTTCAAGGCGGGATACTTCGTAAGAGCTTTTAGCAAAAATCTTCACGTTGCTGGTATTAGTAATGCTATCTACTAATTGACCAGAAATAATAGACTCGGAACTAGCGTGGGCATCTGCTAAATGCACAAGACGTTTTGACATGACGATGCTGAATGAAAAAAATACAATAAACCATAATGCCAATGTATAAAAGAACATTGGGTTTATATAATACGTACTTACAAATGCAATCAATAGTAATGAAAATCCACGAAAAAAATCTTTGGCTATGTTGTGTAAAATGCGTTCTATATTATCAGCAAGTGTATTGATCTGACTAGAAATACGACCTGATAAATTATTCTGAAAAAATTGATGCGACGAGCCAAGAACAAATCTAAATGTCTCACTAATGATTTCATTCTTAATTATTGGCAGGAATTTGTAACTTAAGTATTCAATCGAACGCCACGTAACATTATCAAAGACTATAAAATTTAATACAAGAAGCACCGCTGGCCAAGTTAACAACGAAACATTTTCACCATGCGATAACGATAAAGTGTTGATCATATATTTAATCAACAAACTGTTGCAAGGTCCCCAAAACCCTGCAAGCATCGCAAGGCAAACATAGATTACACCAATGCGCTTGAATGGTTTCAAAAAACACCATACAAAAGACCATAAATTGTGCGATAACACATTATTCATTTTAAGCCTTCAATATACTTTGAAATGATAGCCACATTCTCATCGGGACTTTGTTCATGAGTATTAATCATCCGATCATAATCAACCCCTACATGAACCTTTTCAGCTTGCCAACGCGCTGTACCAAGTTTTCTGTCACCACGTTCTTTTTCTCGAGAATCAATCACATCAAGCGGCGCAGAAACACCAAGCCACAAAACCTTAAACGGTTTAAGAATAGCTCGCCATGCATCAACCTGTTCTTTGCCAAATGATACATCATCAATCATTACATGATGACCAGACTGAGCAAGCGTAACCACGACATCTTTTAATGTGCGAATTATGTGTTTTCCAAATGAACCTACGTGAATTTCAGAGGCTATAATAGTTCTCTCTTCGTCTTTGACCGGTTGCCAGCTAAAGCCAGGAGCCATGCTGCCATTGTGCCAATCATTAAGTTTTTCGGGCATCATAAATATCATTTGATCAATACCGATAACCAAAAAAGGTTTTTGAAGCTTTGCTTGTAAGGCACGAGCCAATGTAGATTTTCCTGAGCTTGACCCACCATTAAGATAAATAATTTGATAGCCATCTTGCTTGTGTTTTGATGATTGGTACCAAAAGGTTAACGCCCCACACCCACCAATAGTGAGTACTAAAATAAGTATTTTTGATAAACGTGACATATTATATCCTATAAGATTATTTACTGGGCACTATCGATTAATACCAACAGTGCCCCGTTTACGTTTTAACTTACTTCTTGTTAACGATTACTTAACCAAACGTGCTGCAACCTTTTGTAACACATCTGATTGTTCAGTTTTATATTCCATAAACGTCCAATGCTCAAGATTAAATGCATGATCCAAAACAGGTTTATCATCTTTGACAAATCCCCATGAACCATAGGCTTTCAGTGCGATATCATTGGTAACACGAGTGGCAAGAAAGATTCGCTTGATATCAGGCACTATCCTAAAGATCGAACTCATAAGGAGTTTACCAAGCCCACGCTTTTGATGCGCAACATCTACAGCAAAACTCATAACTTTTACATCGCCTGCAGCATAATTTGTACGAATGATAAACGTTATGAAACCAAGACTTTTTTCTGTTTTTGCATCTCTCGCTACCACTAAAAAAGCTTGATCATTCTCATACATTTTTTTTATTTGCTCAGGAAATATTGCTGGATCAAATACAAAATGCCCTTGCAGAATTGACTGCATAATCACTTCAGCAGCTTTCCAATCAACGTTGACAAAGCCATTTTGAAACAATGACTCAAATGGCTTAAAATAAGGTTCTTTGCCGACCACATCAGGGAATGCTTTTAAAAATTGCATTTCTACTGATGTGTAGGCATCGCGAGCAAACTCCCAAGCATCTTTCATGGCTGCAGCAAAATCAGAAGAGACTATGTTGGTCTTAGACCATTCGAAAACCACCGATGTTCCATGCTTATCTTTTGCTAAAAACTGACCTGACTTTTTTAGTTCAACTTGTTTGTTCATTTGAATACCTTCAAGATAGTTTTTTGATACTATTGTTATACAAGTGCTTATTGCCATAATGCCCATAAAGAAGCATGGCAATAACATTCTTTGCTTATGTCTTTGTGACAAAAACTTTTTCATAAAATGCATGTATATTTCTTTCTTTACTCCAAAGAGTAATTCTAAAAATAAATTGTCCGTCAATACAGACTTTTTTTTGAAATGAGATAAAAGAATGCCAAAATTAAACGTTTTTAAGCGCTTATCCGTGGCAGAATTAGATAATTGAGATGGTAACTTTCATAACGGCCTCTTACAATCTTATGAATTGAAGGCTAAAAATATAAAACGTCTTTGCACCATACCATCAAAGAAATGCAGAGTCAAACGCAGTTACTGATTCATTAAATTTTAAAAAAAATTTATTACTCATCAGCCCCAAGAAGTGTTTGAATTAGCAGCTGACCAAGCCATTTTTCATATGCATCTGATTTCCACCCCCGCTCAACTACCAGCATGCGATACAAATCTCGCCCCGTAAAAGCCCAAAAGATATCATGCGCTTTGGATACACTAAGTCCCTTAATAAAAGATTTTTCTTTCGCCATCCAGCAAACCCCCTCTTCCAGTCGTTTATACCGACGTTGCTCTCTTTCTTTCTCAAGCTCTTTAAATTCAGGTGTTAACACAGATGCGCCGCGAAAAATATCCATTTGTTCCCGCTCTGCATCATATATTTGTCGCGCAATTTTAGCAGCTATCCTAAGTCGCTTTGGTGCCGACGTTTCTTCTTTTGACCTTTGAACAAGAGCCTCGAATTGACCAACAGGAAGCACTTCATCCATTAAGGCACGAAGGATACCCCGCTTAGATTGAAAAAGCGCATAGATCGTCGGCATTGAAACGTGTGCCTCTTGAGCCAGTTTCTCAATCGTTACACACGCAAAGCCTTCAGACTGAAAAAGCTCTTTTGCCTCTTCAAGAATACGACTTCTCGTTGCTACGGCCTTCGCATCTCTATTCTCAGAGTTATACATTCTTTTTTTACGATCTGGCATGGTAAATAAAGCCCCCTTATAAGACAAAATAATGTACTCAAACGTAGCATATTTTTGAAAAAACTTAAGTATTCACCGCCGCATTGACATATTGAATATAGTAACCTATATTCAATTAAAGATATAACAATCATTACAGAAAGGGATAATTATGATTAAAAGCAATATTGCCATAGCTGAAGCGTATTATAGCGCAATGGGAAAGAAAGATATTAAAAGTCTTTCAAAATATCTTCATCCGGACATTCAATTCACTCACCCTCTTGATAGCATGACCGGCAAAGAGGCCGTTATCGAAGCTACACAGAAATTTATATCCTTGTTTGAGACACTCACCATACGTGCAAAGCTTGACTCAGAAGATCAGGCCATGATCGTTTATGATTTACATTTTCCAGCACCCATGGGCACCTTCTCATCATCCGCACTCATGACTATTCAAGACGGACTTATCACCAAAATAGAGCTCTTCTACGACGCTCGCCCTTTTGATAAAAAGTAAGATAAAAACTCAAGTTCCTTGAAATTTTAACATTAACTTTTAAATATTCAAGGAACTATGGTACAATTATTCCTTGAATATTTAACTTGTCATATTAAAATTTCAAGGAACTTTATGTTTAAAAGAGAGCATTTTCTCCAGCAAATCGAGCAACAATTTCGAATTCATTCTGTCTGTGCGCTTTTAGGGCCTCGTCAGGTAGGAAAAACCACTCTTGCTCGTGCATTTGCCAAGGAAAAGAGAGATAACCAGATACGTGCTTTTGATTTAGAAAATGCCTTAGACCTTAAACGTCTAGAAAACCCAATGCTCGCCCTTTCAAGTGAGCCAGAGAAACTGATCATCATTGATGAAATTCAAATGCGTCCTGACCTTTTTCCCGCCATTCGTGTTCTAGTCGATGACCCATCACATAAACGAAATCTTTTAGTATTAGGTAGTGCTTCACGAGACTTACTTCGTCAATCATCAGAAACATTGGCCGGCCGCATAGGTTATATTGAATTACCACCTCTTTCCCTAACTGAAACAGGAGATCTTAACACTCTCTGGTTACGCGGTGGATTTCCACGTTCTTATTTGGCAGATAATGAGTCAGACAGCTTTTTATGGCGACAAAATTACATAACAACATTTTTGGAACGAGATATTCCTAACCTTGGGTTTAATCTTCCGGCAAAGCAATTACTTCGCTTTTGGATGATGCTTACCTATTATCATGGGCAAACACTCAACACCAGTGAAATTGCGCGCTCCTTAGGAGTTTCTGACCCTACCGTACGTCGATACCTTGATATCCTCATCGGTACATTTATGATACGCGAATTAATTCCGTGGTCTGAAAATATAAAAAAAAGACAAGTTAGATCACCAAAAATTTATTTTCGTGATAGCGGCATCTTGCATGCCCTTCTCAATATTCGGAATACTTCAGACCTTGATATTTTTCCACGCCTTGGTGCATTCTGGGAAGGTTTTGCGCTAGAGGAAATTATTAAATTTCTTGGATTACGCTCTGAAGAATGTTTTTTCTGGGCCACACACGCTGATGCAGAACTCGATTTATTTATTATGTTACACGGCAAAAGAATTGGTTTTGAATTTAAATATGCTGATGTTCCAAAAACAACTAAATCAATGCGCATTGCCCTCACTGACCTCAGATTAGATCATATTTTTGTTATATACCCTGGAACTGAGATATTTCCCCTCGATGAAAAAATTACTGCTTACGGACTTAAGAGTATTTCCAAATTTTTTAACTACATGACGTAACAAGAATTTTTTAGAAGTAGAACTAAATTATGAAAAAATTATTCTTATTCTTGTTCGTTACCAGCATTGTTATCGGAATAAGTAACGTTCACACAATGCAACCTAAGACCAAAAGGCATTCAAGCGAAAAAAATAAAATAACAATACTATCAGAATGCTTAACCGACATACAAAAATTAGATAAAAAAAATCTAACAGAATACAAGAAAGAAGTACTAGCCCGACTTGCAACAATAAAAAATGAACTAGGTAATAGTTGTCACAATAAAAAAATACACCAAGAATGTTTAAAGCTAAAAATTAGAATTGCTCTTACTATTTTCTCATACGAAGACAAAGAACAAACATTAGCCTGTCTAAAAAAACATCTAGGGCACTCGCAACTGCTAAAATTTCTATTAACAGAGGCTGTAGAGGATATTCCTCATCAAATTGAACGTACTATCCATGAAGATGACATAAAATGTGTCTTATTCTTTTTCGTAAGTTGTATGCTCCTCTACCCGGTATCCTTGGATATATTTAAGACCCTATTCGGTCCAGGCTACCTTACAACCATTTGCTTACTTTCTACTGGAATCTTACCGATATTATCAATGACATTATTCAACAGAACTTATGCGTTCTATCACCATAAATCTTTTATTGCCGCTGTTTTAGATGCATTAAACATAACCGTTGATAATGTAATGTATTTAAAAAAACTTTCTTTACTTGAAATCCCTGACAACCCTAAATGTATCATTTGCCATGAAACAAAAAATGAATCAACTAACCCATGGGTCCTTACCATCTGCAATCATCGCTTTCATGAATCATGCCTTGAATCATGGCTCGCCATCAATCCTGTCTGTCCACTATGTAAAATAACCATTTATGGAGAAACACACTAATGAAATACCTCATTATTATCGGATCAATAATAATTTTTAGTCTTACAAGTTACTTAGTTTTTTTTAAAGAAAATAAGAACGCTCACCCCATTCATATGCATCAGGCAATGACACAAAGATTCAAACAGGATGAAATTAAAAAAATATTCTCTAGTTTCACCGTGCATAATCCACATTTTCTGAAAGCACGTGATGGAATACAACTAGCTTATTACCCGTTTCTTTCTGATCCTCAACCAAAGGCAATCGTAATTTTTTATCACGGAGCTCGAAATTGGAGCAATGCACTTTGCCAAAACATGGCTCAAGAAACAAGTAAGCTCTATGACATTAGCATGTACCTCATCGATATTCGTGGCCATGGCCATTCGCAAGGTCCTCGTGGCGATACTTCATCACGTACACAGGTATGGGATGATATTGATACCGTTATTGATTTTGTCACCGCACAACATCCAAATATACCAATATTACTTGCAGGTCATTCTGCCGGTTGTGGCTTAATCATTAACTACCTGGCTCAAAAAAAAGAAGACAACGTTGATGGTTATATTTTCTTAGCACCATTTTTTGGCTCAGATTCTGGTACTACTAAAGAAGAAATTGACCCTTCAAAACAATTTGTTAAACCAAAAAAATGGGCCTTAATCGCGTATGCTCTTTCTGGCGGACAATTGTTTTCTCATACTCCCGCAATATTTTTCAATGCACCAGAATGGCTAGGGAAACCGGATCCTTTAATACTATCGCATTACACATGCGCAATGGCTATGGCGATGTTCCCATATAATGCAAAAGAAATAGTATCAAAGATCACCAAGCCTTACGCACTTTTTATTGGACGTGAAGATGAGCGATTAGATGCAACAAAAGTCATGGTATATCAAGAATATTTTCAAAATAAAAACAGATTAACCGCACGCATAATTCCCGATACTGACCACCGTTCTATACTATTAGAGGCTCCACTCCTTTTCGAAGAGGCATGGAAAAAATTTTCTCAACAGGAACAGGGTACATCGCATTAAGACTCATAGGACTATGTGAAGAACATTTATGGCCACAGGGCGACTAAATTACGACATTTACATAGGGCGGTCTTCTTACCAGTAGCGACTATCAAACAACTGATCAAGCGTTATAACCGCATCAAAATATGGTCTTCCTATCAAAGCCTCATCAGCACCTTCTGTACAAATCAAAACCTTATGAATTGTTTTATTGGATTTGCTGGGAAAACACGAAAGCTTTTTCTCAAACTCATCAATGACACTTGTACCAACACGGCTATGCAAGTATTTAATTTCACATATGGTATAAACATTATCAGCTCGATCAAAGATAAGATCTATTTGATAGCCTCGATCTACAGTATCAGTCGCACGACTAAAAAAGACTCCCGATGAATAACGCACACCAGAAAATCCTAAAATATTCGCAATCACATAATGATATTTTCTACACAATCGTTCGAATGCAAAACCAAGCCATATAACATAACTATCCATGTTTAAAGCAGCAACTGGATTCTTGTCATAAGCGCCATCTTCAATATTTTTTTGTATGGGCTTAATAAATTTGAAATAAAACTGAAGATAATTATCTGAGATTGCATACCTTACTAATAATGACCCATCCCCTGTATTAAATGGGTGATAACTGGTAACAAAGCCAACTTGTTCAAGATCAGTAAGCACACTACTTAAACTTCCCCCTGAAGTAGTATGAAGCTGATATGCAAGCTCTTTACGCGTTGCAAATTTTTTTATGCTTAAAATCTGGATAATTTCTTTGTAATACTTGTTTTCAGACATACTACTGGTAAAGATTCGTTCATATTCATGAACAAAAAATCCATTAGAAGCAAATGCATTTTTACACAACCCTAAAAACACTGATGATTCTTTTCCTACTTTTTTTAAGTACTCGGGCAACCCTCCAACCGATAAGTATGCATCCATAACTTCACGGTTACTTCGTTTCCCTAAAAGCTCTTTTGCTTCAATAAGCGTGAATTCTTTAAGGTTAAATTCGTACTGAGATCTGTTATAAAGCGCTTTTGAATGCACAACATACTTAAGCATAAACGACGGAGCGGAACCACATAGAATAACGAGTATCTGTGAATTATGTCTAAAGTAGTTATCCCAAACATATTTTAATTCGGCAATTAAGGTACTTTGATAATCAGCAAGCCACTGTAATTCTTCTAAGTAGATAGTCCATGTTCCTTCTGCTGTATATCTTGCTACAAGCATAAGAAACTCTTTCCACGTATCGATTGCAAGCTTAGCGATTATAGGATCTTGAACATATACCGCAAGCTGACCTATGACTTGTTTAAGTTGAGCCTTCTTATCTAACCCTTCTATGCCTTCAAACTTCAGAATGTTTCTATTCCTAAAGGCTTGCTCAAGAAGCTCCGTCTTCCCAACTCGTCTACGGCCATACATAATAACAATACTGGCCTCATCGGTCTTTACAATGGAACTCAACCGCTCTAATTCAACTTGCCTACCAACAAAATTAGCTTTTTCTTTTACGATCAATGCTTTCATTTAAACCCCTTAATTTAGCCAATTATATAATTAAGTATTATTATTTGGCCAAGTTAAGGATATTTAATTTCAGCCAAATAGGCAAGTATCATAATTGACTTGGCCGTTTTCTTAAGAATTTATTATCTTGTACAAATTTTCCTTGACCCTAACGTTACGTTATCCCTTATGATCGATCTTGTTAGGAAAACATAAAGGAAACGAAGATGAAAACATGGCAAGTAAAAGAATTCAGCACGCTGGCAAAAATGTCAGTACGCACACTCCATCATTACGACGAAATCGGACTACTAAAACCTTCTTTACGTTCGCAAAATGGCTATCGTCTCTACACAGAGAACGATTTGCTAAAACTCGAACGTATCGTGGCATTAAAGTTCTTCGGGTTTAACCTCAAACAAATTACAGAACTCATTGGCAAAGATGAAGATATTAAACAACATCTAAAAGCTCAGCAGACCTGTTTAGCGGAACAGATGAAACAGCTGCATCATGCCAGTAAGACGATTAATGAACTTCTTTCTGCGTCAACAGGAAGCCTTGTTGATTGGTCGAAAATTGTTTCATTAATAAAGGTATATCAGATGACCAAAGAATTAAGTAAAACATGGGCAGCTCAAGTGTATTCACCCGATCAACTTAAACAATTCGCTGAATTAAAAACAACATTCACTGATGAACAACTTAAAGACATCAAAAATCGTTGGAAGATACTTACTGCAAAAGTTAAAAGAAATCTTGATAAAGACCCACAGTCACCATTAGGGCAACAACTCGTCCAAGAATGGATGGATCTGGTTACTGAACAGTATGACAATAAAGAAGAATTAAAAGATGCGGTTTGTATGGCGTATAAACATAATAAAATTCCCAATGCACCGTTTGATAAAGAACTCTGGGATTGGCTTGAACAAGCGGCTAAAACATTAAAATAAAAGGATGCTTTATGAAAAATATAAAACCGGCCCGCACACCTCTTGTATTCCATGACGAGTCGTTCGATTTTCAACTCATGCGTACCATGGCACATAGCGTTTGTGGCATGGCAGATATTAATGAATGTTTAGTAACGGCACACAAAATTCAAGAAGGTAATTTTGAGAGTTGGTACAACGAATGGTACACAATAGCTGAACGTATTAAAGGTATTGCAGAACAATGTATCAAAGAAGAACATCCAGTCAGCGCTTTATATGCATTATTACGTGCAAGCAATTATTATCGAGCAGCAGAATTTTATCTTCATGGTAATCCACAAGACCCTCGTATACGCAGTGTCAGCAAGAAAAGTCGTACCTGTTTTTCAACGGCTATGACGCTTGCACCGATCAAGATTACCGCAATCAACATTCCCTATGAGCATACAACGCTCCCTGGTTATTTTTACCATGTCGATAATAAACAACGACCAACTCTTATTCTTCAAACGGGATTTGATGGAACGCAAGAAGAACTCTATGGCTATGCTCTGGAAGGCATTAAACGAGGCTATCATGTCCTAACATTTGAAGGACCGGGACAAGGAAGTGTATTAAGAGAGCAAGGAATACCGTTTAGACCTGATTGGGAAGTGGTTATTCGTGCTGTTACCGATTTTGCAATAACACAACCAGAAGTTGATGCATCTATGCTGATACTCTTTGGACTCAGCTTTGGTGGCTATCTTGCTCCACGCGGTGCCAGTGGCAATGACCATATTAAGATTTTGATTGCCAATACCGGTATTTATGATTGGCTTGAAGGCATTGCTAATAAGTCGGGTTCATCAAAAGATGAGCTTTTACAAAAAGCACAAAATCATAGCGCAAGCTTTGATAGCGCTGTTCAGGAAATCATGAAGGTTAAAACTGAGATACGTTGGGCATTTGAACATGGCATGTTTGCTTTTCAAGTTAAAACACCAAGCCAACTCATAGACAAGTATGCCGCATGTACTCTCCAAGATCGTGCACACCTAATTACAAGTACTTCCCTCATCTTGGACTCAGAGCAAGAGTTGGCGCCTATGCAAGAACAAGCGCAACGTCTTTACGACCATCTTAGCTGTCCTAAAACCTACATGTACTTTACGGCAGCAGAAGGAGCTGGTTTGCATTGTCAACTCGGGGCGTTTCAACTATCTTCACAACGTATTTATGATTGGCTTGATACAAAAGTTAAAGAGTCATCAAACTACTGAGCGTTTACACAAAGGCATAATCATGCCCTTAACACCCAACCGTGTTAAGGGCTG
>CAYHBO010000009.1:6285-42790 GCA_964354855.1 uncultured Pseudomonadota bacterium | reverse complement strand
AGGTGATTAACAGGTTTTTTAAAAAATACATAGTTGTCACCCATTTAAAAATTTATAACAATACAATATTGCAATTAGATTAACATATTTAGTAAGTTAGATCAAAAGCCTCCCTTGGTTCAATTAATAATGAAGGAAAAATGTATTATGCAAAATATGGTAATGGGTTCTAAGCTACTCTTTGGTCTTGTGACAAGTTGGTTTTCTTTTGCTCCGTATCCTATTTTACAAGTGAATATAGAAAAGCCTGAACAAATATTAATGCAAGAATTGAAAACGTTTGATACATCTTTTATGTATCCAATCGGTGAGGATAAAAATTTTAGTTTTAAACTTGGGTCTGGAAGTGATTACTTTTCTTTTTTTAAGCGGTTAGGAACGCCTTATTTCTATGTTACGCGTTACAGTGGCGAGAATAAAACCATAAAGCAAATGGTGGATAACAAAGAGGTATTAGTAGAGCGTAAACATGGAGATATAGCTGGAGCGGTATGCTTTGTACTGGAGAATATTAAAACACCAGAAAAAGGTATGATGGAAGCATGGCATATTTGTGGGCTGAAAGTTGATAAAAAATATCAAGATGAACTTCTTTCTTTGCATATGATGAAAAAAGCTGGATTTAAACGATTTTGGCAATGTCCTAGAGGTTATGCAGTATGGATGAATAAACCTGTTGCTCAACAAGCTTCAGAAGCTTTAGAGAAAGAGGTCAATTTTATGAAGCGCTTTAGAAAGAGAGTTTATAATGTTCATCAATCTATACGTGGGCATATTAAAAGTTTCTTTAATCAAGAGCTACGAAAACAGACCCTTAATTTTTATGTGTTAACGGCCGAGTTAGTTGATCAACATGGTGATGTAATACAAAAAACACTTTCAAATCTTGGTTACTTGAATAACGATCAAAAACTTGTTCTTAAATCAAGTAATGGTGTAAAAGATTTTCTTATTTCACATAAGTCTGAAGATACGATGCGTCCTTGGAATGTGATTCATTTACAGCGTGACCATAAAGATGTCTTAGGTCTTTCAACAAAAGAACACCCAGATGCTACATATATTATTTGTGCTGTTGATAAAACGGCGTTGGATAATAATTTTCGTACTATGTTTGGGGTTCCACGTGGAACTGCTGAAATTACCAGTTTTGGGATGGAAAATATTGATTTTAATTTTTTGACTTCGAATCAAATTTAAGAATAGACTTATGAAAATATAATGTTAAGAACCAACATCTATCGATAGATCTGAGAACTTGCCTTGAGTAGCCTTGTAGCCACCAACAAAGGCTATCATGCCACCGTTATCGGTACAGAACCGAGGAGGTGGAGAGAAGAAGAGTTTGTTATTTTTTTGGCAGAAATCGGCAAAGCGTTGTTTCATGTACTTGTTACAAGCAACGCCGCCAGCAAAGGTGAGTGCTTTGATGTCTGGATATTTCTTGAAGGCTAACGTAATATTTTTTTCAAAAATGTCGGTGATGCAGACGAGCAGAGAGCTTGCCACTTTTTGCTGGAGCTCAGGCGTTAACGCTTCACGGATTGGTCCGACGTTTAAGTCATACGCGCCTTTTTTAACGAGATCATACAGTACCGCTGTTTTTAGGCCTGAAAAACTAAACATAATTTCTTGGTTTTTGGTCTTGGTCCGTGGGTACGAAAAGAAATCTTCAAAATTTACCTGAGCGGCAAGTTTTTCAATCGTAGCGCCTCCTGGGTAATGGTACCCTAAGATCTTAGCAATTTTATCAAATGCTTCGCCCGCAGCATCATCAACGGTTTTACCCAGTACCGTGTACGTACCAAAGTCTTCGACTAAGTACATAGAGGTGTGACCTCCAGACGCAGTTAGCGCCAGATGAGGGAATGGAATTGATTCTTCAACTGAGCCATCTTGCTTCAAGAACGCTGAAAAGATGTGTCCTTCAAGATGGTTGATGCCAATGATTTTTTTGTTTTCAGCCCATGCGAGGCCTTTCGCGAATGAAAGCCCAATGAGTAACGAACCCGCTAATCCTGGTGTATGCGTAACGGCAATCGTGCCAATATCGCTCAGCTTGACCTGTGCTTCATCAAGTGCTTCTTGTACGATGACGCCAATTTTTTCAAGTTGAGAGCGTGATCCAATTTCAGGGACCACGCCGCCATAGACTTTATGCAGTTCGGTTTGAGAGAAGAGAGCGTTTGAAAGGATACGGCGTTGGGTTATATCATAAACCGCAACGCCGGTTTCATCACATGAGGTTTCAATGCCAAGAACAAAATTGCTCATCGTTTTTATTGAGCTGCTTTTTTCTTAAGCATGAGATCCCAAAATTCTTCATTTGTTTTTGCTTTACGAACTTTATCAATTAAGAACTCCATGCCTTCGGTGGTATTCATGGTGCCAAGGAACTTTTGAAGGACCCAGAGATTCTTAACTTTTTCTTCATTCAACATAAGCTCTTCACGACGTGTGCCGGATGCTTGGATATCGAATGCAGGGTAGATACGTCGGTTAGCAAGTTTTCTGGTTAAGTGAATTTCCATGTTGCCGGTACCTTTGAATTCTTCAAAGATAACTTCATCCATACGAGAACCGGTTTCAACCAATGCTGTTGCGATGATGGTTAATGAACCACCTTCTTCAACGTTACGTGCAGCTCCAAAGAAACGTTTAGGTTTTTGGAGAGCATTTGCATCGATACCACCGGTCAGAACTTTACCTGATGATGGAGCTAAGGTGTTGTACGCACGAGCTAATCTGGTTAATGAGTCAAGTAAGATGACCACATCACGGCCACATTCAACAAGACGTTTAGCACGTTCAATAACCATTTCAGCTACTTGAACGTGGCGTGTTGCGTATTCATCGAAGGTCGAACTCACCACTTCAGCATTAACGGAGCGTTGCATGTCAGTTACTTCTTCTGGTCGTTCATCGATCAACAGAACAATCATGATAACTTCAGGATGGTTGGTGATGATAACGTTTGCTAGTTCTTTCATGAGTAACGTTTTACCGGTACGTGGCGGTGCAACAATCATACCACGTTGTCCCTTACCGATAGGGGTAAGAAGATCCATGATACGGGTTGAAACAACATTAGGATCGGCTTCTAAATTGAATTTTTCATTAGGGAATAATGGTGTTAAGTTTTCGAATACCGTTTTGCTTCCTGCAGAGCTTGGTAATTGGTAGTTAACCATTTCCACGCGTTGCAGCGCAAAATACTTTTCACTTTCTTTCGGCTTGCGAATGGTACCACGAATGACGTCACCCGTTTTTAATCCAAAACGTTTTACATGGATTGGTGAAACGTAGATGTCATCAGGTCCTGGCAAATAGCTGAATTTTGGTGAACGTAGGAATCCGAAGCCATCAGGAAGCCGTTCAAGGACGCCCTCGCCAAAGATTTCTACTTTGCGTTCAAGTTGAGATTCGAGAATTTTAAAAATGATCTCTTGTTTTTTTAAGGCACTTACTTCAGGAATACCAATCTTTTTTGCATAAGCAATTAAGTTGATAATGTTCATTTCTTTTAGTTCTTGAACATTCATGGATGAAACAGGGACATCGGTTCGGTCATGTGTATCATCATGATTATTGCGTTGTCCATCCTGATCAGATGGTGTTCGGTGATGAGGTGATGATTGACCATCGGATTTAAAATTTCGTCGGTTGTTGATTTGTTGATTTCTCCCGGAACCAGAAGGAGGTCGGTTATTACGGTATATGGGGCGGGGTGCTTGTGAAGAATTGTCTGTTACGTTTCCTTGAGCCGGAGTTTCTTGTGGGTGCATTTCTTTAGGCGGAGTTTCTTGTGATTCTTGTCCTTCAACTTCTTGTGCTTGATCCTGTCTTGGATCATTAGATTGATCGTTCTGTTGATCGCTTATTGAATCATCTAAGAGAACTTTTTCTTTATCTTTATTTATCATTTTGTCACACGAATTTTTAATGGTTGAACAGTTTTGAGAAAATATTTTTTTTGGTTTGAGTCACCCTGAGAACGATCCCAGGGTGACTCGTTATAAATCTTTGAAAGCAAAGAACGATTTTGAAAATAATCGATGGGAGAAAAAAGTAGATAGAACTTATTCTTATTTTTTACCAACAGCAAGCATGATGGCGCTTGCTACATAGATGGAAGAGTATGTACCAACTGCTATGCCGATTAACATCACAGCAGATAATCCTCTGAGTGTTTCACCACCCAAAAAGAAAATTGCGAGTACTGATAAAAATGTTGCAAAGCTCGTCAAGATTGTTCTTCTGAGAGTTTGGTTAATGCTCAAGTTAACGATGTCATATTCTGAAGCACCCTTTAACTTTTTCATGTTTTCGTGAATTCTGCTAAAAATTACGATGGTATCGTTAATTGAATAACCAAGAACCGCAAGGACTGATGCTAAGATGTGGAGTGATACCGGTTCACGGGTGATCGCAAGAAATACTAATGCAGCTATGACGTCATGCATAAGGGCAATGGTTGCACCAACTCCGAATCTAAATTCTGAGCGTATCGCTATGTAAAGTAATAAACCAAGAAGTGCAATAATGATTGCTTTGAGTGCATTCCACTTTGTGTCTTTTCCAACTTCAGCACCGATTAATTCAACACTATTAACGTGAACTTTGTTGGTACTAATATTGGACTGTAATTGGGTGAGAATTTCGTTTTCAACGCCATGTTCAGTACTACTGACCTGGATTAAAAAACTTCTTTTGTCAATGCCAACTTCTTGAATGCGAGCTTCTTTTCCTAATGCACTACGAACGGTGGAAATATCAATTGGTTGTTCAAAACTGATGCGTAATTCCGCGCCGCCCGCAAAGTCAATGTGGTATACAAGTCCTTTAGTAAAGTACAAAGCAATGCCAAGCGCTAAAAAAAGCAGCGAAGCACCGTAAGCAATCTTTCTATATTTTAAAAAATCATAACGATAATGTATTGATTGTGTAGCAACTTGCATCCATCTCTCCACGAAATAAAAACGTTATAGCTCCGGAACGACCGAAACGCACTTTCTTCCTTTAAATCCACTGTGAAATTTCACAAAGCCATGCGTTACCGCAAACAATGTGTCATCGCCGCCACGGTTAACCCCTTTTCCTGGGTGAACTTGTGTGCCGCGTTGTCTGATGATGATATCACCGGTGTTTACTTCTTCTCCGCCAAAACGTTTACATCCTAAACGTTTAGAATGACTTTCGCGACCGTTACTAGTTGAGCCACCCGCTTTACTCGTTGCCATAGGAAATCCTTCGTGTATTAAACATTATTGTTTTTTTACAAATACTGATGATCAATTCTTATTACTCAGACAACTCTCCGAAGTGCCTTTTGCGCCGAAACAGTCAGACTGCCAAGGCATTATGCAACATATTCTGGAGGTTTTTTTTGTAAAAGTCAAAACCTATTTTGTTCAAAATTCGTTTTATGACAAAAAAAAGCCTTTTTAAGGTGTTTATTCCGGTGTTTTACGTGTTTGTTTATTTTCAAGTATGAAATTTAATACAATTAAATCGAGTTATTATGGGAGGTTTTTTGTTTAAAAAGATTGCTTTTAGGGTAAATATGGGTTGTGTGAATAAGATTTTTAATCGATTTATGTGGCATAGAGCATCGTTGGTGTCTTTATTACTTATGGTATGTCGTATTGACGGGATGATACAAGATGAATTTGGCTTGGTTCCATCAAGGGAAACCACTACTCAGCAAAATGCTTCAGTGCTCGAGGTAGAAGATTTTACTGGTCAAACAGATAGTTCTGGTCGTATGACAGATTTTACCCCATTGAAAGAGAATGGTGTTGGGTCTCCGTTACCTATTGATAAATCAGATGAAAGTATTGTGAGCTTTCCTACCAGGACATTTGGTAAAAAATATTTTCAACGGTGGGCGGGACCAAAAATAAAAACTATAGCTTTAGGGCGAGTTCAACCAATTCAAGATAGATTAAGAACTCGTCATGTACTTGATTGTAATGGATTGCCGACAGCACTTTTAATTGAAGGCTTAGTGATAAAATATTTTTCTGAGCTAGGAGATGTTTCTGTGGTTGACGTAACTGAAGGTGAAGATCCTATGATTGTGTTTAAAATATCGGGGATTGCAGATGATCTCCCCATCATATTTTTTAAGGTAAGCGAGCTGAAAAAGCCTTATCAAGATGAAGATGGGAATCTTGTGTCACAACCACAAACATGGGAAAATCTTGCAGATTTACAGCGCAGTAGAATGGGGCGGCTGGGATACATGATGCAACATAGTAATGTGTACGATAAGTTTTCGTATCTTCCCATGATTACGAGTGTTGAAATATTTTTTACTTACATCGATAGAGTTGGAAATACACGGGTTATCGAGGTTACTCATGCAGCGCAGGGTGATTCTGCCTATAACATTGTTACTAAAAAAAATGTGTATCCGTTAGAAGAAGTTGATGCAGCAGGGATTGCAATAGGGAGAGCGCTTGCCTCATTTAATGAAGTGTTTATGCAGGGCGATAAAACAGAGGCCCATGGAGACTTGCATCTGAAGAATGTGTTTGCTCAGAGTCGTAATCCATCGACATTGTCTGCATCGTTTAAACGAAAAAGTATGCGTGATGGGATCGTGAGACCGGATCTTGATACGGCTTTGTTTTTAGGCCGTACCAATTTGTCTACAAAGCCAGTATGCCGTGTTTATTTTATTGATAATGAAACGATGCTCCAAAAGAAAAGAGCACATCAATATATTGATTGGGATATAAATGCGTTGATGTTTATACCACTTCTTTCTTGGGGATGGACTAATGAAAAAAAAATGGCAGAAGACGTATGGCAACGAGCGTTGAGCTTCTTTAATCGGTTTATTGCTGGATACATTGATGTTAAATCAAAAGGTGGCACTATAAATCTCAAAGCTATTACGACTTACCTTCAAAATATTACTGATGCTTGGCTTGATACGGCCGAGCAGATTATTGAAGAATTTGAGGGGGCTCTTCAAGCCGGGAAAAAAAGCTTCTTTAAAAACGTATTAACTCCTGATAAAGACGGGAATTTTTTCGATGCCGCATCAGAGGCATTTGATCGTGTATGGCGACATCTCGAAATGGATAATGATTTCTTTGATAGGCAAACGGCTGTGTTGAACAATTTCATGAAATATATTTTTAAGTTTCATGATGACGATATAAAAATTGAATCTATCAAGCGGCGGTTACAAACATTTAGAGAGGCGATCTCTGAAGGGAATTTTTAATGAGTTAAAGACGCGTGCTCAAATCCTTCGAGACGTTCGTTGTACTCTCTCTTCAGGACGAGCGCCGGTTTGTTTACTTCGTCACTTCGCCCCAATTTTTGCCAAGTCTCATGGTAACTTTGAGGGGAATCTTCCAGTTGATGACCTGCTCCATAGTTTTTTGTACCAGTGATTGTACGGTTAAAATTTCATGTTCAGGAACTTCAAATAAGAGTTCATCATGAATTTGTAAGATAAGCTTTGATTCTAATTTTTGTTGCACAAAAAGCTTATCAAGGTTGATCATTGCTATTTTGATGATGTCAGCTTGGGTTGCTTGTATGGGGGTGTTAATTGCCGCACGTGTAGCAGCTTCATAGCGATTTTTATTTTTTTCATGCAGCTCAGGTAGATAGCGGCGACGTCCCCATAGGCTTTCTACATAGCCTTTTTCTTTTGCCAGTTCAACGGTCTTGTTCATCCATTCAGCTACTTGCGGGTATTGTGCAAAATAACGATCGATGTACAGTTTTGCTTCAGATGGTGAGATGTCAAACTCTTTGGCTAAGCTGTAAGGGGTCATGCCATAGATAATGCTAAAATTAATACGTTTGCCAATTTGACGTTGTTCATTGGTGACACTGTTGATAGGAATAGCAAAAAGTTGTGCAGCCGTTTGGATGTGAATATCTTTGCCGGCTAAAAAAATGTCATGAAGATTTTGGTCTTCGCTTAAATTTGCTAGTACGCGCAGTTCGATTTGTGCATAGTCAGCTGACAACAGTAAACAGCCAGGGGTTGCTTCAAACGCGTCTCTAATCTGTAACCCAAATTCACCAGAAGCCGGAATGTTTTGTAAGTTAGGGTTAGAGCTTGAAAGCCGCCCGGTAATAACATTGGTCTGACTAAATGTGGTATGGATTCGACCGGTTTTTGGGTTAACTTCTTGCGGGAGTGGTTGAATGTAGGTGGAAAGTAATTTAGTAAGTTCACGGTGTTTCATAATCATAGTCGGAATCGGGTGAATCTTGCTTAACTCTTCAAGAACTTCATGATCGGTGGAGCGGCTACCAGATTTATTTTTTCTTCCTACAGGTAATTTAAGTCGCATAAATAAAAGATCTTCAACTTGTTTTGGGGATGCCAAATTTAAACGTTCTTCTTGTGGCCCATCGATTTCATCAATAGCTGCAAAAATTTTTCCTTCAAGAATGTGTAAGGCATCGGTTACTTTTTTTTCAGTCGCTTGAATTTTTTCGACGTTAAGTTTTATCCCTGTTTTTTCAATTTTGAGCAATACACGGGAAAGAGGCATTTCGATTTCGTTAAAGAGTTTTTCTAATGTCGGTTCTGCTGCCAATTTTGCTTGAAAAATCTTAGCAAGTTTAAGTGCCTGTAGAGCATCATGAGCACCGTACTCGGCCCCTTCTGTAATGGGTACATCAGAGAAATCATTATATTTTTTACTCATGACATCTTTGAATTTTATCATCGGTTCTTTAAGAAATGTAAGGGAGAGCGATTTAAGATTAATCGGACGATCATCGATGCGTACCAGGCTTGCAGCAATGAGCGTGTCAAATGAAACTGCGTTCATGGTAATGCCCTGGTTGAATAAAACCAGTTCGTCAAATTTAGCGTTATGCAGTGTCTTCTTGATGATGGTTGAAATCAGTATCGGTTTTAAAGCATCCAGTACTTCAGCTTTACTGAGTTGTGGCTGCTGTTCAAGATTTTTATGTGTAACTGGAATGTAGTAAGCATCTGTTTCATTGTAAGCGAATGAAAGACCAACAAGATCATCGATGAGGGGCAGTACGCCGGTTGTTTCAGTATCGACCCCGATAAACGTACTTTTTCCTAGATGTTTTATCATGTTGTTAAGTTCTTCGATAGTTCCCACCAGATGCATGGTCCATGTTTTTGGCATTATCAGCGTTGCAGCTTCTGTCGTGGTAACGGGCTGAGAGCCAAAGCGGGCTTCTAGTTCTTTGATGAGTGATTTAAAATCGAACTCTTTAAAAAATTCAATTGCGTTGGCCCAGGTCTTTTCTTGAAAAGAAAATGTGCTTAGAGGCAGGTTGAGTGGCACTGGATCAAGGGTGAACAATAGTAGGCTTAAGCGAGCTGAAGCTTCCTGTTCGGTTAATAATTTTTTAATACGTTCTTTTTTGACCTGATCAAGATGTTGATAAAGATCATCAAGTGATGCAAATTGCGTTACCAATTCTTCCGCGCTTTTTTCGCCAACGCCTTTAACGCCGGGAATGTTATCTGAGGTATCACCCAACAGTGCATGGTAAAAAGAAACTTTTTCAGAAGGAAAGCCATAGTCTTGCATGAAGATTGTTTGATCGATCAGTTTATTTTTAAATGGGTCAAAAATAACCACGTGTTGGTTTAATAATTGGCATAAATCTTTATCCGCGGTAATGATAACGATAGGCGTTTCTGGCTGTTCATGAACGATCGTGCCAATCAAATCGTCCGCTTCATAGCCGGCCTGCATGACGTTGCGCATGCCAATGGTTTCAATAAAACGAATGATATCTTTTTTTTGTTCGAATAAATCGTTTGGGGGTGTTTGCCGGTTTGCTTTATAGGTTGGTGCGAGTTCTTTGCGGGAGGTAGAACCTCCAGGGGAATCCCAAACGATGGCAATATGTTGAGGTGCGTACTCTTTAAGAAGTTTATTTAACGTGCGGCAAAAAGAATAAGTTGCATGGACAGTTTTCCCGTTGGGCCCGGTTAGGGCTGGTAGCCCAAAGTAGGATCGGTACAGTAAATAAGATCCATCAACGAGAAAGAGTGCATTTTGAGGAAGAGGAGTTGCCACCGTTAACCTTTCTTAATAAGCTGAGCTATGAAAAAATTATTTCCCCAGTGTACTGTTGAATTTTGTTATTCCTAAGGATTTCTATGAAAATACTTGCGTTAGACCTCGGTGACAAGTGGGTGGGCACCGCCATCTCCGATCCTTTAAAGATTACCTGCAAGCCTCATGAGACGGTTGATATTGAAAATTTATTACCATTCTTAGAAAAGCTGTTGGATGTACAATCCATCAGTATCGTAGTGGTTGGTTACCCAACAACGCTTTCTGGGGGGACAGAGAGTGATCAAACCCGTAAAGTGGTAGTTCTCAAAAATGAGCTCGAAGTTCGATTTTCTGATATAAAGTGGATTTTATGGGATGAACGGTTGAGTAGCAAACGGGCCGATCAGCTTAAGCGTGCCACTAATAAAGATGAGAAAATTAAGAGTCATTCGGTTGCAGCAGCTTTCATTCTACAAGGGTATCTGGATTATTTGGCCTTTCAGGGAAGTTAATTAGATTTCTTAGAGAGCTTTTATTTTAAAATGTAGTTTTGAATTTAGACACGTCATCCTCGCGAACGCGGGGATCCAGTCTTACTTTTCTTTCTTTTATAACTGGTTTTTAAATTCTTTTTGAGAAGAAGGCTTGGATCCCCGCGTTCGCGAGGATGACGTAAGGTATGGGTTATCAGTTTTTTAAATATATGACAGACTGAATAATAATTAATCTAATTCCGCTCCTTCCCCTCCTGTTTATGCCGTGACACATCTTTAAAATTATGCTAGTCTGACAGCACTTTTCCTTGCAAAAGTACTTCATATTTTTATTTTTTAGAAAGTGTCATGTATGAATCAATTTATTTTTTTGATTATTAGTTTTTTATGTTGCGGTGTTATTTCTGCTCAAGTGTCGGAGCAATTTTTTCCGGTGATTTCTTCTTATGAAATTGCAGACCTTGAATTGATTTCTTCTTGCAATGGTGAGAGTGGTGTTGTTGGCGTTCTTGATCGCACGGTAACCAAAGCGGGTAAAGAAGCGCTTAAACGTTTACTTACACAACCGACTGCTGATGCGAATATAATTAAAGCGCGTCAAGCATTAATTCAATATTTACGTAATCCTGATGTGCGCGCATCGGTTGAAAGTAAGCTAGCGACTATTGCACAACATGAAGCGAAACTGCGTATGTGTTTTGAACAAGGCTTTCAAGAGCAGACTGCAGCAGCGCTTAAGGAAAATTATTTTTCTTCGAATATCTTCAAAAAATATAATAGTTCATCTACCGCATTGGATGTTAATAATGCCGGACAGTTTTTTTTAATCTTTACACCACTGCTTGAACTGTCTCTTTTTCATGGTCCATTCGCTCGATGGTTAGGGACCTCTTGTGGACATGATCACAGCCATGATCATAAAAAGGTTGAATCGTGTTCGACAGAGCATAAGCATGATAATCATCACCATGATCATGATGGTTGTTGTGATCATGATCATCACCATGATCAACCGAAGGAAGAAACTTCTTGCTGTAAAGAGACCGGTTTTTCTTGGAAGAATGCATTCAAAAATGTGCTGTTGTTGGGGCATGGAGCTTTAGGCGTTATTGCTACATTAAAAATGGCAAAAGATTATTTTCATCGCATGTCTGTTGTTGATTCAGTTCATCAGGCAATGATTAGCGTTAATGCATGTATGAGTGCCAGTGCTGATATCAGAAATTTACTGGTGGCGAGTGCTATTAATGCTGCAGGGATTGATGCGGAGTTGTTGATGGCTATCAATACGATTGAGCCAGAGTTGATGGGACAATGTTCTAATAAATGCTTTAACGTTACTAAGAAGAATCACTTATCGATTTTCTCACGTGTTGGACCAACGCTTTCTTCCTATACCATGGCGCTTAATAAACAAACAACGATTGAACAGCTTTTAAGTTCTGTTGGATCTATTGATGCGATGTTGAGCATTGCGAAATTAATGGATGAGCCTTCGAGCACGTATAATTTTGTTACGTTGCGTGAAGGATCTGAGCCGTATATCAAGCTTGATAATTTCATTCATCCTCAATTGGCTAGTGCTGAAGCGATAAAAAATTCCATTATTCTTGGTGATAAAGCTCAGACAAAGTTGGTGATAACCGGTCCAAATAAAGCTGGTAAATCAAGTGTTACGAAAGCTATTGCTGTTAACTGTGTGTTAGCGCAGAGTTTTGGAGTTATTACAGCTGGTTCAGGAGTGATAACCCCTATGCATCGTATTATTACCTACATTAACATTCATGATAACATGGTCGGTGGTATTTCATCGTTCTTAGGTGAGCTTAAACGTACCGATGTAGCAGAACAGGAGTTAAAAGCTCTTAATGGGAAGGCTCCGTCATTATGTTTATTTGATGATTCGTTATTCCGTACTACTCAACCTCAAGAAGGAGAGATGTTGGCATATCGCTTTGTGAAAAGACTTGCTGCCCTTTCATCATCAATTGTTTTTGTGGTGACTCACTATGAATTACTCTCGAGTCTTGCTGCAGAAACTTCAGGCTGCGTGATGAATTGTCGTATTGGCTTAGTCAAAGATGTAACCGGAAATGTCACAAGTACCTTTAAACTTGAACCGGGAGTTAGCCCGCGCGATGCTATTTTCAGTATCGTTAAGCAGGGTTCTGGCCAAGCGGAGTTGTTAGCGTAGATCCCCTAAATTTTCATTAAAACCCCTACTTTTTTGGTGCTTTCTTGTAAAGTGGCATCGCTAATGCCATAATGAGTCTCAAAGTGGCATCTTGGATGCCGATTTGCATAAAGGGGTCGACAATGTCGTTTATTAAGCGCTTTTTTAAGCAGCAAGTTCAAAGTTTCTTTCTTTTTGGTCCTCGTGGGACCGGGAAGTCAACCTTCGTTCATGAAACCTATGAAGATGCATTATGGGTTGATCTGTTGGATCCAGAATCTTTACGTTTATACAGTGCAAAGCCGGAACGGCTTTTTGAGTATGTTCGCGGTAACGCAGAAAAAAAAGTAGTGGTTGTTGATGAAGTACAAAAAGTTCCATCGCTTCTTAGTGTTGTTCACGCACTTATCGAAGAAGATAAAAGTAGGCAATTCATTCTTACCGGGTCGAGCTCACGAAAGCTTAAACAAGTCGGAGCTGATCTTTTAGCCGGTCGTGCATTAAAAAAACAGCTACATCCATTCATGGCTGCAGAGCTTGGAGATCAATTCTCTCTTGATAAAGCACTTCGCGAGGGCATGCTTCCATTACTCATTAGTGCGCCAAACTCTTACGATGCGTTACAGGCTTATATCGGTCTTTATCTGCAGGAAGAAATTCAAGCTGAACGTCTTGTCAGGAATCTAGAAAGCTTTTCACGTTTTTTAGAAGTAGTAAGTTTTTCTCATGCATCTCTGTTAAACACCTCTAACATAGCGCGTGAGTGTGAAGTTAAACGTAAGACCGTAGAAAATTACATTGAAATTTTAGAAGAGCTGTTGCTTGCTTACACGTTGCCAGTATTTTCTAAGCGTGCACAACGTGCACTAAGTTCACATCCAAAATTTTATCTTTTTGATGCCGGTGTGTTTCGTACACTACGCCCTAAGGGTCCGTTGGACAGTCCAGAAGAAATTGATGGGGCGGCTCTTGAAGGTTTAGTGGTACAACATCTGCGTGCATGGTCTGATTATGGTTCAGAGAAATATGATCTTGCGTTCTGGCGTACACGCTCAGGATTAGAAGTTGATGTGGTGGTTTACGGTGCCAATGGGTTCTGGGCAATTGAGGTAAAAAATTCTGCAAAAGTTAATTCAGTAGACACTAAGCCGCTTGAGGCCTTTTTAGAAGATTATCCTATGGCACAAGGAATTTTGCTGTATCGAGGAAAAGAGCGCTTATTGCAAAAAGGGATCTTATGTATCCCTTGTGATGAATTTCTTGCACAACTCAAACCTAATCAACCACTGTGGCGTTCGTCCTGAGGAACGAGTGTAACGAGTGTCTCGAAGGATAGCGTTAATTTCATCTCGACTATCCCATATTCTCTCTATACAATGTCGCCAGGTAAAATTTATTAACGCTTGAGAGGCTCTTATGAAAAATAAAAATATAGTTTCTGGATTATTGTTAGTTGGATTTCTTGGTGTGATGGGCAGCATGCAAGCGATGATGCTGAAGGTGAAGTGTTTTGCTGGGGCTAATCTTTCTAAGCACGAGCAAGCGCAAGTTGCGGTTGCTTCAGTAAGAAAAGCATTGGCACGATTGAGTTGGGTACATGGTAATAAGAATAGTCCGATTGGTGAAAAAATTGCTGTTTTAGCGGAAACGTTTGAGGCTCTCGACCATTTCTTGCCGGAAGCTGTAACGGCGGCTGATGTGAGGTTCTCTTATGAACAAGTAACCGCTACTATAGATCAACGCCCGATTAAAGAGCAGTTGGAAGAATTGTTGGCTGACTTTAGGCATACAGTACATACTTCAGAGAAAATGATGGTGATGTTTATTCTGTTAAATTATTTTGAGAAATCATTTGGCATTAATAATCGGGCTCCAAGCGATTTATCACAGAAAATTGAAGAGATTTGTCGTACCATTCAGATGAAAAAAGCAAAATTTTTATTGCTTGTTCAAGTATGTCCTCCTGAAGAAATCATCAAGACGTGTAGAGATTCTTACTATCCTGGATTAGCTTTTCTCGGTAAGCATCTTGCTTATAAGGCTTGGTGCAAGGGATGGGAAGCTTACATAATGGCTAAATATCATCCAAAAGAAACTGCTTATGTTCTTGCGGCACTTGCTTGTGCACGCTACGCAGGAGTTGTATAAGTCCTAGAGAAGGGGTAACGCATAGCTTTTACCCCTTTCTCGACTATCCTCTGTTCCCTCGATACAATCTCGCCAGGTAAAAATTATTAATTCCTGCGAGGTTCTTATGATGAAAAAAAATATACTTACCGGTTTTTTATTGATTAGTGTCTTTGGGGTAATGAGCACAATGCAAGCAATGCAGGTTAAAGCGAAGCGTTTGCTTGGCTTACGCGTCTCTTGTGAAGAGCTGAAACAAGAGACTATTGTTCATGCACAATGTGCAATGAGAGAACTTGCGTGTGTTCATGTAATTAAAAATGCCTCTGTTGGACAGCAGATCGCCGTGTTAGCGTTAGCAATAAGTTCTGTTGAAGCTTTTTTTGCAATGGGTGGAGTGAATATAAATGATACAAATCAGGTTCCTGATCTAACGTTCTTAGATAAAGATGAGCTATCAAGAAGACTTGAAAAATTGATGGCTCAATTTTTTGAGCGTGGCTCTGATGAGCAGAGTATGGCTCAGAAAATTAACGCGCTTTTGGATTTTTATTCGATTAAGTTGCTTAATATTACTTCGGCAACGTTTTCTAACGATCATGACTTTATTCAAAAAATTCATGACATTAAAAAAGCATTTTTATTGTTGGTCGTAGCCTGTCCACCTAAAGAACATTTGAGTGATTATGTAAAATATTACTATCCAGATTTCCGTGACTATGCTGATTGGGTTGGTAGTGTAGCATCTCGCATGAGAATGCGTCTCTGTGTGCTGACTAACACTTACCCACAAGAGGCTTCAATGGTGTCTCTCGCATTAGCATGTTACATTATGCAATTTTTTGGAACTGTATAGCCTTAGAACGGTTTTACCCCTTTCTCGACTATCCCATATTCTCTCTATACAATCTCGCCAGGTAAAATTTATTAACCCTTACGAGGAGTTCTTATGATGAAGAGAAATATACTTACCGGGCTTTTGGTGGTTGGCTTATTTGGGCTGATGGGTGACATGCAGGCAATGCAGGCTAAAGTGGCGCAGATTGGGAAAGAGTGTGGTTTTAGATTAAGGAATGCATTTGGATGTTTACTTTCTGAATCAGAGAAGCTGCAAGTAGCGGTTGAAGCTGTGCAGAGTGCATTGTGTGAGATTGATCGCTTGGAACAAAAAAAGAATGTTCATGAAAATCATGGAATAGCAGCGATTGGGAGAGCTATAGTTGCTATTGAGGCGCTTTTGGTGATTCATCCATGTACTCATACGATTGTTATGCAATTTTCTGATGATTCTCAAGTACCATCTTTCTCTACGGGTTCTTTTAGAGACTCTATCAATTGTTATTTGAGCTATTTTGATCCTTGTTCTAATAAATCAGGTGTCAAGGTCAAAAGCCATCAATCTTCTTTGATGCAAACAGAATATTTAAGTTCTGATTCTCTTGGTAAAATCAAGACAATACTTCTAGCCAATATTACTCGAAGAACAAATGAACAAAATCTTGAAATGTACATTGAACATTACTATCCGGGGTTTATGTATTATCTTTCTCGCTGTGGAGATGTAATGCATTGTGTTGGAATTAGTGCCTTAAGAACGGTTAAGGCTAATCCAGGGAAAACAGTACTTGCAGCAGCTGCTTTAGCTTTTGCTCCAGGAGATATGATTACTAATACTGCGCTTATGACTGCAACTTTTGCTGTTGCATACGGCGCAGGAATCGCATAGTTGCAAACTTTTTAGAAGGGGTAACTGTGGTTTTTATTCCGTTCTGGACTATCTTAGTTTCCCCCGATACAATGTCGCCAGGTAAAATTTATTAACCCCTACAAGGAGTTCCTTATGATGAAGAGAAATATACTTACCGGTCTTTTACTTGCGGTGTCTTTTGGTGCAATTTCAAGTGTACAAGCTATGCAGCTGCCTAATGATGGTAATCAGGAGAATGTTGAAGTTGAAAAGGAAATTGATAAAGTAGATCAACAGGTTCAAGAACTTTCTAATGGTTCAGGGCAAGCAGAAGATGGTTCTGACGTGGATGAAGAGGTTACTCTAGCGAATCTTGCAGCGAGATTACTTGAATTGGAAATGGCCTTTGCAGCCAGTCAAAAAGCTAACGATGCTCCTAGGGCAGGTGGTTCTATGGTAGAGAATAAATGGGTAGAATGTGCTAAGCGTCTTCTTTCATGGCGCCCATCACGTCCATCAATGCCTGTATTCAGCCGTCCATCAATGCCTTCAAGGAAACAACTCGCTACAGCAACGGTTCCTGTGCTTCTGGCTGCTCTTACAAGAGTTGCGCAGTGTCAGGATGCATTGGCTCAGCTCGGATTTCCTAGCGATTGTCCAGCTAACGGATACTTATTCTAATATTTTTCTAGATTTTACTAACTCAGTTTTGTAAACATTCTAGATAATGTTTTTAGGGCGTTCTCACCATGGCGGTGCGGACGCCCTGAGTTTTATTCGGAGAGGTGTGCGATGAAGAAAAATATACTTACCGGGTTTCTGTTGGGTGTTCTGTTTTTTTGTGTGATGGGTAAAGTACAAGCGATGCAGACTTTACGTACCATTGATGGGTTACCTCGGTCATGTATTGCGGGCATGATGCGACATCTGGATTGTATGATCAAAGAGACTATGGGGAATGGGCAGAAAAAATTATTTACGACGTATGATGAAGTAATTGCCACGATACAAGAAGATGAGACTGCCTTGGAGCAACAGATCGCTGCGACGCAGGCATTGGTTTATACATTGAAAGCGAAACGAATAAATCAAAAACAGAAAGATGCGTTTGAGAAGGGCTCTAAAACGATATTAGTTCTTTGTGGCGTAATCAACTTTTATAGTACCGGTCAAATGTCGAAAGATGTTTCAGGTGAAGATGATTCTGAGTTTGATGCTGACGTTCCATTGAATGAATATGAACGGCGCATGGCAATGCTTGAAAGAGGTATTTTGGGATGTTTGAAAGATTGGATTTTTGGAAGACGCCTGTAAGAAAGTAATTTTTGTGGTGTTGATCTTCAGAATGACAATCAGGTTTTTTAAAGAAATAATTATTTTATTGTTGTTTAGTCCTGTAGAGACTTAAGTTTTTATAATCCCACAAACTCCTGGACGACCTTTTCTTCTGTGATACAATGACGCAGGTCAATTTATTAACACTCATAAGGAGTTATCTATGAAGATCGAAAATTTAAGGTTGAGTTTACTAGCCGCTGCTGCGTTGTTTGTAGTTGCAGATGTTGCTGCAATGCAAGAGCCTGATTTGCTAGTTCCTGCGCCAGCAGAAGTCTTGCCTGTCTATGAAGAAGGTGTTAATACAAAAAAAAGATCTAGAAGTGGCAGTCCTGTTTTTCAACAAGAAAAACAAGAAGAACACGACAAAGAAGATGAAGAAGAATATGAAGAAGATCCAATGGAGCGGCTTGTTGCGTTAGAGTATTATGCTGCTGAACAAAGTGAATACATTGATGAGTTGTATAATAAAGTTGCTGAAGTAAAAGCTCGTAGTACTTCTAAAAATGCTCTTGCAGTGTTGAAACGCCAAAATGATAAATTACGTGAAGAGGTTGCTGCTTGTATGTCAATATTGACATCTGATGAGCGTAACGTTAGAAGAACATCAGACCGATTTGCAGCACAGGACGAGAACTTAAATGAACTACAAAAAGTGGTTAAAGATTTTGAAGTTCGTGCTAAAAAATCTGAGTTAGATTTACAAAAAGTTATAAACAGCAATCCTGCGTTGACTAAGCGTGTTGATGTTCTTTCACAACAAGTTGAAGCGCTTAAGAAACAAAGAGCTGCTCTTCAACAAGAATTAGCAGATCTTAAAGAATCTGGCAGTGAGCACCAGTCAGAAATTGTTCTTCTTAAAGCTGCAATGAGAGAGCAGACTAATGTTCTTAATGATATTAAAGCGCAGGCTGAACTAGGACGTAAATGGTTCTGGTCTCGTTGGACTGCTAAGACAGAAAAAAAAGCATAATTACTTTTAGAGTTATCTTGATTAAAAAAAAGGCGTTTACAAGGTTTTTTGTAAGCGCCTTTTTTATTTGTAATAACACAAATTTTTTTCAAAGTTGTAGACGATTCAAAGTTCTGTAGATACAATCGTCGCCAGGTAAACATTTTTTAACCTCTATCTAAGGAGTTTCTATGAAGAGAAGTATGTTACTGAAGAGTTTTCTAATGACTGCATCATTGTTTGTTGTTACATCGGTGATGGCAATGGAAGTCGCAGACGGCGCGCCAAAAAGAAAAAGAAGTCGGGCTGTGACAGAAGTTCCTGCTGTAACGGCAACTGAAACTACAACTCCTGAAGTTGTAGCTACTGGTGTCAAAGAAGCTGAAGCTGTTAATAAAATCGTGAATGAAAAAGCTGCTGCTGGAGATAAAAAAGCGCGTATGTTTCAAGCACAAAGAGATCAATTAGCTAAGGTGTTGGTTGCTACTCAGGATGAGTGGTTAGCATTACCTGCTTCTCATAAATATGTAGTTAAACTTGCTGTAATCGTTGCTACGGTCGTTCTTGCAGGTAGTTATGGGTACCCTGTTCCTGAAGTAGTATCTGGTCCGGCTATGGATTGGGTAGGCACTCCTTTACAAGGTGCGTTTACTTACGCAACCGGTTTGGTGTCATCTAGCGTGTTATGGGCGTACAACGGTCTTTGTTCATGGTTACCGGTTATTCAAGGTTCATGTACTGCTGCTAAAGTTTGTACCTATAGCATGGCTGCTCCTGTAGATCCATCGCTTATGGTTCCTGCTGCTGCTGTTGCTCTTTCAAGGGTACAAAAATGCAGAGCTGTCAAAGCTGCTAAATAATTATTTCTGAAAAACTAAATTTTTAAGAGGGCGTTTGTACGATGGTGTAAACGCCCTCTTCTCATCTGTGGGTGCGAAGTTCTATAACAAAGTCCTAGACGTTGCAAGTTTTCAGGGATACAATGTCCCGGTCAATATTTATTAACCCTGTACAGGAGTTTTCTATGATGAAGCGTATGTTTCTGGTCGGTTTTTCGTTGGTTGTTGCAATGGCGGTTGGACCACAAGTTGAGGGAATGAAGAAGAGCTCTGATAAAAATCGTCAAAATGATAAAAATACAAGTTATTTAAGAGCTTTGTGTCCATGTACTTCAAAGAAAAAATTTATAGTAACAATGGCTGCACTTGTTGTATTTGATTATACACAAGCAGGTGTTCGTTGTGAAAGCATGATCCTCCCACAATTGTTAAGCATGGCTGCACAGTTGTTCCCAAGCAAAGAAGTTGCTGCGGCGTATCTTAACGAAAATTGCCCAGAGATACTTTCTAACGGTGGGAACAGTGTTGCTCTGTGGGTAAGTAATTGGACGCCTGCTATGGTTACTAACTTCTGGAATACCAATGTCTTGGCGATGCTAGGTGGTATGTTGGAATGGCATGATGGTTTTCTTGCTAGATGGTGTGGTGGAAACGGAACAAATGCTACGATGACTATTCCTGACAATAGAGGACTAGAAACCGAGTTTCAAGGGTTTAGTGATGAAGCATTGGTTCCTGAGGCGCAGGGAAAAGATTTGCCTATGTCTCCTGACGATTTTTGATGATGCAGGGAAAAAATTTTTGAGTAAAAATTCATAAAAAATAATAAAAACTTAAGGCGTCTGTGCACATGTGCAGGCGCCTTTTTTATAACCTTAAGGAGTTATGATGAAACGTAAAATATTTAGTGGTTTTTTGTTAGTGTTGGCTATGATGGTTGCTGTGCCACAGGTTGATGGAATGAATAATGGCCCGAAAGTATTTAAGGGAGGTGTGAATAATGATGGGAGTATTGATAAAGATGGGCATGGTTTCTGTTCAATCCCAAGACCAGGTAAAAAAACATTGTTTGTATTGGCTACAGTGACCGCTATTGTGGCTACTTATGTTCAGAAGCCAGAGTTCTTTGATCCTACATGGCTTACCCAATTTTTTTGTAGTGCAGCAGCAGAACTGAATGTTCTTTGTACTTCTCCAGAACAAGCACGTCACTTGATGCAATGTGCCTTGGGAGACAATCCAAATGTGCTTGCGATTGAATGGCAAGCAGAGCAACAAGTTCAGGAAAATGTTGCTACCATGGTGCGTAACTATTTTAGTCAGATGCCAAGTTTATGGACGAGTTTTCAATCGATGGTTGGAGCAGCATTATTTGCTCCTGGTAGATGCATAAGCTCATTGTTTTCGATTCCTGGAGCTTACGCTTGCATGACCTCTGGTACTAATGCAGCTATATATCAAGCAGAAGGTCAATGGGTAGAAGATTCTCATGGTCATGTTTTTTACTGTACTTCTTCTGGTCAGTGTTTCTTGAACCCTGTTTGTGAGAATCTAGATTAAGAACTAAAAAATTATTTTGTGCGTGACAAATTTTGGTGCATGATCTCCGTACTATTTGTTTTTTGGATATGACATCTCTATTTTCGCACATGGGTGTCAACTTAAGGTACAACGTCTATAAATTGCTCAGAAACGTCATCCTCGCGAATGCGGGGATCCAGGACTTCTTTCTTTTTTTAAATTTTTATACTTTAAAAAAAAAGCTTTTAGATTGTCAGTAAAAGTAAGTAAGCCCTGGATCCCAGCATTCGCGAGGATGACGTATGGATGCATATTTCAACGAAGTTTTTGTGCATAGCATCGGCGCCTTTTTTATTCCTCTGGCGCCATAGACGAGCGTTTATTTTGTCTGTAGAATATTCTTTTTGCTGTTTTTATAATTATGAAAGAATATTTTACTATGAAAAATAAGGCTGCTTTAATCTATATAATTCTTGTTGCAATAATATTTATACATTCAGTCCGGGCAATGCAGCCTCAAGCGACAGCTGTTCAAGCGGGTGTTCAAGAAGAAGCTCCTATGTCATTAGGTCAAAAAATATGGTTTACAGCGGTGACCATGTGCTTGGTGGCAACTGGCTATGTGTGTGCGTCCTGTTAGTATGCTGCAGAGGTGTAATGCTTATCATCTTATGATGCTCACATGAGATATGTTGGAGAATTGTGTAGTGAGCCGGTTTCGTGTGACTATGCCGGGCTGCATAAAACTTCTCATCATGTTTCTACACAGTGTAGAGGTGGGAAACCGCGATCGCGAATTCTTGGTGGTGAGAATATGTGTGCGGTTGGAGAGTATCTGACACGAGAGTATTCGAGTAATGAGATCAAGTGTAGGAAGCGGGGGCGGTAGGTGTTGAGGGTGATAGAAATTTTAAGCTTTATCGTGCAGAATGTTATTTTTAACAAAATTAAAAACCTTATTTGCCATATCGATTGCTTTATGAAGTTTCTCTTGATTTACACGAAAAGCATCATTTGGATATCGTGAATCAAACAAAACCTTGCCTCTAGTTTTTATCTCATAAGTTGTAGACGTTGGGTTACTAACATATTTATCAAACTCTTCTTTGGTAAATACAGATACATTTTGAGGTATCCTTAAGCTTAATAAAGCCTCAAAGGCCAAATATCCTCTTTCAAGAACTTCCTTGTCTGATGACTCAATAATAACTAAAACATCCCAGGAGCTTTCTTCAGTTGGTTTTCCCCAAGCATAATCGCCATATAAATACATCTGTAAGGGATTATAAATATTTATAAGTCGTTTTATAGCTTCATCAATGGTGCTTTGTGGAATCATAATTTCCTCTAATTTTTGGCTATCAATTTTATAATGAAAAATTTGTTTATCTCATGTGGATTATAATCAAGGACATTAAAATGTCATCTTTCTATGATCGTGCTTCTAAGTCTGTTGTCAAAAACTCTTTCAAGAATGTGAGTCGTTCAACCCCTTTGTTATTCTTGATAGCCATAGCAACTGCTTTTGGTTGACCAATCAAAATGCATAATTTCTTGGCGCGGGTGATTGCCGTGTACAATAGGTTTCGTTGCAGCAGAATAAAATGTTGCATGAACATCGGGATGATGACCGCATCAAATTCAGACCCCTGACTTTTATGAATTGAGATGGCGTATGAAAGAACCAACTCATCCATCTCAGAAAATTCATACTCAAGTTCACGGTCGCCAAAATGAATCTTTAATTTTTGATCGGCTGGGTCAATGTCGGTGATGTTGCCGATGTCGCCGTTGAATACAAACTTGTCATAGTTGTTACGGATTTGCATAACGCGATCGCCAATTTTGTAGGTGGTGGCAAAGCGGGTTACCTGTTTTTCAGGGTTTGATTGTGGGTTAAGAATCATTTGAAGTTCTTGGTTAAGGCGCTGGGTGCCGACGGTGCCACGGTTCATAGGAACTAGAACGATGGCGTTTTCAGCTTTGATGCCGAGCATGCCAAGTTTTCGTTTAAAAATGGTTCTTAAGAGCTCATAGGTTTTTTCCGGTTCTTCTTCTTTGACGAAAAAGAAATCTTTTTTGCCGATCGGTGTTGAGGTAGGAAATTCACCATGGTTAACTTTGTGGGCATTCATGATGATCATGCTGTCTTGTGCTTGACGGAAAATTTGGGTAAGACGAATGACCGACACTTTTTCTGAAGCGATTAAATCGTTAAGGACGTTGCCGGCTCCGACAGAAGGTAACTGGTCAACATCACCAAGTAAGACTAGATGTGCTTGATCAGGTAATGCTTTTAAAATGGCATGCATCAAAAAAACATCGATCATGGATGCTTCATCAACGATGAGAAAATCAAGGTCAAGAGCGTTTTGTTCATTACGTGCAAAGCCCATCATGCCGGGGGTGAATTCGAGAAGGCGATGGATGGTTTCAGCGTTTCTGCCGGTTCCCTCAAACATGCGCTTTGCGGCACGTCCGGTTGGTGCTGCAAGTCTGAATCGTTGCTTGGTGGTATCAAGCACCTCAAGAAATTTTTTAACGAGTGTAGTCTTTCCCGTTCCCGGTCCTCCAGTAACAATGGCCACGTGGTTTTGGAGACAACTCAGTATTCCGCGTTGTTGATCTTCGTTAAGCTCTATGCCTCGTGCATCGACCTGGCGAAGCTGTTGATAGATTTCATTATAATCAAATGTTTTTTCTTCGGTGCGGGGTTTGTTGAGGCGTGCAATTTTGGTAGCAATGCCTTTTTCAGAAAAGTAAAATTGTGGGAGTGTGACGTAGTGTTTTTCTTTATGAGAAATTAACTTAATTTTTTGTTGAGTGTAGAGTTCTTGAAATGCGCGTTTAAGGTGTTGTTGATGGCCCGATGCGTCTAGTTCTATGAGTTCAATAACTTTTTCTTTGCACGGAGCAACTTCAATGTACAAGTGGCCGTTGTTGGTTGATTCGGTGATGGCGTACAGAATGCATGCTTTGATACGCTCAAGTGAATCGGGAGCCAGGCCCATTTTGAGGGCGATTTGGTCGGCACTTTTAAAGCCGATACCCCAAATGTCTTCAACAAGACGGTAGGGGTTTTCTTGCATGAGGGGGATGGCATGGTTGCCATATTTTTTAAAAATTTTTACCGCAAAAGAGGTAGAGACATCTTTTGCACGTAAAAAAATCATGACCTTGGAAATTTCTTTTTGTTCAGCCCATGCCTGGGTGATCATTTCAATGCGCTTAGGCCCGACGCCGCCAACTTCACCGAGACGGTGTGGTTGATTTTCAATGATGTCTAAGGTTGCTTCGCCAAAGGTGTCGACGAGGCGCTCGGCAAATTTTGGGCCGATCCCTTTGATTAGCCCTGACGCGAGATATTTTTTAATGCCAACTACATTGGTTGGCGTTTTAGAGGTGCACTCTTTAACTTCGAATTGTTGGCCGAATTTTGCATGGTAACGCCAGTGACCCTTGAGATAAACTACTTCGCCTTGAAAAACTTCAGGTAAGGTTCCGGTTGCGTTTACTTTGTTGGCTGCGTTTACTTGGAGTGAGAAGACCATGAATCCGGTTTCATTATTTTTGTAAAGAACCTTTTCAACGGTACCGGAGATTTCTTGTAGTTGCTCAGTGCTAGGGGTTGTAACCATAATCAAACTCTCAGATTCTTATAATGTTTAGAAACTTTGACATTGGACACGTCATCCTCGCGAATGCGGGGATCCAGGCCTTCTTTCTTTTTTAAAGCTTTTATACTTCTTTTTTTAAAAAAGTTTTTAGAAAATAAGTAAAAGTAAGTAAGGCCTGGATCCCCGCATTCGCGAGGATGACGTAATAAGTTGTCATAGATAATGTTAACTATTTAACGAAGGACACGTCGTCCCAGCGAAGGCTGGGATCCAGGCCTTACTTCTTCTCCGTCTTCTTTTTCTCAGCTTGGATTTGCTTAAGATGATCTTCTAATTTTTTTGCGGCATCTTTTGCTTTATCTGAGAGGCTTAAATTGATTGATGCAAAAAATTGTAATAATTCTTTACTCATTGATTCTAATGTTTTGAAGGAGGTGATCTCTTCTTCACAGAACGTGACGATGCTTTTTTTTGAGTTACAGAAATCTAAAATGTAGGATTTTTTAGGGTGATCAAGAGCGTCCATGATGATTGGTTTAATCATATTGAGAATGTTAGGGTCTTGAATGACATCAAAAAATTCTTGTACCGGTTTGATGATGAGTGCTAATTGTTCATGTACAAAAACTTTTTCAGCCTGTTTGTTTTGACTGTGAATTTGTTTTTTGTTTTCAATGTTTTTGATAACATCGCGAATTTTTTTTGATGCTAAGCGTATACGAATGGTGCCCATAGGAAATATGACGAGTTGGTTGCTCAGCATTTCTATTTGATGGCAGGTAATTTTTTTTCCGGGTATTTCGCTTGTGGTTTCAGGTTGAATTTTTGACGAGATGTTAAGCTGTGTTATGTTTTTATTGAGAGCATCAACAGATTCTGTAGATTCTAATTTGATGTATGGGGCTATTGCGGTAATTACACATACTGCTAAAAATACTTTTTGATTCATCGTTTCCCTTTGTACTATGTGTTTATGTTATATTGCTGCGCCAAATTTACAGTATGACGTCCAGTCATTACCAAGGCCTCGGCTTCGTACCGTGAAATTAGTGCCCCAGCTGATCAGGAGGTCGGTTTTTTTAAGTGGTTTGGTGTAGGTGGTTTCCCAGAAAATTTTGTGTTGATCAGTGCTTCCTATAGTAGCATCATTAATACGTATTTTTGAAATGTCATTGGTATTGTATATTTTTTTGAACGTTTCTTTTTGTTGTAGGTAATAGTTATAGCCTAAAAGCCAATGCCAACGGTTGACTCCTACATTTAAACCTGCAGTTGCGTTAAAAATATCACCAGGTTGAACTTTTGTAGAAAATGGGAGTGGGATAATATATTGAGGAATAAAAACTTGGAGCGCTTGAATAGCGAGTAAATCACTGGATGTTCCGTTGAGGGATGCTGGTGTGGTCGTGGTGTTATATAACATGAGACGGTCTTCGGTTGCCGGTAACAGTTTATCGTAAGAAAGTTCCCAATAAAAATCGGCGAGGTCTTTGAATAAGGTTACTTTTGATTTTGCATAGATTCCGAGGCTAAAATGACCCGCGTTGCCAAGTTGTGCATCAAGTAAATAGTCTCGAATGTTGATTATAGCTGGATAAGAAAATTGTATTAGATTATTGCTGTGAATATTGATGGGGTTTAGGCGCGATTGATGACCAATGCTTCCGGTTGGAAGAATGAGACTGGCGCCAACGCTTGTTTTTATCTTAGGTAAATCAAGCGGCTTGAGTCCGAGTTTAATCCGTGTATCGCCGACGCCGAAGCGCATACGTACAAATTTGTTTTGATCAAGTTTCCTCCCAGGAAAGAGTGTATTGCCAATTTCATTAATGACGGCTTGGTCTTTTTGATTTAACCAAAAATTTCTTTCACAAAAAACAAAAGGTGACGTTGTTAGTTCGGCTTCAAAGCATCGATGTACGAAGCTTTTTCTGAAATATAGGCCATTGCGACGTTCTTGTACCGATATTTTGCCGAATAATGGTAGGAGGTTAAAAAGCTCTTGGGCAGTAATGGCATCTGCTCCTGGAAGAATGAGTAAAGCTTGTTCGATGACATCGATGGCTGCTTGTTCATTAATATTGAGATCAATAAACCCACTTAAAGCAGGGTGGACGTTTTTGGTCATATTGAAGAATGGAGAGAAGGCTAATGAATTTTTTTCTGCAAACATGACATCGTTAGGGAAGAGGTATAAAACATCTCTACTGTGGGGAAGTCGTGTGTTTTTCCATAAGGGAGTTTGAATGCTTTTGCTAAGATTGTCAGCAATAATACTCCAACTTCGTGAAGGGAGTCCTCCGATAGCAGGGCTAACATGTTCGTTTTCCCAGTCTTGAATCATTTCGAGGTCGATATCGTCATCATTAAAATCGAAGTCATCTGCGTTGATGATACTTAAGTGGGATTGGGATAAAAATAAGATTGCAATAAGTAATTTTA
Organism: uncultured Pseudomonadota bacterium; assembly: GCA_964354855.1. Taxonomy (GTDB): domain Bacteria; phylum Babelota; class Babeliae; order Babelales; family RVW-14; genus CAYHBO01. The sequence goes on along the minus strand of CAYHBO010000009.1, from coordinate 15,569 downwards.
CGAGTTTTTTTAACATAAATAATCTCTAAATTTTAACGTTTACTTAGGTGATCTGATGGATGCGGCGCTTCTGACGTTAGTCATGCAAATGACTCTCCATTTAAACCGTCAAGCACGCATTTGTGTATGAGTGTCACGGCAAGAATACCATTAAAACAGAAACCGTGATAATGTCAATAATCCCTAAATGTCAGATCCTGAACCGAGGTCTTTTTTTTATTTTTTTATAGATTTTGAGAAGAGAAGGGAGTAAGATATAAACCCTTATTTTTTAAAGAAAAAAGTGTGTTTAACCGTTACCTTAAGAGGCAAGATTTATGTTTATGCTTGAAGGGAATATTGGATCAGGAAAGTCTACCTTTCTTTCGCTCGTTGAAAAAAAACTTGGGATTAAGGTAATGTATGAACCAACTGATCAATGGCAAAAAGTAGGAAGCGGTGGAAATCTTCTCGATCTTTTTTATCGGGATATGCCTCGATGGGCGTATACTTTTCAGTCTTATGCTTTTTTAAGTCGTCTAAAAGGGTTGGGGGCGGTTGATCATGAGGGTGCTTTCTTAGCCGAACGGTCTATTTTTTGTGATCGTTTTTGTTTTGCAAAAAATTGTTATGAGCGTGGGGTTATGACCAAGATTGAGTGGCAATTGTACCAAGAGTGGTTTGAGTGGTTAGCGATACAATGTATGCCGCGGCCACAGGGATTTATTTACCTTCGTGCTTCACCAGAAGTTTGTTATGAACGCTTAAAAAAACGATCAAGAAGTGAAGAAGAATCTGTTTCTTTATCTTATTTGCAAGAAGTTCATCGTAAGCATGAAGATTGGTTGATTGAAAAAAAAGATACACTTGATTATTTGGGTGATATCTCAGTATTGATTATTGAAGCCGATCGTGAGTTCGAACTGGATCAAAACCGGCAGTTTGAGTTACTCCAGTGCGTTGATGCGTTTATTAAGTCTGGTGGAAAATCGTTGCCAATACATCAAAAAGAGATAATAAATAAAGAAAAATTTGACAAACAAACGGGGATGTTTTCATAATAAACATCTCAGCATAGATTAAGAGAAAAAGCAGTAGAAGGTAATTATCCCTACCAATAGGAATCGATTGTATGATTAATAATGACGTAGTAGATTGGGTAAGAGTTGCAGCGTACATTTCTGCGGGGTTATGTATGGGGCTTGGGTCATTTGGCCCGGCGTTGGGACAAGGGTTCATCGGCGGAAAAGCGTGTGAAAGTATTGGTAAAAAACCTGAGCAATCGGGTGCTATTATGCGTACCATGATTGTCGCACTGGGGTTTGTTGAGTCTTCAGCAATTTATGCGTTATTGATAGCGCTCCTTCTTTTATTTTATCGTCGTTAAGTCTAGTTATACGCTGAGGATTTTTGGTCATGGAGATTAATGTTACCTTTGTTATTCAAGGTATTAATTTTGGAATATCTTATATGTTCCTTAAGTATTTTTTTCTTAAGCCTGCAGTTTTGTGGTTGAATAACCGTGAGATGGAGTACCAAAAATTATTGGGTGACTTGGCACGAGATGATGATGTATTACAGAAAAAGATTGATTACAAGGGAAAACTGATTGAGCGTTTTAGGGCACAAGTTAAGGTGCAATTTCCTATTCCAGAGAAGGTTACTGATACGCAAAAAATAAATCAGGTTACCTATTGCTTAAGTAACGCAACGATCGATTTATACCAAGAAAAACTTAAGAAAGTATTAATAACGAAAGCTACCGATGCATGTTAATGGTGGTATTTTAAATATTAGTTTTGCTTTTGCACTTTTCTTTTTACTTTCCTACAAACTTCGTATGTTGATTAGATCGTATCTTATCCCCTATCTTATTCAGCAGAAACAGGCGCTTAGGCGTCGTTATGCAGAGGTGATAGAAAAAAAGAAACTGGTGGCATCTACAACGATTCGTGTTGATAGTCAGATTAAAAATCAGCAAATGGAATTTGTTTTGTTAGAAAAAAAAATGCAGGTATGGCATGCCGCGTTGTGTCGTGAGTATGCGTTGAGTGAACAGGAGAATGATCAGCTACGTGTAAAATTAGACGAAAGACGAAAGCAGCAAGCTGAATGTTTAACGGCAATAAAAATTGCACAAGAATCGATGCAAAGAGCATTTCAAGAATCGTACGAAGAGCTTGTTGTTACTTATGCTGGTGATAAAGGCAAAAATCTTTTGATCAATTTCGTTGATAAACTTACCATAAAATGATAGAGGGTGAGGCGTGAGAGCGGCAGAACAATTTATTGCAAAAAAATATGCACAAGCGTTATTGAATCTTTATTTTGTTGAGATGAAACCTGATTGTTTTATGACGCTTTTAGCGTTGCGTGATTTTTTTGAAAGAAATATTAGGGTTGTTCGATACTTGTGTATTCCAACTATCCCGGATAGCATTAAGGGACAGATACTTGATAAGGTATTTGAGTCATTACAAGTGTGCTCCATGGTTAAAAAATTGGTTGTGCCATTAATGAAGCAAAGAAGGATTGACTTGTTGGATCAGGTTATTATACGGCTTATTGAACGTTATCAGAAAAAAATTGGGATGGTTGAGTTTGACGTGTTAACTTCCCATCAAATTTCTGATAAAGAGCAGAACAATATTATATCTTTTTTATCTAAGGAAACTGGCGCTAAAGTCTCAGCAACTTTTTGTGTTGATGGCACCTTAATAGCCGGATTTCGAGCCCAGAGTAAAACTTTTTTATTTGAACATTCTTTACTAAAAAAAATACGAGATGCTAAAACATCTTTTTACCAGCGAATAGAGCCATGATAACACGAGATACAGATATTGTTTCGATACTAGAAAAATTATTAGATCAGGGATACCAAGAAAATCTTGAAGAAGTTGGGACTGTTATTAAAGTTGCTGATGGCATTTGTAAGGTTTATGGGCTGACTAACGCGGTTTTTGGCGAACTTATTGTTTTTGAAAATGGTTCACGCGGAATTGTCCTTGATCTAGATGAAGATTATGTTTCCGTTGTTTTACTTGATCCATTGACTCAAGTGGTTGAACACGATGTAGCTCGTCGCACTGAACAAGTGTTTGTTGCACCGGTTGGGCCACATTTAGTTTCACGCGTTATCAATGCACGTGGTTTTCCACTAGATGCATGTGGTGAAATTATTGCTGAAGCTAATCATCCTGTTGAGCATCCTATTGCCGGCATTATGGAACGAGGACCGGTAAATCGTTCACTTGAGACGGGTATTATTGCGATTGATGCATTGTTTCCTATTGGTCGTGGACAACGGGAGTTGATTATTGGTGACCGTGGTACGGGGAAAACATCTATAGCCATTGATACGATTTTGCATCAAAAAGGTAAAGGTGTTATCTGCATCTATGTTTCTATTGGTCATCGTCAGATTAGTACGGCAAAAATTATTCATCAATTAGAAAAACATGGAGCCCTTGAGTATTCAATTGTGGTTGCTGCTGATTCAAAAGAAACAGCTCTCAACCAATTTCTTGCACCGTACACTGGATGTACGATTGGTGAATATTTTATGGCTCAAGGCAAAGATGTGTTGATTATCTATGATGATTTAAGTTCACATGCTATTGCTTATCGTGAGCTTTCACTACTTCTTCGTCGACCACCTGGTCGAGAAGCATATCCTGGTGATATTTTTTATATTCATTCACGCTTACTTGAGCGTTCAGCACAACTTTCAGCTGAAAAGGGTGGTGGATCATTAACTGCGTTGCCGATTGTGCAAACGCAGGGTGATGATATCTCTGCTTACATTGCAACTAATCTTATTTCGATTACTGATGGACAGGTGGTTCTTGATACAAATTTGTTTAACAGTGGGGTTCGTCCATCGGTAAATGTTGGGCTTTCCGTTTCGCGTGTTGGCGGTGCGGCACAAACTAAAGCAATGAAAAAAGTTGCTGGATCGTTGCGTCTTGAACTTGCACAGTACCATGACTTGCTTGCTTTTGCGCAGTTTGGGAGTGAGCTTGATAAGACCAGTAGAAAAGCTTTGGATCGTGGTGAGCGTGCGGTAGAAGTGTTAAAACAGTTTGAACATAAGACACATTCTTTTGTTGATCAGGTTATCTTTCTCTTTCTGCTCAAAGAAGGGCTTTTGGATACGATTCCATTGAAAGACATTAAAATGTATGTGACCGAGTGTGCAAGCTATATTCAAGGTTCTTATCAAAAACTTTATAATGGAATTCTAACCTCCCAAAATTTATTTGATGAAGACATGGCGGGAATTAAAGCGGCTGCGAGCGAATATACATTGGTGTTTAGTTCGGCTCAAGCCAATCTGGCGTAGATTCTTGAAGTATTTTTATCTATCTTGTTTGATCGTTGGATTACTTTCTGGTTGTGGGAAGAAGCAAAAAAACATCTTTGTGTTTGATGAAGTTAAACTGACAAATATTTCGGTGCTTGATCTACCAGCGGTTAAGGGTATTGAGCTAAAACGACAGCCCGGTGGTGTTTCAGTTTCTTGGCATCCTGTGACACTTGATGATATTAAACCTTCAGACCTTCGTTTCAAAGGGTACAATGTGTACCGTCTGACTAAAGGTGGCATCATTCCCAAAAAGCCGTTGAATAAAACGTGCATTCTTGAAACTGTCTACGTTGATCGATACAAAAAAGAGACGATTTGTACGGTTGGGTATTTGGTGAGAGCAGTTTTTTCGGTTCGTAAAGAAACATTTTATGCTCCAGCAAGTCGCATCGCGAAGGTATCCTGAGTAGATTTTTCAGTATCGATCCAAACTAATTAAAGATTTGAACGTTTTCATATGTCATCCCCGTGAAAACGGGGATCCATGTCTTTTTAATAAAAAGTTATTCAAAAAAAAGATTAAGAAAGAAGTAAGGCCTGGATCCCCGCTTTCGCGAGGATGACGTACTGTAAGATCAAATAATGTTATAAAATTTTTCGGTGACTAAGAAAGTAGATTAAAAAAATCCCCCTAAAAAAAACTCCCTCCAACTTAGGACAAGCTGGAGGGTTGGGGGGGCGAACAATACTTTAAAGTATTGTTCATTTAGGGACTTTGATTTCTGTTCGATACGTCTTCATGATCGATGTATTCATAAAATATACCCTGAAGATCAGGAGTAGATTAGCAGTGGGTTTAGAGGGTGTCAAGCAAAACATATTGCTTTTTTAAAAGGCAAAAATGTTATATCCAAGGAGAAATTAACATGATTTTTTTGAGGAATCTTGTGCCTGAGTGGCATGGAAAAAATGAATAGACGAGTGCTCAGATCGTCTGAGACTTGAGTATTCTCAGAATGTTTTTTGAGAATAAACGAAGCTATGCCTTAATTATCTTGGATCACAATCTCTCGTGGAAGCAAATTTGATAAGATTTGTACTATTTCTGGGTCATGGGGTTTGGGGAAGGTGACTATTGCAAATCCATCGTCATAGGTGAATCCAAGTTCAATGGTATCTTCTTGGATGTTAAGTTCCGTTAGTTGAACGTTTGGTTTTTTGTTAATTACAATCAAAGCACCCTGTTTGTGAAGGTATTTAATAACTTGAGCAAATTCAGGAGCGTTGGGATTTTTCAATGCTATTGCTAAGAGGCTAGACGGTTCTTGATTTTGGGTTGAAGCGTTAACGTCGGCGCCATAATGAATAAGTAAACTAAATAGTTTTAGTGGGATATCTGTTTCTGAACGAAAGATTTTTCTTACTTCTGCGGGATAGCCAATTGGTAATTCATTTCGCGTTAAATTGTTTAGTTCAGCTGCCATGATAATAACTCTATTGAGTGTTTCTAAGACTCCCTTTTTAGGCCTTGCGTAGTAATCTATGACTGAGCAGTTGCGATCGTTATAGAAACAAGCTATAAGTTTTAGAATATCCTGATTTGAGTAGACATGATGTCTTCTATTGGTTTGTACATAGACTGCAAGATCAGTAACCTCTAGGTGTTGAGAAATTTCACGAAGCAATTCATTAGGGAGTATGCGATAATTTGATGTTGGCTCTAGGCGTGTTGTGAGCTCAATGACTTCATTATCAGCTTCTGGTCCTTGGATTGATGGGTGCGCTGGTTGTTCCAGGCGTTGTTTTTTATTGGCACGCTTTTCTGCCTGTTCTTTTAATGTTTTTACTCGATTGCGCGTGTATTCATCACGTTCTTTTTGGGTTCGTCCAGTAGTGCGCATGCCCTGCGTTTCGGTGACTATTCCGACTAAGAAAACAATCGATAAAATTTTTGATATAAGTTTCATAGTTCCCCCATTGAATAAACTAAATTAGCTATTTAAATAGTTTACCTGGAGGGGTGTTAACGGTCAAATGAGGCTTGTTTTCCGGCTAAAAGTGGCAAAAAATCATCAGGGATTTATTTTTTTATAGTTTCTACTGGTTGTGCTAATAATGGCCCAAAGTCATCAGGGATTGGTGCCGTAAAGCTAAAGTCCTCACCTTTGTAGGTAAACTTGAGCTGATGCGCATGTAGCGCCTGTCTGTTGATCAGTTTTGATTGAAATCCGTACACTGTGTCACCCAGAAGACCGTGGCCAATGGCGGCGAAGTGTACGCGAATTTGATGGGTCCTGCCGGTTACCGGTGAAGCTTCAACGAGTGCATACCCCTCAAAGTACGTTAACGTACGATAATGGGTGAGGGCATCGCGGCTTGCAACGCCCACATGAGACATTTTATGGCGTAAATTTGGATGCCTACCGATGGAATAATCAATGGTCCCTGTCTTTTCAGGTTCACCACGAACGATTGCCAAGTAGGTTTTTGACATTTTACGGTCTTTAAACATGTTTGAAAAAGCTATTTGAGCCTGTGGGGTACGAGCGATTAAGATAACTCCAGAGGTGTCTTTATCGAGCCGGTGAACAATTCCGGGGCGTTGATCATCGTCAAATGAAGATAGTTCGGTAAAATAGTGTAAAAGTCCGCCAACCAGAGTAGGTTCTTCAAGTTTGGTAGTTGATGCTGGATGGACGAGAAGGCCAGCTCTTTTGTTCACAATGACGAAATCATCATGCACAAAGATAATGTTAAGGTCCATTGGTTGTGCTGCCAGCGTGTATTCATGAGTTTTGGCAAACGAAACCTGGACGGTATCGTTCTTTTTGAGTTTATAACTCGTTTTTAAAATCTGTTTTTGGTTAACGAGCACCACCCCTTGTTCAATGAGCTTTTGAAAATAGCTGCGTGAATAGTCTGGGTAGGTGTTAAAAAGGTATTGATCAAGGCGTAGTGGTTTGTCAGTTTGCGTGAGGTAGGTAAGGGTTACTTGTTCCATGGCGTAGCTTTATTCCGTTAAAATTACTATACTACCTGACCGATGAGCTGATGCGCACAACAATCACAAGTAAAAATCATATAAATTCATTTTTAACTATACTTTATGCTATCATGAAGTCAAATAGTAAATATGATTAATCGGTTTGGTCATAGGAAAAGCGATGCTTGAAGTAAAAAAATTACTACTGTTGATTGAAAACAATATTACTTCGGTTATTGCCGGCGATTCTCCGCTCGGCCATGATCTATGGAACCTTTTGATAGGTATCCATCCTGCTGACATTGCAATGTTGATTAGCCGCATTGGGCGCGAGTATCAGATCTTTCTCTTTAAAAAACTTCCACGAAATCTCTCATCAGATGTGTTTCAGAAGTTGTCAGAGTCGCTGCAGGCTGATCTGCTCGTCTATTTGGATATTGATCATGCCACAACCATTCTAAATCAGATGCCAGCTGACGAACTGACCGATCTTTTTGACCATCTTTCCGATGAAAATCTTGATAAATATTTAAAATTGCTCCAAAAAAAACAACGGCACCAAACCATTTCTCTGCTTAATTTCGATCCGCAATCGGCGGGGGGACGTATGGATAGTGACGTGGTGACGCTTCAAAAAGATTTTACGATTAAAAAAAGTATTGAATTATTACAACGATTACATTTAAAACATGATGTTCGTGATCGTATCTATGTTACCAATCGGGAACATGTATTGGTGGGCTATGTAACCTTGGATAAATTGGTATTCAATAAGCCTGATTTACTCTTATCAAACATTCTTAGAAAAAGTGAAATCGTTATTCGTGTTGATGAAGACCAGGAAGAAGTAGCTAACCAGATTCATCACTATGACCTTCCATCCGCTCCGGTCGTTGATATGCATAACCATTTTGTTGGGGTGATTACCGATAGTGATGTAGTTGATATTATCAAGCAGGAAGAAAGCGAAGACGTGTACAAACGATTCGGTCTTTCTGCGGTTGAGTACAGTTATTTTGAAACGCCCGCGTGGAAGCTTATTTTTCAACGGAGTAGAATTCTCATCGGTCTTCTTTTGATACAAAGTGTTTCGAGTATGGTTCTGGGGCATTACGATGCACTCATTAAACAGTATGCGATTATTACTATTTTTCTTGGGATGTTGACCGGTACCGGTGGTAATGCTGGAAACCAATCGGCAACGTTAGTTATTCGTGGACTTACCACTAAAGAAATTTCAAAACAAAATGCTCATAAAGTTCTCTTGCGAGAATTCGGTATAGCTGTTGTGATTGGACTATTTCTCGTTGCAGTAGGTGCTTTTCGTGTGTATCAATCGCATCCAGATCTGATGAGCGTACTTGTTATTAATATTTCGTTGTTTGTGATAGTCGTTGCATCGATGATGCTTGGTACGGTAATTCCGATGATCTTACAATCGTTTAATATTGATCCTGCTTATTCAGCGGTGCCTTTCTTGGCAACGATTATGGATATTTTAGGGGTTATTATTTTCTGTGTTATTTTTAATATGTTACTTGGATAAAAAAATGGCCGATACTTTCGTACCGGCCACCTAATTTCTTCGTATTTTTTTAGTTTTTAATTTGGCATCAATTCACTTGCCAGTGCATAGAAGCCATTGTTTCGTGCAACTTGCTCAGGGGAGTGAAGATCTTTATCAAGCATCGTGAGCAAGCTGTTTTTGGTTGCCCATGAGAAGCGAGAGACAATATCACGTGCAATATTTGTTTGACCATATTTTGCAGCGTAATGGAGTGATGTTTGATACCGATCATCAGCTATTTTCAAGTAAGTTTCACGGTTAAAAAATGATATGTTCTCGATGATGGTGTGAGCTGCTGATTGATGACCATACTTTGCAGCAACATGGAGAGGTGTTCTGAGTTGTTGATCAAGCGTGAAGAGATAGTTTTCTCGATCGTTGAAAGGAACCTGTTGGATAAGCTGTATTGCGAGTGATTCATAACCATTGATGAGCGCTTCAAAAAGTGC
>CAYHBO010000009.1:0-6185 GCA_964354855.1 uncultured Pseudomonadota bacterium | reverse complement strand
GCAGTATTATTGATAGCAAAACAAGCAGAAGCCTGTGCAATGAGCATTCCTGCTATTGCCAAACTTTTCTTAATATTAAACATAGATGAATCCTTTAAATTACGATAGAACACATGATCACGATGACCATGACAGGAAAAAGTATAGGTGAAGATTTGGTTTAATCAAGGGGGCGTTGGCGTCTCGAAGGATAACGGCATACAAGCGTCAATCGCATTCTGAATCAAATGCTGGGCGACATGTTTCCCCTGTACGTAGAGCAGTAAGTCGAGTACTAGGCGTAAAGCACTTCCAGATCCTCCGATTGATGGAGTTACGCAGTCAGCCAAAGGTTTCAGGTAGAAAACACTATTGTCCGGCATGGCTAAAAATACTGAAGGATCAGCTTCTTTGACGGCTGCATCCAGGTAGTCGTCCCCAAAGATAAGCGTTTGTTCTGAGGTGGTACCGGTTATTTCTTGGATTTTTTTTACGGAGACTTTTTTATCTTTAGAACCAAGAATGATGAGCTCTTCAGGAATTTGTAACTTTTTTGCACGTGAAACAATGGAATCGCCGGCGTTCCCACTTAAAAATGAAACCTTAATGCCATTTTCAAGTGCCATACGAATGGCAAAGCCATCTTGTGGTGAGTACATGCGGTCACCTTCGCCTACGGCATTGTAATGAACGGTCCCATCGGTGAGTGAACCGTCAACGTCGGTAATAACCAGGGTTATTTTTTTTAAGTGCTCAACAAGTTCTTTGTTGGCAAGCATTTCTTTGAACCAATGTAAATGGGTAAGTGACATGTAAAATCCTTTAGTAGTTACAGAAAAAGCTATTAATCGGCGAATCTTTTCTTCCGGCAAGACGGTAGCCGATTTCAATTAATGCTATGGTAGAAGAGATTGCAAGTAAAGTAGATTTGATTTTATGCTTTTTGACCCATGTTTTTATGTTTCCAGTCTGTTCTTTCATCTTGTCCCATGCGTGAGTTAGGCTTCGTTCTTGAGGGTTGCCATCTTGATTTTTGTTCGACGTAACATAGTTGTAGCAAAACCAACCAGCAAGACTACAGGCCGCAATGGTTGCAAGAGTTACAGTGCCGGGATGACGATAGAAAAGGCTTTGTTTTGGGGCAACTTTGGCAAGTGCATCAATTTCTTCCTTAAAGAACTTGTTTTTTAAGTTGATAATGGAATTACTGATCACACCGGCGCTTTTATCGGTATAGCCACCGGAAAGGACCATGGTGATTGGAATGTCGAGGTCGCGAGCCTGCTGAAATACGAATTCATCACGCTCAATGATGCCTTTTTCAGAAACGGCCATGCCGCCAACACGGTCACCTTGAAGAATATCGGTGCCGGCATTGTAGATGATGAAGTCAGGGTTTGTTTCCGCAATTGCTTTAGGAAGCTCTGATCGTAAAGTTGCAAGATAGTGTTCGGTTGTGCAGCCTTCACGAACGGGGTTGTTGTACTTAATTTCTAGATGCTGGTCATGTTGTGGATAGCGATCACGGTTATACATATCAAAAGTGTTAACTCGTTTGTCACCTTGAAAAATTGATTCAAAGCCATTGCCCTGATGAGCATCAAGATCAACAATGAGTACTTTTTTTACTTTATCCGGATGGTTATTAAATAATGAGTTCACGGCCATAGGGATATCCGCGTAAACACAGAACCCTTCACCATTGCCAGCTTTAGCATGGTGATAGCCGCCTGAAAGATTAATGGCCCATTTGTGCTTGAGTGCAAGTTCGGTGGCATCAATGGTTCCTTGGGTAGCAAATTTCATGGGTTTGAGGATTTTTCGTTGTAACCAAAAGTTAGGAACATACTTAAGTGGATGAATTTCGGTAATTTTGCCGATAGTTTCAGATTCTTTGAGGGAATTAAGGTAGGCACTGGTATGGACACTTGCCAAGGTTGCATCGCTCACCATAGCCGGTTCATGGCATTGGTTTGGATGAATGCCAAAAGAATCGGTTATTTTTTTGAATACTTTGCCATATTTTTCGCTATCAAAAGGATGGATGAAGCCTTGCCCTGTGATAAGTTTGATATTGTAGGCAGGGTGATAGACGATTGGAGCTTTGGAGGCTGCATTGAGGTCTATTCCCAAGAACGAGAGAAGAGGCAAGAGTATGGTAAAAAGCTTTTTCATGAGATAACCCTCTGCGAAAATCCGTAAAATAACTACGGGGACCAGTTTAGCATGTAAACTGGTCCCCGTGAAACGGCTAAAAATTGATTTTTTTTACTTCTTAGTGCTGGTAATTCCTAATTCTTTAAGCTGTTTTAGATCAACCGTTGAAGGTGTGTCCATCATCATACAGTTCATGCGCGATGTTTTTGGAAACGCGATAACTTCACGAATCGAATCGGAGCCACCAAGAATCATGCATAAGCGTTCAATACCGAATGCTGCACCGCCATCTGGTGGATATCCAAAACGTTGCGCTTCAAGTAAGAAGCCAAATTTTTGTTCAGCTTCTTCTTTACTGATTCCCATCATCTCGAATACTTTTTGTTGCATGTCTGCATCATGAATTCTGATCGAGCCGCCACCAAGTTCATAACCGTTACACACGAGGTCGTAGGCGCGAGCATAGATGTCGCCCGGTTCTTTGGTTTCCCAGCCAGGGAGTGGAGAGGTGAACGGATGATGTTTTGCTTGCCAGCGTTTTTCATCTTCATCCCATTCAAACATCGGGAATTCGGTGACCCAGAAGATGACATGTTTTTTATGATCGATCAGGTTAAGTGTTTTACCAAGTTCAAGGCGAAGCATGCCAAGATGACTCCATGTTTTTTCATGAGCGCCAACCATAACAAAGATGGTGTCTTTGGTGGTTAAGTCAGGCCAATGTTTTTTTGCTTGTAAGAAAAAGTCTGCAGGAAGATGTTTTGCAATGGAGCCCGTTGAGGTTTGGTCATCGGCGAATCGGATGTACATTAATCCTTGTGCGCCAAATTCTTTTGATGCACGTTCAACCCAACCATCAAGCTCGGTACGGCTGAATTGATGATCTTTGACGACAATTGCGCCCGCTTTGCCATTCGTTTCGAATGCTGTTTTTACAAAGCCAAGTGGGCTTGAAGTGAATAAATCGTTAACCTCTTTAATTTCCATGTCAAAGCGCATGTCCGGTTTGTCAGATCCAAAGCGATTGAATACTTCAACATATGAGTAACGTTTTAATGGAAGCTCAATATCTTTTTTAAGAAACTGTTTCCATAGAATTTTAATAAATCCTTCACAGATTTTGTAAATGTCTTCTTCATCAATGAATGACATTTCAATGTCGAGTTGGGTGAATTCCGGTTGACGGTCAGCGCGCAATGCTTCATCACGAAAGCAGCGTGCGATTTGGATGTAACGATCAAGGCCTGCTACCATTAAGAGTTGCTTATAAATTTGTGGAGATTGTGGCAATGCATAAAAGGTACCGTGATTGATGCGTGACGGGACTAAAAAGTCTCGCGCACCTTCAGGAGTGCTTTTTGATAAAATCGGGGTTTCAATTTCATAAAAGCCTTCTTGATTGAAGTAGTTGCGAAGAGCAAATACCATGTCGTGCCGTAGCTTCATGAGATCATGCATTTTTGGACGACGCAAGTCTAAATAGCGATAGGTTAAGCGTAGTTCTTCTGAAACTTTGTCCCCATCATCAAGATTGAAAGGGAGTGTTTGTGAGGTGGAGAGAAGGGACACTTCGGTAATTTTAATTTCGTACTTACCTGAAGTTATGTTGGGATTGATCATGTTAGGGGTTCGATGGACGAGTGTTCCCTTTGCGCCGATGACGTATTCTGAACGTAGGCCTTGAGCAACCTTCATGACGTTTTCATTTAAGGTTGGATCAAAAACTAGTTGTACGAGTCCGGTACGATCTCGTAAGTCGATAAAAATAATACCGCCATGGTCACGACGATGGTGAACCCATCCTGCAACGACCACTTCTTTGCCGACTAAATCTTCTGTGACCAAGCCACAGTAAACCGAACGCTTAAACAGAGCCATTTTTTTACCTTGAATTTAAAAGAGTAAACATGAAAAAACATTATAGCACCTTTTTAACGAGAATAAAGATCATTTGCTACTCCTTGACGCCAGAATGGGAATGGTGCTATAACACAAAGGTATTTTCAAAACATGCATGTTCTAACGATATGATCAAATAAAAAGGGAAGTAGATGTTTGTACAAAACGTTCTTTGTTTTTACCAAAAAATATCACATCAGGTGGTGAGGTTTTTTACGGTAATTCTTTTGTTATTAACCGTTTCGCTGGGAGCTACACCACAATATAATATTTATGATCCTGCCATTGTTCATACCGTTTATGGTACGGATAAATTTTATAAAGAACGCGAAAAATCTGAATTTACGTTGCACATCAGTCCGTTCTATCAACATACAACAACGGCGAGTCAGCAGTTGGGTGAAAATCAGCAAAATGGAGTTTCAAATAAAGTTCCGATTGGGAATCGTTTAGGTCGTTGGAACATGGTAGCACTGTACTACAATCCAGCCGATACTATTCCTACAAACTCCCCTCTTGGTCAAGCACGCACTCAAATTATTGAGAGTGAAAAAACTAATTCTCAAAGCTCTGCTCAATCTATTACGCTTTTTACTGGACAAAATTTTAATCTTTCTGGAGTTCCTTCAATCCCTGCACCTTCGGTAAACGCTAATCTTATTGATGAGTCAACCGCAGGAACTATTGCGACGGTAGCGGTCAATTATGAGCGACTTGGGGTTCGTGGGCAAGTGGCGTTTGATTTTGCTTTTGGGCTTGGCATGAGCATTAAAGGTGGGGTGGTTGATTACAAACAAGCGCCTACGTTTACGGCATATGCGGGGTCTTCAACTTCTTCAACTGTAGCAACGGAAACTGGAGCAGGGGCTACAACAGTTAAAGGTCCAACTACATCTCCAGGACAAACGGTTTTGAGTCAACTTAACACCCAGGGGCAGCGAGAAGCGATTGCTCAGCAGTTTGGGCTTAATCTTAGTGAGCAACGGCTGACAACGCTTGAAGATACTCATGTTGGGCTTCATTGGAGTATTCCTTTTAAAATTCATGAAAAAGAAGAGCATGTGTATACGATGGCTCCCTACTTTTCTATTGGGGCGTGGATTCCAACCGGTTCAGAATTTGATCAAAATAAGGCTTTTTCTGTGGCGACAGGTAATGATGGGTTTCCCGGAGGTACGGCGGAATTTTCATTGAACTTTGATTTCCCTAAGATGTTACAGATTGGGTTTGGCGCTGGAGCGGCTTTTTTTGGAACCAGAACGCTTACCGGACAACGTGTGCCAACGAGTGAACTTCAAGTTGGGATTATTCCGTGGAAAACAACCATTACTAAGCGACCTGGTCCTACCTGGTACTTTAATGTTTCATTGAACTCAGAACAATTTACTTCTGGATTCTCGTTCTACTTTGACTATATTTTTACTCAGCATATTAAAGATTCTATAACCCTTCAGGAAACTAATTCGACGCGTCTTATGGCGTTTCAAAAGGGAGTTGAGAGTATGGTTAGTGATTCATCATGGAAAGCTCAGCATTTTAACCTTGGGTTTAAGTATGATATTTCATCAATGTGTTCAATTTCGCTTGGTGCCCAGGGGTACATTAGTGGGATTAGGTCGTGTCGGGTTACAACGGTTCTTGGTTCAGTTTCCATTGCATTATAGAGGCTGGGGGGTTGATTCCCAGTTGTTTTTGATTCTTGATCTTCGTTGATATCTTGATTTTTGTGGGTGTCATCCTGAACTTGCCTGCCCGCCGAAGCCTTTGGTGTAGGTTGGTTTCAGGATCCAGGCTTCTTCTTTGTCTAAGATTTTATTCTTTGGATTAGATCCTGAACTAAATTCAGGATGACAATAAGAATAGGTTCTTTATTCCCCTTTTCTTCCCTTATTTTAAAAATAATTTCAAAATCCTTTATTTTCAAATTGAAAATATGTTTAAATGGGATTAGATATTATAAGAGGTCTATTTATATAAAACTTTAAAGGGAAGGATGATTTCTATGAAAAAATTTATTTTATTATTTTCCATGGTTGTCTGTTTTTTACAGGCGATGAGTGGAGTGGCAATGGCTGCTCAAGTGCAGCATCCAGCAGCTAAACATCCAACGGCAGCTCATCAGCAAGTAGCAGCTAAACATCCAACGGCAG
>CAYHBO010000008.1:24167-48426 GCA_964354855.1 uncultured Pseudomonadota bacterium | reverse complement strand
GGCAACTCTTTAACTGAAGTAACATGATGTAATGCAACATAAAATTTACCCGGCTCTCCCCAACTTAGGTCTGCGTTAACATCTACACCCTTCGCGACACAATCTTGCACCGTAACTATATCTCCTTGAAACACCGCCTCACGAAATCTGTGCATCAATACATCAAAAGAAACGCATAATTCTCGATGCTGAGCAATCATGGGCAAAATTTCTGCATAGAAACCTAACCCCAACATCACTATCATTATCATTCTTATATTCACGAATCCCCCAAGAAATCTTTAGTTCAACATAACCTTTACGTCAACCCCCATCTCCTCAAGATGCTGTAATGCATCAACCGAGCAAATAACTTTTTGCGCGCTTTCAAGCACCAACTTTTTCCCCGCATCCTGAAACGTGATACTCATCGGCACATTCCCCGGTGCATACATTAAACGCGCTTTTATTTCTTTCAGCGCCTGTTCCTGAATATTTCCCGCAATCCCAAGCCGTAAACGCTTAATAAGTTTTTCCTGCTCGAACAACAGTTCAAGGGGAATAAATTCCATAGCTTTAATTTTACAGCTGTTAGGCGACGTAATATCAACCGCACCTTTGATTAGAAATATATCATGATCTTTGATCCATTTTTCAATCACAACGAATAACCGTGGAAAAATAATGACTTCTGCGCGCGTTTCAAGATCCTCACACTGCGCAAACATCATGCGGTCACCTTTTTTGGTGGTAATAATTTTGTAGTTTTGCAACAACCCTACACATGAAACAAACGGCTCTTTGATAGACGTAACCTGCTTAACTTTTTCAAGTGCTTCACTAAATGAGTTAACTTCAACCCAGGATACCGGCGCAAACGCTTTCAATGGATGAGAACTCAAATAGAAACCGGCAACCTCTTTTTCTTTGGCTAATTTTTCACGCGTTGTCCAATCGGCAAGTGGTTGAAAATTATAACTTTCCTGCACTTCACCACGCGTAGCTGGCGCTATATCAAATAACCCCATCTGTCCGGTCTTTGCGCGTTCTTTGCTTTCTTGTGCCAATAAAATAATGGTCCCCAGTTCCGCCATCTTTTGTGCACGATTTCCAGGAAACTTGTCCATCGCACCGGCATAAATCAGACTCTCCAGAACTCGTTTGTTGGCTACTCGAAGATCAATACGTTTACAAAAATCTAACATGTCACTAAACGGCTTTGTCGCTCGCTCTGCAATCATATTTTCAAGCGCTGCATCACCAACGTTTTTAATGCCACGCAACCCAAAAAGAATGCCTCCCTGAATTGCTTTAAACGGTACCGCCGAAAGGTTAATGTCTGGTGGAATAGTTGCAAGACCCATATCGCTAATTTCTTGAAGATAATGGGTAAGTTGCTCAGGATTGCCCGTTTCATAAGTAACCGAAGCGGCCATAAATTCACTTGGATAGTTAGCCTTTAGGTAAGCAGTATGATAAGCGATCAGCGCATAGGCGGTTGAGTGAGATTTGTTGAAACCGTACCCAGCAAAATAAGCCATCAGATCGAATAATTCGCCGGCTTTTTTTTCATTGAAGTTGCGTACTTTTGCCCCTTCAACGAATAAGGCTTTTTGCTCTTCCATCACATCAGCTTTTTTCTTACCCATTGCACGACGTAAAATATCGGATGCTCCAAGCGAGTAGCCTGCCACCGCAGATGCAATATGCATTACCTGCTCTTGGTAAACAATTACACCATAGGTCTCTTCAAGAATTGGCTTAAGTTCGGGGAACATATACGGAACCGCTTGACGACCATGACGACGCTCAATGTAATCATCGACCATCCCGGCACCAAGTGGACCTGGACGATAAAGTGCGTTAACCGCAATTAAGTCTTCAAATTTATCAGGTTTAAGTTTGCGGAGTACCTCTTTTAGACCATCAGATTCAAACTGAAAAATCGCGTTGGTTTTACCCTGACACAACAGCTCGAACGTTTTAGCGTCTTCTAAAGAAATTTTATCAAGGTTGATATCAATGCCATGATTCTCTTTAATCGATTTAAGCGCACTTTGAATAACGGTTAAGTTTTTTAACCCAAGAAAGTCCATCTTAAGAAAACCAAGCGCTTCAAGCTCGGTCATGGCATACTGCGCAACTAAGTCGGTTGTTTTTGCGGGGATGTAAAGCGGCATGGTTTCATGGAGCGGCGTTGGTGAAATCACCACACCGGCAGCGTGCTTAGACGCGTGCCTGGTAAGACCTTCAAGACGGAATGCAATATCAAAAAGTTTTTTTACGGTTCCATTGGATGCAATCATTTCTGCCAACCGCGGTTCCTGCTCGATTGCTTCTTTAAGCGTAATTTTTAATTGTTCAGGGATAAGATCGGTAATCATGTTAGTGTCTTGGAACGGCAAACTCATCACACGACCAACGTCTTTGATTACCCCTTTTGCCATCATGGTACCGAAGGTAATAATCTGGCACACGCAATCATGACCGTATTTATCTTTAACATAGTTAATCACTTCTTCACGGCGCTCAATGCAAAAATCAATATCGATATCGGGCATACTCACTCGTTCAGGATTCAGGAATCGCTCGAAAAGTAAGTTATAACGGATTGGATCAACGTTAGTAATTTCCATGGCCCATGCAACCAGCGCTCCAGCTACCGATCCACGACCAGCCCCCACCGAGATACCGTTACGCTTAGCCCACTGAATAAAATCACTCACGACCAAAAAGTAACCGACAAAGCCCATTTTTACGATCAGATCAATTTCTTCACGTAATCGTGCATCGTACACTTCATGCTTATCTCCGGGAATATTTCCCTCTTGCTTAATCTTTTCAAGACCTTCTACACAAAGTTTTTCAAAGTAAGTTTCTTGCGTATGTTGCTCTGGTACCACAAATTGCGGAAAAAATAACTTGCCGAACTCAAAATCAAAATCGCAACTATCTGCTATGGTCCCGGTATTCCAAATGAACTCTTCATTTCCTTTAAATGCCTGAAGCATCTCTTCAGTAGTCCGAACATAGCCGCGAAAATCTTTAAATGAAAAACGATCAGGGTTTGAAAGCTCATCTTTTGTCTGAACCGCAAGCAGGGCTTCATGTGCTTCATGATCTTCTTTGTGCAAATAATGCGCATCACAAGAAGCAATGGAACGAACATCATGTTTTAATGCATACTCCATCATCAGTTTGTTTGAAATCTGCTGCTTTTCAAACTCCGGCGGCGAAAGCTCGAAGAAGAAGCGATCTTTACCAAAAACATCTTTAAACCATTTTATGCGAGACTCAGCCTCTTCAATGTGACCATGACGCAATAAGCGTGGGATATGCCCACCGATACACGCCGTAGTCACCACTAAGCCCTCGTTATACTTTTCAAGCATCGCGTAATCGATACGCGGCTTAAAATAAAAGCCTTCCTGATAAGCAAGCGCCAGCAAACGACATAAATTTTTGTACCCCGTTTTATTCTGAACAATCACAATCAAATGGCAGTATTTTTCCTGCGCATTCTTGATGGCAACATCAGGTGTAAAGTACATCTCAATGCCAAGAATCGGCTTAATCTTTTCTTTCCGCGCTAACTGAAAGAATTTTACCGCACCAAAAATATTTCCATGATCAGAGATCCCAACCGCTTTCCATTCCTGCTGTTTGGCAAAAGCCACCAACTCAGGAAGCCTTATGGCTCCGTCCAAGAGCGAAAATTCAGTATGCAGATGGAGATGGGTAAAGTGTTTATTCATAGGGATATAAATTTCTGATACAAGCGTATGAGTAACGATTTTAAAACGGAAAACTCATTTTAACCGGACTTCAGTCATCAGTCGAGAGCGAAATGAGTTATTTTCTAGCTTCTTACTTTACTTGATCAAATAATTTTTGAGCGTTTTCTTCTTCGCTATTTTTAGTCTCAAAAAATTTTTCTTTGTTATTTTTAGAAATGCTAACAAGAAGAAAGTCCATTAAATCTCGGTTTCTTTTACGTGCGGCTTCATGAAGGAGCGTATTTCCACCAGCATCTATATCAAAAAGTAAATCGTCTAATGGCTCAGATGCAAGTTGATCATCTCCAACCAACTCAAACTCTGAATCTTTTTTTACAACAGTAGTTCTTCTTGCTTCTTCAAAGCTCACAGGAGCCTCCTCTGTTGATGAAGCATCAACAAGCTCAAAGCCTAACGGTTCACCTGCTTGACGCTCTTTTGCCTCTTTAACTTGCACAATTACAGCATTAGAAGCCTCTGTAATAATCAAATCAATTTGCTTTACGTAAGTTATGACCGCTTTAACAACATCAGTATTATCTTTTTCAGTATCACTTATTAACAGATGTACAGCAGAACTTCCGCTAGAATCAGATTCTTTTAGTTTTTCAACTAACATTCTTTGGATATCTTTAATCTGAGATTCTTTAGGATAACACTGTAGAAAATATTGCTTAATCTCCAGCCCAGAATCGCCAGAACAGATCAAGACCCCTTCATTAAAAATCAAGCTTCTACTCTGTATTGCCGCATTAAGCCAGCACTCTACCTTCTGGGATATAAACTGTTTTACCAAGTAATCTAATACCCTATGAACCCATTTACCATCACGCCATAACTTCAAATTATACACTTTTACCATTATTCCAGGCTCTTCTGATACTCTAAATAACCCCGAAAACATAGCTAATACGTTACAGAACGATACTTGCATCACAAGACAAAAAAATAATAGCTGTTTTTTCATACCCATTCTCTCGCGTTTATCGTTTTTTAAACTTAACATCAAAACTCGCCCCTATTGTATTCCTACATAACGGTATGAAAAAATAGAATAAAAAGTCAAAAGAAGAGTTGGAATACGGGTGACTCTTGCTCCTACAAATTAAATGGCTATACTTAAAAACTTACATTTCAAACGTTTTATTTTCCCATTAAACATCACGCTTATCGAAAGGCCGCTATGTATAGCGACATCATCATCAACATGTTTGGCATGACTTCTGGAATAGCACTTCTGTGGCTTGGTGGTGACTTATCGGTACGCTATGCAGTGCGCGTAGCGCAAGCTTACAATATTTCAACGTTCTTTATCGGTTTTTTCATGCTTGCAGCTGGAGCCCTTATCCCTGATGTTATGGTTGCCATAATTTCCGGGCTTAACGGTGCTGGTCCTCTTTCAGCAGGCGAAGTAATTGGGGCAAATTTTTGTGATATCACCTTGGTATCCGGGTTAAGTATGTTTTTGGCAGGAACCATGAACATCTCAGCAAAAGAGCGCAAGTGGCTCTTATCAATGCTCTTGATAGCAGGAAGCTTAATGTTCACCAACTTTATGTTTGGGGAAGTAACTAGAATTCACGGAGTTATTTTAATCAGTATTTTTATCGCGTTCTGTTGTTGGGTATGGCGCCATGAAAATGCTTCGTTAATTGTTGATACAACCGAAATTTTACCTAAAGACACGCAAGACAAAAATATCTCGCTTTTACTCATCACTAAATTACTCGCAAGTTTTTCGCTTGTACTCATTGGCTCTATGCTCTCTGTCACCTTTGCGATTAGACTTTCAACCTACTGTTCATTATCACTTGAGATCATTGGTGCAACATTGATGGGCATTGGGACATCATTACCTGAACTCGCTGTCAGCTTAAGCGCTTTAAAGCGCAAAGAATACGGACTTGCGCTTGGCCCAACGTTAAGTACGGTTCTTGGACAAGGAACCTTGATTCTTGGTTTACTTGCGGTAATATCCCCCGCACCAATCAGCCTCACCCCATTACGAGGAGCGGCCGGCTTCATGTTTGTTGCATTCTTCATTATCGCGTACTCAATCTTTAGAGAACGGCTTAGTCGTCGAACCGGCGCTGTGTTGATGAGTTTATTCTGCACCTATATCGCTTATCATTTGATATAAAAAACAAGGGCATAAAAAGTTTCTACTTTTTATGCCCTTATTAAAATTTTAATTGAATGGGTCCCCAATTTCTCAATAATGACCCGACAAATATACCTATTTTTTCTTCTTAACCTTCGGCTTTTTAACCGGCTTCTCAGCTTTTTCAATTTTTACTGGCTTAGCTTTTTTTGCCGGTTTTTTAACTCCAGCCTTCTTAGCTTTTTTAGCTTTCTTTACGGGCGTTACAAATGGCGATTTAACCAACACAGCCGCCAAAACTTCATCCATGTTCTCAACAAAGATAATTTCTAAATCTTTATCAATCTCACTTCTAAATTCTTGCAAGTCTTTGCCGTTAACTTTAGGAATAATTACGGTTGTTTTTTCAAAACGTTTAGCCGCAAGCAACTTTTCTTTCAAGCCACCAATGCCAAGAACACGTCCACGAAGGGTAATTTCACCGGTCATGGTAACCGATTTTTTAATCGGGGTTTTGGTTAGCGCTGAAATCAACGCAGTCGCAATGGTAACACCGGCAGATGGGCCATCTTTAGGGATAGCACCTTCAGGGATATGTACGTGAATATCGACATCGGCGTAAAAATTTTCCTTGAGCCCAAGTTCTTTTGCTCGTGAACGTGTATAACTCATCGCCGCCTGCGCGGACTCTTGCATCACTTCACCAAGTTGTCCAGTCAACGTTAAAGCACCTTTTCCTTTAAGAACGGTAACTTCAATTTCCAAGACATCACCACCAACTTCGGTCCATGCAAGACCGGTAACAACCCCAACCAACTCCTCGTGCTTACGCTCGTTTTTACGGAATGGTGCAGGGCCAAGCCATTTTTCAATCAATGCTGGCGTTACTTGTACGGTTTTAAGATTTTTATCATTCAAGAGCTCTTGGATACATTTTCGAATAATCTTTGCAAGTAAACGTTCTAACTGACGAACCCCAGCTTCCTTGCTGTATTCACTAATGATTTCTTTAATCAGCACATCAGAAAGTTCCATGTTCGTATCACTAAATGCGTGTTCTTTGAAAAGCTTAGGCAAGAGAAATCGTTTTGCAATTTCAAATTTTTCCTGGTCGGTATAACCGGAAAGATAAATAATTTCCATACGATCAAGCAACGGGTACGGGATATTATCCATCACATTAGCGGTTGTAATGAACATTACTTTTGATAAGTCATATCCAATTTCAAGGAAGTGGTCGGAAAAATCTTTGTTTTGCTCTGGATCAAGTACTTCAAGCAATGCAGATGCCGGATCGCCACGAAAATCCATAGCCATTTTATCAATTTCATCTAAAACGATCAGCGGATTAATCACGCCAACCTTCTTCATGGTCTGAATAATTTTTCCTGGCATAGCACCAATGTAGGTTCTACGATGACCACGAATTTCGGCCTCATCACGCATACCACCTAAAGAGATGCGTACCATTTTGCGTCCAAGTGCATCGGCAACCGATTGCGCCAACGATGTTTTACCAACACCGGGAGGCCCAACAAGACAAATGATTGGAGCTCGAGTAAGCGCTTCTTTAGCAAATTTTCGCGCAGCTAAAAACTCAATCACTCGTTCTTTAGCTTTCTTCATACTTGCATGACTTTTTTCTAGAATAGCTTCAGCTTCAGCAAGGCTTACTTTATCTTTAGTTTGCTTATGCCATGGCAGGTTTACCAACCAATCAACATAATTTCTTCCAACAGAAGCCTCAGGTGATATTGGCTGCATCTGCTCAAGGCGTTTAATTTCACTCTCAACTTTTTCCAATACTTCAGCAGGAACTTTGTTAGCCTTCGCTTTTTTGCGAATTTCATTCAACTCTTCTTGATAATCTTCACGACCAAGTTCACGCTGAATAGCACGAATCTGTTCATTCAAATAGTAATCACGCTGATGTTTTTCAACCTGACTTTGCACACGTTTTTTTATATTTTGTTCAGCTTTAAGAATTTCGATTTCATTTTTTAAGAGCGCTGCAAGACGTAACACGCGCACCTTAAGGTCAAGCTCTTCAAGAATTTCTTGGCGTTCATTAAAATCAAGATAAATTTGAACCGCAACCGTATCAGCCAAATATTCAAGATCTTCTGGCCCTTTAAACAAGTGAATAATGTCAGGTGCAACTTTTTCATTCAACATGACAAATTCTTTGAATAATTCAAACAGGTTGCGCCATAACGCTGTCGCTTCAGTCTCGTTCTCTACCATAATTGAAGGAAGATCCTGGACAATGACTCCTAAAAAACCTTCACTATCAGCAACATTAATAATGCGAGAGCGAGCAACTCCTTCAACCAAAATTTTCAAAGTCCCGTTAGTCATACGCGCTACTTGTAAAATAACCGCACGCGTACCATGAGTGAAGACATCTTCGACTGTTGGATTTTCAACCTCAACAGATTTTTGCGCAGTAATAAAAACCTGTTTATTTGCTGTCATAGCAAAATCAACCGCCTTGATAGAAAAATCTCTACCAACAATAACCGGAATGATACTTTTCGGTAGTGCTACAAGATTTTTAAGCGGAAGAACCGGCAAAAAAATCGGCTCATCAAGAGCTACGTAAGTGTTGGCGCTTTTATTTATTTCTTTCATCAAAAACCTGGCATTGAAATAGTGAACGAGATAAAATACAACTTATAATAGTCCCCCAATCGGACAATAATAGGCCAAAAAAGCAGTCGGCGCAAGAAAAACTCGGTACAGCAACAAAATACCTCAATAAAGAAAGCAAAGAGCGATTGACTTTACCCTTAAGGCACTTATACTAAAAATCAAATCACGTAATATCATTTCGGAATTTGTACGCAAAACAATTAATTATTTTCTATTTGTTTAAAAAAATAACATGTAAGATACGGTTAAATATGTCATAGTTGTGTTACAACCTGACAGGGGTCGGTACTCTTCATACAATACAAGCAAAAAAAGGTATGGGAATTTTATGCAGCAGAAAACGATTTTAAATAAATTATGGACCCTATGGGGAATCAAAGAAGAATTTAAAGTTAAAGTTTTTCTGCTATCAACAACATTTCTTCTCATGTCATCATGCCTGGTCATCTGGCGCCCACTCAAAATTGCTATCTTCTCTAAAATGGTTGGTCCTACCTTTATCCCCAATGCAAAAATTTATTCTTTGCTCATTATTATTCCTTTAATTCTTATTTACTCAAAATTGGTCGATTGGCTTAAAAAGCATCAACTCCTTTATTGCTTTGCTATCGCACATGGCATTGGCGGCTTAATATTTGCTTACTTTCTTGCTCATCCAGTTTATGGCATAGCAAATACGCAAGCAACCCCAAGCCGTTGGCTGGGCTGGATCTTTTATTGTTTCATGGAAAGCTTTGACGCATTTTTTTCAACCAGTTTTTGGTCTTTTGCAGATTCTGTCAACAACCCAAGCGATGCAAAATACTACTATGGTTTCTATGTTATTGGATCAAAAATAGGCGGAATTCTTTCAGCCGGGCTTCTCTACATTGTTTTGGGGTATGCACCATTAATCGGTGAAGCAAGATTACTCCCTGGCACATTAGCCGTCGGAAGTTTACTTTTATTCGCGGCAGCAATTACCATCTATTACCTCATTAAAAAAGTTCCTGAAGGTAAGATGCACGGCTATGAACAAGCGTATCAACTTGAAAAACACAAAGAAGTTCCAGAAAAAAAATCACTCTTAAATAGTATCAAAGCTCCCTTTGAAGGCTTACGGCTCATGCTTAAATTCCCGTATGTTTTAGGTATTTTTTCGATGGTCGTCTTCTATGAAATCATTATTGTCATGGTTGATTACTATGTCATGCTTCTTGCTCATGAAGCGCATCCAACAGCAAGTGGAATGACCGGATTTTACGCACAATACTACTTTTTTATGAATCTAATAGGTCTTGGCATTGCTTTTTTAGGAACAACACCAATGCTTCGACTTTTTGGCATCAGATTCTCATTGTTCGTTTTTCCATTCCTCTGTTTAATAATTTTAACGGTACCATTCCTATTCCCAATCCCTTGGATTCTTACCGCTACCCTTATCGGCTTACGCGCACTTAACTATGCACTTAATCATCCAACACGAGAAGCGCTATACATCCCAACAACTAATGCTATTAAATTTAAAGCTAAAACCTGGACCGATGCATTTGGCTCACGCATAGCCAAAAGTACCGGTTCTGCTATCAATCTATCACTAGGAGTCTTGGAAAAATCGGTTGCCTTAATGTCAAGTATCATGATTAGCATAGGATTAACATCCATATGGATTGTAGTAACCTATTTTTTAGGTCGTACCTTACAAAATGCACTTGATAAAAAATTGGTTATCGGTGAAGATGGGGAATCACCCGAAAATCAATCGAATAATCCAACACTTTAAAATAATTTATGATAATAAATAAGTAGTTTTGACAACGGAGCACGTAATGGAACATAAAAAAAGTCCTAGATTTTTTAATTCTTTTTCAAATTATTTCCAAATCGATCGCTATGACCTCATAAAGATTGGATTTATAGGTTTTGCTTATTTTTTCATTCTTGCATCGTATTCTATCTTACGTTCTCTTAAAACATCCATATTTCTTGGCCTTGTCGGCGCAGAATATCAACCATACACACGATTTGTTGCTATTGCTATTATGTTTCCTTACATGTTTTTCTACTCTAAAATGGTTGATACACTCAAACGTCGCCACATCGTCGGGATCATACTTGGTGGCTATGGCATCGTAAGCATTCTTTTTGCCATCATATTTGCTCACCCTACCCTTGGGTTAAGAAACACTATGATGGGACCCCACCGTATTTTAGGATGGGCATTCGAAATATTCATGGATCTGTATTCAGCAGTTATTTTGAGCACATTTTGGTCATTTATAAACTCAATCTGCACCCCGCTCTTTGCCAATAGATACTATGGCGTTATCGTTGGAGCCGGCAAATTAGGTGGCGTGTTATCCCCAATATTGGGATATTGGATTGTTACCGTTATGACCGACTGGCAATCGTCATCATTGTTAACCTTATTGTCAGGCGTTTTTCTTATCGCCGCCATTATACTGGTTTATATTTCCCTCCGCAAAGTTCCTCACGCTTACATGCAAGGGTATTCAGCAGTTGTAAACCCATCAAAAGTAATCATTGATGATCAAACAAAAAAAAGTCTCCGGACATCTTTTGTCATAGGACTTAAAAAATATTTCGAAGGTTTACGCCTAATGATCGCAGAACCATATGTATTTGGCATCTTCTGGTTAATGTACAGCGTCGAAATCATTTCTATTATTTTCGATTATCAAATGCAAGTCCTTTTGGCAGCGTCAACAAATAACAATATCGCAGATATGAGTTTGTTCATGTTACAATACACCTCAACGTTTCAAGCCGTGGGGTTTGTATTTGCTTGCTTTGGAACCTCCAGCCTACTAAAACGCATCGGTATCCGAGCTTGTCTTATGATCATGCCTCTCACCATCATTGGTCTTATTGCGGCACTCATCGTTCATCCAAGCCTTTCAGTAATTTTCATCGTTATGGTTATTTTACGTTCATTAAATTATGGATTTGATTTCCCTATCCGCGAGATGCTCTACATTCCAACAGTTAAAGATATTCAATTCAAATCTAAAGCATGGTCTGATTCTTTTGGCAAAACGCTGGCAAAGACCTCAGGGTCAGTGTTTAATCTTTTCTCAAGAAGCAGTTATGCGACCTGCTTTTTCCTGAATTTTATTACGTTAGGAATAACCTCAGCCTATCTTGTTACTGCATTTTTTGTTGGTCGTAAATATATAAAAACCATCAACGACGGCGACATTATCGGTGGAAAACCAGAAGAGCCGTTATCGTAAAAAGTTATACGTTAACAAAATAATCAACGATAAAAGAACTCCCAGAAAAACAACGCTGTTTATTTTTTCCATAAACGTTCTTATTTTGTTTCTGGCCATTTCATCGTTCATTTTGGCGATTTTTTGACCTTCAAGCGTCACATACATTTGCCAAATCAAAATAGGCAACGACAGAAGAACCAACGTATAAAACACAAAATCAATATGCGTGGTATAAGCAATTTGCGGTGAATTCGCATCAATAACCAAGCGATACAATACGAGCATAGGTAATGATCCAGAAATCATACCCAAGCGCGTAAGATCAAAAATACTAATCATGAGTGAGAGTAGCCCGATAAGAAATAAAACCAAAAGCGGAAAATAAAGTGATACTAAACTTCTATACCCCACACGATCAAAATCAATCGAAAAGCTAGCACATGGATAATCGAGCGATAACGTTTGATTATCTTTATCCAGCTCAGAACGCAAATAGCCACTTGTTGCATGCATCTTTATTGGCTTCCAATCATCTACCATAATATCGTTTGATAGAGTCACATACGTTGATTTTGTATTAAAAACAAGTTCATGCGGCGTTACCGCCTCATTAACCAATACAATATTTAAACGATGGTTTCCTAGAGGAAATTTTTTGTACTCCAATGAGCTTTGAAATTTAGCTTGCACATTGTAAGCAACCAAAACCTGGTCTCCTAATAATTTAACGATTGGTTTTGATACATGCATAACCGCATGAGAATCTAACAACTGACTATTTTTGATAACAAAATTTTCAAGCGTATGCAGCGATTCAGTTGATTCTGCGAAGCGAAACCACACAATTGCTTCTACGATAAAAAGCCCACTCGTAATTGAAAAACTTGGAAATGTCTTAATATGCATACCAACATCAACCGTTGTTGCAAGCCGTTTTGTTTTCTCGGTAACTTCAAGAATTGTTGGATATGATTCAGGACATGCCTTATGAAGATATTCAAAATGAAGCAATAAAAAAATATAAGCAAAAGTACAAAGTAATGCAACAATCCAAAACGATACTGACTTTGTTTTATAAAAAAACCAATTGATCATTACGTTATCCTTTTATCAAACATACATCGGTACCATACAAATGACGCGTCGCCGGATCAAAATTTATTTTAAATCCTTCCAGATCATAGTGATGCATTGATTCCAGGAAGTGCATCATCTCATCACGCGTTGGAATACTCTCACCATGCTGTATGGAAGCCACCAACATTGCAGCACTGAGGTAGTAGGTAAACGACAAAACATTCGGCGTCTCTTGCGGACAATAACGCGCAATGTCATGCAGATACTGTTTGGCAATCGACATCTTGCTTATTCTAGGATCAGGAACTGCAGCGGTATAATAAAAAGGAACTCCTTTGCCACGCAACTTCTCACCTACAAACAAGGTTGAATCAATCCCTAAAAACGTGGTCGCATACCGTCCCTGACAAAAAAAATAATCAATTAGTTTAACGACAGGGATACTGGTTCCAATACAAATAACCGCTCGCGGATCAACTGCCAACAATTTATCCGCCGATTCACGAACACTAAGCGTGGCACGGTTATATGAAACTACCGCTAGTTCTTTAATATTAAATTTTTGCAAACTAACCGAAAGATCATGCACAACACCGGTAGAAAATGAATCATCGCCATGAAAAATAGCTATTCGTTTTAATCCAAGATCTTTGACCGCATAGTCAACCAAACTTTGCACTTGTGGCTGCATTAACCCTGGACCATTGATCAGTGATGTTAATGCAGCATCTCGCAAGCGCAAATCACCACTCCAAGGAAAAAACATAGCTACTTCATTTTTTTTTATAGCTGACAGCAGTGAAAGAACATTATCAGCTCCCATATTCCCAAAAAACATGGTTACCCCTTTCTCTCGCAATTTTTTTATATGTTGCAAAGCTAAAGGTAATGACCCTTTATCATCAAGACTGATAAGACGGAGTTTTTTACCTTTCACGCCACCATGCTGATTAACACGACTAAAATAAGCATTAATACCATCCCGAATCGTCTGACCATATAAGCCCATTGATCCAGTAAACGCACCTGACTGTCCAAAGACTATTTCTTTTCCCAGGTCGATTTTTACCTGATTGGCAAGCAATTGACCTGAGAACAACGTTATTAATAATAAACAAAACTTCATATAAACATTCCCACCTAAGACTAAAACTGAATCAATAAACAGCTTAAGCGTAAAGCGTTATGTTTTTTATAATCAAGAATCTCTTTAAAAGACAATCGTATCAGTAACCACATAAACAGAAACAAAACTTGATCATTCATGCAGCCTTGTATTATGCTTGAGCCCATTACAAAAGCATAATCATTTAAAGAGGAGAACTGCTCATGAGAACCATTGCAGTCATTGGAGCAGGATATGTTGGATTAGTTACCGGTGCATGTTTAGCACAACTTGGCAACACCATCATCATCGTTGAGAAAGATCATGAAAAGATTACAGCACTCCTCAACGGCATAGTCCCATTCTATGAACCAGGACTTAATGAAATTGTCTCATCTGGTATTGCAAAAAAAAAGATACGCTTCGTTGTAGAAATTGCACAAGCACTCACCTATCAACCTGAAATCATTTTCTCCTGTGTTGGCACCCCATCATCTCATAACGGATCGGCTGATCTTTCATACGTCTGGCAAGTAGCAACTGAGATCGGTCAACATCTCACACAGTACAGCCTCATTGTCAATAAATCAACCGTTCCGGTCGGCACCGTTCAAGCGGTTACCACACGCATACAACAACAGCTTAATCTTCGTCAATTAGCTATTACCTTTGATGTCGCCTCAAATCCAGAGTTTTTAAAAGAAGGTGATGCGGTTAATGATTTTCTTAACCCTGACCGCGTCGTCATTGGCACAAACTCAGAACACGCACAAAAACTTTTGTTTGATCTCTATAAACCATTATTAGCGCGCGAAGATCAATTCATTATCATGAATCCTCCATCAGCAGAACTCACTAAGTACGCCGCCAATGGCATGCTTGCTACACGCATTAGCTTTATGAACCAAATATCGTTACTTGCTGACGCCGTTGGAGCTGATATTGAAGCCGTTAAGCGTGGTATCGCTAGTGATAAACGCATCGGTCATCATTTTCTTAATGCCGGCATTGGCTACGGTGGCAGCTGTTTTCCTAAAGATGTTAAAGCACTCATTCAGATGGGCGCACAGTTTCATCAATCCATGACACTGATGCAAGAAGTTGATACCATAAATACCCTACAGCGTCAGTTGTTTATCAATAAAATAATAAGCCATTACCACAACAACCTTATTGGTAAAAAAATTGGCATCTGGGGTCTTTCATTCAAGCCCGCAACGGATGACATTCGTTGCGCACCTGCAATCGATGTAATCAACAGTCTGCTTAAGCACCAGGCAATCATCTATGCCTATGATCCTGTCGCCATGGATAACATGAAAAAAGTATATAAAAACAGCATACTCTTTTGTGATACCGCAGAACATGTTGTACAAAATGTTGATGCTTTAATTATTTTGACCGAGTGGACAACATTTACCAACATCAATCCCCAGATATTTACCACGCTCTCTGATAAAATTATCTTTGATGGCCGCAACTGTTTTGATCCAGCACTGATCAACAAGCTTGGGGTATCCTATGTGACTATAGGTCGTAACAGTCTCTGTACCCCTGCAACTCGCTCCAAAGCAACGCCAACTACACCACAATCATCAATTCATTCAATAATCACATGAAAAAAAAAATTCTTTATATCCATCACGGAAAGGGCATTGGCGGCGCCCCGCTCAGCCTTTTATACCTCATACAAGCATTGGACAAAGAACAATACCAGCCCATCGTACTATTCTTACACGATTCCGATGCCATAAAGCTGTTTAAAGAGCATCAGATTGATGTTATGGGACCGGTAAATCGTTATGATTTTCCTCACACCAGAATTTGGTGGCTGCGATGGTATCATGCATTATTTTTTTTGAAATCAATTCGCGATACCATCATCACACGCTACGCGGTTGCCAATGATTGGTTCGATACCATAAAACCTGACATCGTCCATTTAAACACCAGTTCACTCATCGCCTGGGGGATAGTGGCACACAAAAGAAACATCCCGGTCGTTTGGCACATTCGTGAACTGCTCGCTGATGGATATCTTGGGTTAAGAAAAAAAATGATTACTAAAATTATTGAAAAAAATGCTTCGGTAATTCTTCCCATCTGTAAACATGATGGCAACCCATGGGCAACAAGCAAAAAAACAACGGTCATCTATAATGCCGCTCAAGAAAAACTATTTGATTATACCATCTCACCAAATAGTTTTATTACTAAACACCATCTTGATCCATATGCGCCAAAAATACTTTTCCTTGGTGGGTTATCAAAAGAAAAGGGAACCGAATTTATTTTATCGGTCTTTGCTGAATTACAAATACTCATGCCTCAAGCACTGCTTCTTCTTGCAGGTTATTTTCCCATCACACAAGATACCTCAGGAATCAAAAAAATCTTTCCGGCATATCGTTTTAACCAACGTGTCAAAAGTCTCTATAACCCACTGACTTCATCCATCAAACTTCTGGGCCCCATCACCAACGTTCATGAAGCATTGGCAACCTGTAATGTCCTCGTATTCCCTGCAACTATCGGACATTTCGCACGCCCTATCATCGAAGCAGGGTTTATGAAAAAACCGGTCATAGCATCTGCATGCGCCCCGCTTGATGAACTGGTGCTTCATGGAAAAACTGGATTTTTGATAGAACCAAACAACATTATCGATTGGGTAACCACCCTATTTTTACTCCTTAATGATAAAAAACTACAACGGTCGCTTGGCGAAACAGGATATATTTTTTGCCAAGATAATTTTTCGATAGAAGAACAGATTAAGAAAGTTGAGAAAATTTACCGGAGTTTTGCTAATGAACCCAACTGAACTCAAAGAACAAGTCCGCTCCTACTGGAACAAAGCAAGCTGCGGCACCGAATTCATCAACCAAGAGAAATATTCACGCGCATATTTTGAAGCAATCGAACAATTTCGCTATCACATTGAACCGGAAATTTTTGCGTTCGCACAATTCACCCGATACCACGGCAAGAAAGTTCTTGAGGTTGGCGTTGGCGCCGGCACCGATTTTTTACAATGGGTCAGAGCAGGAGCACAAGCACATGGCATTGATCTCACACAAGAAGCCATAGAAAATATCCAACACCGGCTCACCCTCTATGATTTAAAAGCTTATGAGCTTCTGATTGCAGACGCTGAACAGCTCCCCTACGACAATAATACGTTTGATTTAACATACTCTTGGGGAGTTATCCATCATTCTCCCAACATGGAACAATGCCTTAATGAAATGATTCGTGTTACCAAACCTGGAGGCACCATTAAAGTCATGATTTATAATCGTCGATCACTGTTTGCCTATTATCGCTATCTCCTGTGCGCACTCTTTAAAGGAAAACCCTTTCAACGCATAAGTACTGTACTGTTTAATCACCAAGAAAGCTTAGGCACCAAAGCTTATACTTTTAAAGAAATCAAAAAGATCCTCGGTCAGTTACCGGTCACCATTACCACACTAAAAGCACCGGTCACCAATCATGATCTTCTTTACTATAAAAACAAGGTAATTCGAGCAATTGCCTATGCATCAGCTTGCCTTCTCGGATGGCACCGTACTGGATGGTTTATGATAATTGAGTTAAAGAAAAAGAATAATTCTTGTCTTTAAAACCATTCTCCTGATACCTTCAAAAAAAAGTGCCACTTAACAAAGGAAGCCCAAATATGAACCAAAAAAAAATAACCTATCCTATCGTACAACTGCTTATTTTTATTATGTCATCGTCAACAATTTGTGCTGAACCATCAGCATTTTTTAAAGATGTACAAGAAATTGCTCATAAGAAAGCAGAACATTTTGCACAAAAAAGAAAAATCAACCCGGATGCTACAGAATGTGCAGCGAAAGATGTCGCCACCGTTGCTCAAGCTGCTACCAATGTGGGACTGAATGTCAGAAATAAAGCAGTCACAGAAATTCTACAAAACATCATCAAAAAATATAAAATCGATAAGATCTTCATCGATCAAATTCTCTCCGCCGCATTAACGGGAGTACAACACGACCAAGCACAAAACTTAATCCTTGCTGACGCACAAAAAACAGATCCAAAAGAAGCAAAACAGGCATCACTTCAAGCAATTGCTACATATGCCTGCACACTCGCTACCAATGTCCATCCAAAAATTGCTGAAGCCGCAGCAAGTAAGGCAGCAGAAATAGGTTCCATATCTCAAGTTTTAGCAAAAAAAATAGCTGCAGCATCAGCAACTGATGCCGGCATTATCATTCGTACATCAGGCCTTCTTGAACTCATAAATTCTATAACGTCAAAACGAGTAAAAAAATTGGTACATGATACAACCTTACCAACGGCGTTGAACACCATGATTGATGAAGAATCTATGAACCACAATTTTTATCTCATCAGTATCAGCAAGAAGGGAAGAATTTGGCTTCGAGATGAGATTAATGACAAGTGGATTCCCAATACCCATAAAATTAGTGACAAGTTACCTCATAACACCAATGAACTTGAAGCATCATCAGAAATCATTTCATCAATCGCTCTTAATGATCGAGGCTTCGTCTGGATCGTAAGCAAAACCGGAAAAATTCTCTTTCAAGATGGGCTCAGCCTTGATGATGACCAAATTGCCATTGAAGGAAGCGCAAAACAAATTGTTGCAAATAACCACAACACCGTCTGGATGCTAAGCACCGATGGCATTCTTTACTACCGCACCGGCATATCGATAAGCAAACCTGAAGGTGAACGATGGGAAATGATTCCTCATGGGAAAAAAGTCACGTTGATGAATATCTCATGGATAAGCCTTAATGATCATAACGATCTTTTAGCTCTCAGTGATGGAAAAGCATACTTACGAGAAGGAACGGACTCAAACCCACGAGGCAAAGACTGGACCAAGCTATCAGAACGGATCATAACGACTGAGCATATAGCTATCTCACCAAAATTGAGAGAGATCGTCATTAATAATCAACGTGATATCTGGGCACTTAATATTCAGAATAAAATTTTCTTTCTCAAAGACCCTTCAGAGAACAGTGACGAAGAAACATTGTGGCAACAAATACCTGGAGCAACACAAACACTTTTAGTAGCTCCAGATGGTCTCTTATGGGTACTTGATACAAAATCTCATCTCTTTACACGCACTGGCATTACCGATGAAAATCGACAAGGAACCGATTGGAAATATCACCTAACAGCTCCAGCGTTTACACGACTTTTTTTAAGCAGCATCAACCTTCAAAACCCACTCGATGAATATAACGCTGACAAGAGTCGCCGTGAAAATCGTCGACTACAAAATAATAGTATAAACAGCCTTAAAAAACGTGTTGTTATGCTTGAAAAAGGAATGAATCATGCCCCTAGATTTCAAAAAGCAGCTCTCAAGATAAGAATCAATCGATTAAAAAAACTTGGCAGATCAAGATTTTTAGAACTAAAACATAAAGAAAAAGTTTCTTGGCTTAGAGAATTTAGACAACTTAAAAAAGAAAACTCAGGCATTATCAAAACACCTAAAAAAAGTAAAACCCCTAAACCACCAGCTCTCAAGGATGGAACCTACTCAATGCTTAAACCAAGTCAACCTGATGAGCGCAAATATTCGATTTACACAGCAAAAGACTAAAGAAAAACTATGCTATACTAGCAACTTGATTTCTCAAACAACGAAAGATCTGGCATGAAAAAACAAATACCCATCGGTATAAGTGATTATAAAAAAGTCTTAGAAGGCAATTATTACTACGTAGACAAGACATTACTCATTAAAGATATTATAGAACTTGGTGGAGGAATCACCTTACTCCCTAGACCACGACGTTTTGGAAAGACGCTCAATCTTTCTATGCTTCGTTATTTTTTTGAAAAAACTGAAACAAGTAATCAGCACCTCTTTACCAACACTAATATTTGGCAACATGAAAAATACCAACAAATGCAGGGACAGTATCCGGTTATCTTTATCTCGTTCAAAGATGTCAAAAGCATTTCCTGGGCTGATGCTTATGCAAAACT
The DNA here is from genome assembly GCA_964354855.1 of uncultured Pseudomonadota bacterium. Classification (GTDB taxonomy): domain Bacteria; phylum Babelota; class Babeliae; order Babelales; family RVW-14; genus CAYHBO01. Next base: position 28,506 of record CAYHBO010000008.1, on the reverse strand, counting down.
ACGTACCGAAATTGCTCGAGAAGCCAATCGATTCAATACAATCCTCAAGAAGCACTTAGAACCACACGAACAAAAAAAACTTAATAGCTTACGATTTGAAGAAGCCTCTCAAACCGATTATGAACGGAGCTTACTCTGGTTAACCGAATTACTCAGTAAAGTTTATAACCGTCAAGCGATTATTCTTCTCGATGAATATGATACCCCCATCCATGCAGGCCATCATTATGGTTACTACAATGAGATCGTCAGCTTTTTACGCGGACTTCTCTGCGGTGCATTCAAAGATAATGAATTTTTGGAGCGAGGGGTAATCACCGGTATCATGCGTACCGCAAAAGAAGGCATCTTCTCTGGATTAAATAATCTTGAAGTGCGTGATGTTCTGGATAAACCGTTTGCAGACAAATTTGGTTTTACTCAGCAAGAAGTTGACCGTATGCTTGCGGACTATGAACTAAACAACTGTCGTGAACAAATTAAATTATGGTATGACGGTTATCGCTTTGGCAATACCACCGATATCTATAACCCCTGGTCTGTCCTTCATTGCGTCAAAGACAAGGGCGCTATCGAAACTTACTGGGCAAACACTAGTGATAATCTCGTCATTAAAGAACTCCTTGCTCGTGCAGACATGGAAACCAAACAAGAGCTTGAACAATTACTCTATCAAAAACAAAGTAACTTTTATGAACTTGAACGTGGGGTTGTTTTCCCTGAGATACATACAAGCAGAGAAACGGCACTCAGAAGCTTTCTTATGTATGCCGGCTATCTAACCATCGCAGACGTACAAATATTCAGTGATAAAAAACCTTGTTACGCACTCAAAATACCTAATCTCGAGATACAAGATCTCTATAAGAGGCTCCTAAAATCAGCGGTTTATGATGCCATATCAGACCGGGCCTCCCAACTTTTAGAGGCGCTCATTACCGGCAACGATGATATCGTCGAAGAATATTTACAACTGTTTGTGATCAACTCCATGAGTTTTCATGATATTCCCGAAACCGAACCTGAACGCAGCTATCACCTCTTTATCCTCGGCATGCTCGTATTCTTAGAGGGACGCTACAAGGTCCAATCAAATCGTGAAAGTGGTCTTGGTCGCTATGACGTGATGCTCATCCCTGCTAACCCTACCAAAGATGCCGGAGTTATTATCGAGTTCAAGCGCAAGCGTAAACGAGAAACACTTGAGGAAGCATCACATGATGCCTTGAAGCAAATTGTCGACCAACAGTATACCGCTCAACTCAAAGCCGCTGGCTGCACCACGGTATACCAGTACGGCATTGCCTTTGATGGTAAACTTATGGCGTTGGTCATGGGAAAAAACAATTGACAATCCCCACATAGAAAAAGCCCTCATTTTTTACACCGAGGGCTTTATTATTTTCTTAAGTAAAACGAATAATAATTAACTCGTTAAGCCTTACTCTTTGCGTCCACCTTTTTTAGATTTAGAACCATCTTCTTTGTCGGCTCCACGACCTCTTTTATTAGTCTCTTGAGCTTCTGCAGCATCAGCAGGTTGTGCGTCAGATTCTGTAAAACCTGTGGCTAAAATTTCACTGATCTTCGTAGCTGCGTGATAAATATTCTCTCTTAAAGTAGCATCTTTATTGATAAGCTGCGCTTGCGCACTAAGCTCCATCACAATAGCCTGGAGATACAACTGTAAATTTTCTCTGTTGTTTACACTCATGTCTGAAGATCCATCAAATTCAAGAACTTCCACATTGTTTAATGTAAGAGCTAAAATACTTTGAACATCTTTTCGACATAAACGTTCTTCATATTCTTTTTTATTAACAAACGACAGAACCTTATCAATATCCTGCTTATTCTCAAGTGTAAGTGAATCAATACCGATAAATTCAAATGTTTCTCGATTGATTTCAACACCCAGAAGTTTCGGCCAATCCAATACATTCGTAAGATTATGTTTATCTTTGAGAGCTGCTATAAAATGCCCAAACTTAGCCCAGATAACAATATCCGTTTGACGAACTCCAATATTCGGCCTGTCTATTTTGATATTTTCATTAGGAGTTGCACTTCGATTCGCCCATGCAGCCTTTGCAAACCCGCACAAATTAGTATCAACCGTAATCTTAACTTTTATAGATTGAGGCTCATATTTTTTCAATATTTCTTCAATCAAATTAAGCTGTTCGCGCATTCCTTGGTTAATAAGATTGCTACAAACTCTTTTATCAAAGTCCTGAACAAATTTTAAGAGTTCAGCTTTACATTTAGCTGAAGCTTCAACCTCTAATGGATTAACCTCATGTTTTTTCGTAGATTTTTTTGGCGGCGCCAAAAGTATTGACGCATTCAACATTAAACAACCCATTAACATATATCTAAGAAATTTCATCGTATAACTCCTATTTATTTTACTTGTTAGTAAGACTATTGCTGGTTAATAACCAATCCATCCATTTCTTCATTAAAGCCCAATGCTTTCAACTTTTCTTGAGCAGTATTCAACTCATCATCAGTCAATGTCGTCCCAGCATTTACTCTGGTTGACATGCCATTTAAGGTGACATCACTAAATGCATTTTCTTTAGCTATACTTGTCCAATTTCTTAGAATCGATACAACATTTTCTTGTGCTGCAGATCTATGAAGTTTATGCGCAAAATATTTCATGCCGATAACTGCCGCAGCTAATCCAAATAGCTTTGCTATCCCAAACCACGTTTTACCGTGAGCAAAATCATTTACCATAACATTCGTTGTTGCATAAACACCGCTAGAGGCAGCTACACCAAATGATGCTGCATCAAGGGCTCTTCCCCATAACGATTTTTGAGATGGCTCAAAAGATGGTCCTACTTTACTTACCAATTGCTTGCTTATTGATTTTCTAAATGTATTAACTAAGTACGCAATTCCTGTAGCAGCAACCCCTGCATACAACGCAGTCTTAACTTTATAAGAAGAATCGTTAGAAGTAAGCTCATTATCTATTTTTACAATCTCACCTTTAAGACCATGTATTTTAAGCTTATCGTCAGAGTTTCCTTTAAAGTGTTTTTGAATTTCATTTTTTTGGGCTTGCTTCTCTATTTTTTGCTTCTCAAGCGGATCTCGATAACTCGCATACCAATTCCATCCACCAATACTTGCTGCAAATGCTGTCCCCATGGTTAACAATCCATTAAGTGCATGTCCCGCTGTATTTTTGTTCATCCATGCAGGCGTTCCCTGACATGGTTGAGCCAACATCCCCATAAGGACTAAGCCTATGACTGATCGTTTAATCATTTTTATCATTTTACTCATAACAGATAACCCTTCTTGTGAGGTAATTAACCTACATAAAAACAACAAATCAAATGTTTTAATCAAACTGTAATTCAATGATGTAGAACCACTTTACCAGATTAAAAAATATATTGCAAAGGGGGCTCTTTGTTTAAATAACTCCTGTAATTAAACAAAGATGATACATGTTAAATATTTTCAACTTGAAATACACCAAGCTTTGGAAGCGATACTAAAAAAACAAAGAAAATAAGCGTTTTTTATAAATTCTGCCATTTTCACGATTTAATGAGTTTATAAAGAGCTAAGAATCGCACTCCCACTAAGTGTGACACAAATAAGAAAGCCCCCGGTTTTTGCCGAGGGCTTTCTTTATTTTCTTAAGTAAATCAATTCACTAAAGCTTATTTTCTGCCTCTTTTAGGAGCAGGTTTAGCCGGAGCCTTTTTAGCCGCAGGTTTAACTGGAGCTTTTTTAGCCACAGGTTTAGCTGGATCTTTACAAGCTTTCTTTCTAGTAGGTTGCTCATCTTCGGAAGATGATGACAAATCTGAGTCTAAACCATCTGAGTCGTCTGAATCTGAATCATCTGATGAAGAATCTGCTACTTGAGCCTCTAAAGCTTCAAGAGCTTGAAGTTCAGACTCAATTGCTCCTAAGCGACTAAATAACTGTTCGCGTACACCTGGAGCTCTAACTCGCTCACGTAAATTTTTAGTTGCACCAAGAACAATTCTAATTTGATCTTGAACTGCATCTCTAACAGCTACAGGAGCATAGTTATTATCATCAATAATTTTTGTTTCATGCGTAATAAATGAACTGTATAAATTGATGACCTGCTGCGCAATTATATTGTTATTTAATACCTGATTTAAGACTCTTCTTACGTGACCAATTATCGTTTTGATATTGCTCACTGATACTACATCAGTTGTTGGAATTTGATGAAGACGCATTACACCGGTTGTTCCATTAATACTAACATTAGTAGCAAGCCAAACTCTTGCATTCACTAAATCTTCTCTTACCTCATCAGGAGTTCTTCTTCTTA
>CAYHBO010000008.1:14875-24067 GCA_964354855.1 uncultured Pseudomonadota bacterium | reverse complement strand
CGAATATTATTTAGATGTGCTTGCTGCGCTGCAAAAGCATCTTGAGACAACGATGTAATTCCAAGAACAAGCGAAAATATACAATATTTGATTACGTTCATAATAACTCCTATTTATTTGTTAGTAATACCTATAACGGTTCCACTGATTGTCTTATCAAATCCAATTAATCTAAATGACTCATACGCATCTTTAAGATCTTGAGCGGTAAGCAATTGATTGTTTGCAATCTTTACAGCTAAACCATCCAAAATAGTATTTTGAGGGAATTGTCCCTTGATGCTATTCCAAGACTTTAATGTATTTTCAACGTTTTCATTAATACCTCTAGTTCTCAGTTGTTCAGAGACAAGTGAAATTCCAAAGATTCCGACCGCTACCGCTGCCAATGAAAAGAAAGCTGAGCTATATTTACCATTAAGTATTTTTTCATACACGCTTTGTGATGTATAAATACTTCCTAATGCAATTGCTCCAGGAATAGCACACTTAAAAGCATCTCCAGCATAAAGTTTTGGCGAAACTGAAATATTTGCAACATTATTAATGTGATATCTATTATAAAGATGTGCCGCTACTGATGGTAAACAACTAACACCAAAAATTGCTGCCGCTATTGATTTTCTCGGAACTTTAGCTGCTGTAGCATCAAAATTTTGATCTTTCTCAGGTTTCTTCAACTCTTCAGTTTCTAATTTCGTACTATAAGCCGTCGTTACAGCTTCATAAGATTTTGGAGCTACCGAAATAAACATTGCAGACAATGCTTTCATTGCTAATCCAACAAATCCAGATCCCTGACACGGCTGTGTCAACATACCGGTAAGAACCAAGCCCATAGAGGCATGTTTAATTAATTTTATTATTTTACTCATAACAAATAACCTTTCTTGTGAGGTAATTAACCTTCATAAAAACAATAATAAAAATGTTTTAATTAAACTGTAAATCAATGATATAACGCACCTTATCAGATTAAAAATCAATTGCAAAGTGGGCTCTTTGTTTAAATAACTCCTGTAATTAAGTGAAAATAATCACGACTAATGCGTTTCAATTTGAAGTGCATTCAACTATAAGCTGACTATAAAATAGAAAATGAACATACCAAAACAAACATGTTCTCCTACACGCGGTTGGTAACGATACTAAAAAAAAACGGAAAAAATAAGCATTTTTTATAAAATTCTGCTATTTTCACGATTTAATGACGCTGACATAATGAATACTGAAAGCTAACGATGGTTGAAACTGGCTATGTGAGAACGTTGCGAATTCGCAACGTTCTCATTATTTTTTTTGTATTCGTGCTACTCGTGGTAACGCGCCTACTCTACCTTCAGGTACATCAAGCAAATCTGTTACGCATGCTTGGCGAAAAAAATAGTCTCAGAACTGAAATAATCCCCCCGCTTCGCGGCAACCTTTACGACTGTAATCGGGTCCTGCTCGCTGCCAACCGTCCAGTTTTTGACCTTTGTTGGCAAGGTAACGGTTCCCCTATCCTCACCGAAAATCACCTCCATCTTCTCGATGGTCTTGCAACACTTCTTAAAATCGACTTACAGGAGAAACTAACCGCCATAAAATGGGCTGAACGTTATAGCCGTCGCATCATGCTCAAGCGAGATATCGGCTTTGAACCGCTATGCCAGATCAGCGAACAATGCGCAGGGTTTCAACATCTGATCATTGAAAATAGATTTGAACGTATCTACCCCTATGGATCACTGGCTAGCCATGTCCTTGGCTACTTAAGCCGCGTTGAACAAATTGGTAAAGACGGCATTGAAAAATTCTTTCAAGAACATCTGCGAGGACAATCTGGCTACGCAAAAACGGTCTACTCAGCTACCGGAGCACGCATCCGTCCGGCAGAACATCAAGCCGCACAACCGGGAAATGATTTAGTACTTACACTAGATGCCACCTTTCAACGCTTAGCAGAAATGCTTCTAGCACCATACCTATCCGGAGCTTTCATCTTGATCGACCCCGAAAATGGTGCCATCAAGGCACTCGCTTCACATCCTAGTTTTGACCCCAATATTTTCCTGACTCACATCTCTGAAGATGAATGGAATAACAAGTTTGCAAATAACACCCCACTCCTCAACCGAGCAACCTGTGCGCTCTACCCTCCTGCATCTACCTTCAAGATTGTAACCATGACCGCAGGGCTTGAAGAAGGCATTTTTAATCAAAATACAAACTTTATCTGCCGCGGATACTCTACGTTCTGCGACCGAAAATACCACTGTCAACGTAAAATCGGTCATGGAGTCCTCAACCCACGAGAAGCGCTTGCCGCCTCATGCAACATTCCCTGCTTTGAAATTGCTAAACGTCTCTCAATCGATACATTTGCTCTCTATGCTATGCGATTTGGACTTGGAAAAAAAACCAATTTCCTCTTACCAGAAGGCGCCGGCCTCATGCCAACTTCCATGTGGAAAAAAATATATAAAAAAGAATCATGGTGGGCCGGAGAAACCTTATCCGCAAGCATTGGACAAAGTTATCTGTTAGCTACCCCCCTGCAACTGGTACGCATGATCAGTAGCGTCTGCACCGGATACCTGGTCAAACCAAGAATTTTAGAACATGAAACAATTGAAAAAGAACCTCTTTACATCGCACCGCAAACCCTTGCCTTTCTACAAGACTCAATGCATCTTGCGGTAGAACAGGGAACCGTTCGTCGCCTAAAATATCTAAAAAACTTCTCAATTTATGCAAAAACCGGTACCGCACAAACCTGTAGTTTATCTATGGAAAAAACTGACATCTCTCATTATGAAAACGGATGGCTCACTTGTTTCTTTCGATACAAAAATGAACGGCCGCTAGCAATAATTGTTATTCTCGAACACGTAGGATCATCAGGTCCCGCCGTACAATTTACCGAACAGTACCTTAAAGCATATCAACAAATTAGAATAGAACAGGAGACTAATTCTTCAAGACCAGGTCATCGACAAGACTATGCCGAACACATTACCCCTGAGGACTCTTCTGTAGATGAACAAACCACATAATATGAATCACAAAAAAGCAGTTTTTTTCGACCGCGATGGCACCATCATTTATGATGTTGGCTATCTATCTTGCCTTGAAGATATTACCTTTATCGATCATGTCGTTAACTTTATGCATTTTTGCCAAGAACAAGATTATCTTCTCTTCTTAATTACCAACCAATCTGGAATCGCACGCGGGTTTTTTGATGAAGCATTTGTTGAAAAAACGAATAACCACATTGAGCAATTACTTTTACATAAAGGTATTGTAGTACAAAAATCGTACTATTGCCCCCACCACCCAACAGAAGCTCTTAATGAAAAATATCTTAAAGACTGTTTGTGCCGAAAACCAATGCCAGGCATGCTCCATCAAGCTGCTCAAGAATTTTCTATTAATTTACAAGCATCATTCATGGTCGGGGATAAACCCATCGACCTTGAAGCAGGAGAACGTGCAGGATGTTCATCGTTCAATGTCAGCAAAATTCTTACCTTACCGATCGAGAAATTTAGTTCTTTGTTAAAAATCAAATAATCAAGTAGCCTTGTTATAAAAGAAAGCCGTTATCCTTCGAGATGCCTTTCAGGCTCCTCAGGACGAACGGGGTGGTAAACCGTAAATAAGGGTAACATATGAATACGACCAATAAGCCTGGAATAAAATCGGAACTAGTATCCGGCAATTTATTATTCTTTTACGTATTAGATATTGCTAATGACATTAATCTTGATCTCATTAAAGAAAAACGCATCCTCAACACCATTGATGTCCCACTATCACCTTTCTTTAAAAATTATCACATCCCCCTTCCTTTCATCATGCCACATGATCGTGAAAAACGACTTGAAGGATTTAACGAAGAAGCACACTGCATCTATCGTAAACTCTATAGTTTTGGCGTCCTATCGCTTTGTTATCGTGTTCCATTTGAAGCTTCTTTTGAAGACTTAAAAACTAAGATGATCAGCGACAAAAAAATATTTGATAAAATGAGTGACCGCGAAGCTCGTTCTATATTTGACACCATTTCATCAGCAATCACCGAACCAAATTTTTTTAACTTAAAACATAACTACTGTGCCATACAGGTCAAACCACTTCTTAATAAAATGACCCCCGATGAATTTAAAGAAACGTATGGCGCACGCATAGCATCTCTTTTGAAATTAGAAACACAACGCCTATCCGACTATCAGATGGACGAAATTCTTTCTTCAACCACCGGATACTACGGTCAGGATTTAATTATTATCGATAGTGATGCCGCATTTATTTATGACGAAGAGTACTTTGAACCGATTGAATTTATCGAATCAGCAAACATTGAAAAACTTGAGCTACAGTACTTTGATAGAGTACTTGATTTAAAATTACATAAGTTTTATGCACAGGAATCATATAAACTTCCCCTCAGGGCCTATATCCCCCTGATAACTGAACACTTAAACTTACCAATTTTTCATTTAGCAAAGCTCAAGGTTGATATCTCAGTGGTTACCGAACGATTAGAAAATTGCATCAATATGACCGGCGACGCCTACTTTTCAAAGCTCTACTCAATGCTTGTTCAAAAACTTCTTCTTAAAGAATGGCGTGAATCGATTAATAAAAAGCTCAACATTATTAAAGATTTATACACCGTCCATCAAGACCGACTTGATACCCTTCATGATGGCATTTTAATGTTAATTATTATTATTTTCATGATGCTTGAAGTCTTTATGCTCATGAAGTAGCAAGTCTGCCATGAAAAATATCATACTCACGAGCGTTATTATTTTATCATGCGTCAGTGCCACTCATCCCCTAACTCCCACCGATCAAAAAAAAATCGGTGAACAAATCTGGTTCAATGAAACTGGAAAAAAAACAAAATATCTTGTGCATTGGAACCCCCAGGAAGAATTTCCATCTCTCGGCATCGGCCACTTCATTTGGCATCCACAAGGGAAACAAGCAGATTACACGCAACAGTTCCCATCACTCTGTAACTATTTAACTAAACATAACATCACATTACCTTCTTGGTTGAAAGACGCTCTGAATAATGGCGGCGCACCGTGGCAATCACGCGAAGCATTTTTACAAGACACTGCCCATCGCGAAGAACTTCTCAAATTATTGCTAGTAACCATCGATCTTCAAGCTTCATTCATGATTAAACAGTTGGAAGAACAGTGGCCAAAAATCCTAATTGCTGCACCAAAAAACGCTAAGAAAAAACTTATAGTCTACTTCAACCTCATGCGGTCTTCACCATCAGGATCTTATGCTCTGGTCGATTATCTTAATTTTAAAGGCAGCGGATTAAATCCAAAAGAAGCAATCAATGGAACCCGCTGGGGACTTTTACAAGTCATGACAAGCATGCCTAACAGATTAACTACAACCACCATTAACAAAGCATTTGCAGAATCTGCTGAACAAAAATTACGGACTCGTGTAAAACTGGCTGGACACAAAAGTAATTTGAACCAATTTCTCGATGGATGGATAAAACGCATTCAAACGTATAAGAAAGTGATATAAAACCTAGCTCAACAGCAAGTCAAAGTCTTGCTTTGAAATAAGACCTTTAGTCTTATGCTCAGCCTGCTCAACCACTTCATTGAAAAGTTTAAGTTTTTTCTCTTTGAGCACCATCATTTTTTCTTCAATGGAACCATGCATCACTAGACGGGAAACGAACACCGTTTTTTGCTGACCGATACGATGAGCACGATCTGAAGCTTGATTTTCAACCGATGGGTTCCACCACGGATCTACATGAAAAACATAGTTGGCACGTGTTAAGTTGAGACCAACACCCCCGGTTTTAAGACTGAGTAGTAAAATCGAAACGTTATTTACACCGGACTGGAAATCTTCAACAATTTTTTTACGCTGCGCCATCGATGTTTTACCATCAATCCTGTAGTAGGCAAGTTGCGCTTTCTGAAGTGCTTTTTCAAGTAAATCCAAACACTTAGTAAACTGCGAAAAAACCAATGCTGCACCACTTTCTTGAATAATTTCATCAAGAGAGCTCAGCACATGATCCACTTTTGGTGATTCATATTCTTTTTTTGCATCAATAAGTTCTGGTGAAATACAAATCTGACGCAACCGTAGAATAGCGGTTAACGCAATAACTTTGGCTTGTGCTGCCGTTTTTGTTTCATATGCTTGATCAATAAGACGTTTTACTTCCGCAACCGTTGTTGCATACACTTTTTGTTGTTTATCGGTCATGGTTAGTACCACATTTGACTCAACCTTTGATGGCAATTCTTTAAGAATGGCATCCTTCGTACGACGCAATACAAATGGTTTTGTTCTTCTAATAAGTTCCTGATACTGATCATCCTGTACCGCCCTCATAAAATGCTTATAGTCGGGCAGTAGCCCTGGCAAGGCAACATCAATAATTGAATGATACTCACCAAGATGATTTTCTAACGGCGTACCGGTTAAACAAATAGTAAAAATACTTTTAAGTTGCCGCACCGCTGAAGTACGCGCCGCATAAATATTTTTTATCGACTGCGCTTCATCAAGAATTAACAGATGAAAGGTAATCTCTTTGAGATAATCGATATCAAGACGAACACGGTCATAGGTGGTTAACACAATGTCATAGCCACTAAATGTTTTGTCTGCTGATTTCCCCGTATAAATTTTAATCTTCAATGCCGGATAAAACTTATGAAGCTCTTGTTCCCAATTAAACACCAACGTTGGCGGCACTACAATAAGATGGGGTTGACCGGCTGTATCATGAGACTTTATGATGGTTTCTTTAAGCCCACCAAGAAATGCAATCACCTGAATAGTTTTACCTAACCCCATATCATCGGCAAGACAGGCTCCAAAGCGGTTTTGATAAAGAAACGCAAACCAATAATACCCAGATTTTTGATATTCACGTAAGGACCCATTAAAGTCGATTGGCAACGGAATTTTTTCAATTTTTTCAATCTGTGTAAGACGTTGTATAAGCTCTTCATCTTCTTGAGCCAATGTAACCGTTGCACCACTTTTACGCAGTTCAAGAATGTTTAAGATATGTAAACGTGGCAATTGTGTAATATGCTTACTGTTCTTGGCTGTCCCGCTATCATTGCCCTGCTGAAAAATTTTGGCCAATAAATTAATAATCTCACGAGATTGCGGATCAAGAATTTTTATACAATCAGCTGACTCAAGCGTACCATCTTGAGCAAACAAAACTTCGCGTTGTTCATCAGATAACGGCATCCCTTCAGCTTCAATGTGCGGCGCCAAATCAAACCAACTCGATCCACTGCCACGAGAAACATCTACATTAACCTTAAGTTTAACCGTTTCAACACGCTTACGATTCAACCGTAACTGAATGTCTTGCTGTTCAAGTAAGCGGCTAAAGAGATAAAATTTTTCATAGAAGATATCGAGTGGAACAATAAGACATGGATATGCTGATTTTTCATCTAAAATCGCATCCTCAAAAAAACAAGAAATCAAACCACCACTTCGCCAAAGATTTTTGTAAGCAAGATGAATTTCATAAAAATGCTGGTTACCCACTGCGATCTGCTCAAGGCGCTCTTCAGTAAGCATCTTATGGAATGACTCAAAATACTCCTTTAATCCTGAGGCTCCTGTATAGCCATCATAGGAATTTTTAACCTCTTTCATCACTCGTGCAACAACAAGCTTCTCTTGTTTTAAATCGACAGCACTAATCAACTCAAAAAGCCCTTTAATGATCATCGACCGACGCGTTTTTGTCCGCACCCAAGCTTTTAACCACTGATCAATCCCACGTACATACTCCATAAACATTTGCCAGAAAAATGCTTCTTGCTGCTGATCAAAGAAACATTGAGGTTCTAGGCGCATCACTTTTTTATCAGCATCTACAAAACCATTAATAAGTTGTGTCGGCGTTATTTTTTCAGGAACTACAACCTGGCCATCTTTTTTAAATCTTATAGAGCGTATAAATTTTGATCGTAACTCTTCTTCGAACACAATAGGAAAAAATGCATTAACATCTTTAGATACAATAGGAACCAGCTCGCTTATAGGGGTAAAGAGTAAATCAGACTCATTAAAAAAATCATGATGCTCAGGTAAAACGGTAGCGTTACCGCCAAACCACTCCAAAGATCTACGAATATTTTCAATCGTTTTTTCAGCCCAATACCAAGGTTTTACTTCCTGCACCATGAGAAGACGACGCCCTTTAATATCTACAATAAGTTTCTGAGAGATACGAATAAGATCATCAAGTATGATCCCATCATCTTGTTGTGCAACACAAGACACATGAACCACATTTTCTTGGTTACTATTCAGTTCAATCAATGAGGTAATGTGTTGAGCCTTATCCCACACAATAGGAATAACGCCGTGCTTTGTTTCCACTTCAATTGAAACATTTTTGTGTTCTTCTTCAAAAAAAGTGATCAGTAATTTTTCCTGATTATAAGACCCAAAATTTCCATGAGCTAATCGTGCAAATAATGATCCAGGCCTAAAATCAGTATCATTAAGTTTTTTGGAATCGCTAAAAAATTCAGTGGCAAACGAAGCATCATCAGAAGATAAAGAGGATGGCTGGCACACAAGTCTCAACACAATCGGTCGATTGTTTTCAATGCTCGTATCAGCCGAACCTTCCGCTAAAAGAACTTGTAAAAAATTATTCTGAGGCTGATCAGGACGCTGATTATGAAGTACATTGCTGATGGTCAGCAGTGCACAGGCTGCATGCTTGCACAATTCATCTTCATGCCATGCAGGACAATTGCAAATAATACGAAAATCGCCGTCATCATAAGAAATTTGTACTTTATACGTAGCAGTACCACGAACATAAGCTAAAAGAGACTGATCACCATATCCCCAAGCAAGGGATACCATTTTTCGCTGAAAATAATACTCATAACCACGCCGCAAAATAACATCGCTGGTCAAAAGCTTAATTGTTTTTTCGGATAACGAACTCAGAATCTCAAGAAGTTTATTTTTCATAAATCGCTTACGACAAATGATGGTTAAAAAATATCTAATGTGCCTAGCAGGATCCGGCCTCCGCCCTTCGCCTTACAGGCTTGTAGCTTCGGCGGACAGGCTCGTTTTTAATTTTTTAATGTGCCTAGCAGGATCCGGCCTCCGCCCTTCGCCTTACAGGCTTGTAGCTTC
>CAYHBO010000008.1:8817-14775 GCA_964354855.1 uncultured Pseudomonadota bacterium | reverse complement strand
TAATGTGCCTAGCAGGATCCGGCCTCCGCCCTTCGCCTTACAGGCTTGTAGCTTCGGCGGACAGGCTCGTTTTTAATTTTTTAATGTGCCTAGCAGGACTCGAACCTGCGGCCTAGCGATTAGGAATCACTCGCTCTATCCACCTGAGCTATAGGCACTAAGCTTATAAGAGAAGAACCGCTATTTATAACTCTAACGAAGAAAGGCCTGCCAGCCAAAGCTACAAGCCTAACAGGCGAAGAGCGTAGGCTGGTGCGCCCGGCAGGACTTGAACCTGCAACCTACGGATTCGAAGTCCGGCGCTCTATCCAATTGAGCTACAGGCGCATATTAACATCAAAACTTTAAACGAAGCTCTACTTTTACCATATTTATAATCAAAAACAAAGAAATATCGATGGAAAAACATATTATTCTATAATTTTCAGTATCTCAAGACAATACTTAAATTAATATAATTTTTATTGCAGGTTGAAGTATAATTAGCTATTTATTGCAATATAAATACATTTCATTTATTATTAATAATTACTAGCACAATGCCTTACCAAGAAGGAAAGTATATGAAGACTTTATTAATGTTATTTTTATTCTCCACCATATCTCATAGTACAACTCGTGCTATGTCCGATGAAGAATGGGAAAAGTCGATGAGAGAGAGGCTTCTCGCGCTTCAAACATCTCATACATTCCAACATAAAGCAAAGTTTTCAGAACAAGCCGCACATTTTTCTTGGATTACTGAACATGTTGGAGGCATGCGACTTCCAGAAAGTAACGAAGAACTAAAAACACTTGATGCACGCAATGTAGGACTTATTATTTCACTTACAGAACAACCCCTACCGAACAAATTCTTTAATGGGACTAAGTTGCAGAAACTTCACCTTCCTATCGAAGATTTTAAAGCACCAACGATTCAGCAGGTACAAGAAATGGTTCACCATATTAAAGAACAAATTGCGACAGGTAAAAAAGTAATAATACATTGTAGAGGTGGCATAGGACGTACTGGAACAATGCTTGCATGTTGGTTAGTCGCTGAAGGAATGAATGCAAAAAACGCTATCGATACCATAAGACAGTTAAGAAGAGGTTCAATTGAAACAAAAGAACAAGAAAAACTAGTACACGCTTATTTTGATAGTCTTAAAAATTAATTTATAAATTGTCATGGCAGCCTATTTCTAAGCTGCCATGACAAAGTTCGCTTATGACGCAAGAGCCTTAAGTTCTGTAGCCTTCGCGTTTCCAGATGTATTACAAGCATTGCTTATCGCTTGTTTTTCACTTGGATTATATTTTTTAGATTCAAGATTTTTCTTTAATTGATCAAACGCTTTCATCGCGACACTTGAATATTGTGACTGACCCATAACATGTTCTAAAATTTTACTTGTTGACGTTGTCAAGAAAGTTGTGTCTTTATAATCAATCAGAAGCAAAAGAAAAATGGTGGCTAATACTTGTCTTTTCGCCCCAGTACTAGCATAATTTGCTAAATCTGATGCGACAAGCGTTTCTTTTTTTGCTAGTTTTTTTACGATCTCCCCAATCTGTACCAAATCATCAATATGCTGTGGAAACATCTTATCCCAAATCCCAGTGTCTTGAACTATTTGCAGAAGTTTTGCTTTTACAAGATCACGGTTCTTAAATAACTTAGAACCTGCATCTTTTAGCATGTCCTTCAAAATAGAAGCATCCGTACCTGGAGTTTGATAGATTGGACCACTTATGACAGATGCAACAGCACCCGGTTGATATTGAGCTCCCTTAAGCGCTACAACCTTAGGCCCCACCACTTCCGGTGGGTTTTCTGCTTGATTCGCAGAAGTCTTAAGAGGTTGTGGCCCCGTTGTTATAGGAGTCTTTGCAAGCTGATTAAAACGACCTTGCTGGTCTTGGGGAAGTTCTTGTTTATGAGCATCTAAGAAACTCCACAAACGTTGTTCATAGACATTTTCATAAGCTTTTTCATCCTGATGCACCCCATTCTGATGCTGATCAATTTCATTCTTTTTTGCGGAGTAATTCTCTTCTGTAACAGAATAATATTTTTCACCTATACTATGAACTTTTACAAAAATTGTTGGATCATGAACTCGTTTGAACAAGCGGAATTCAGAATTATCTTTAAATTTTTTATCGCTATAAAGCCGTTCTAATATCTTTAATAATTTTTCTAATAAATCAACATTAACAAATGCAGAATCTGATACCAATTTATTCAGCACAGGCACCATAAACATATTGATGTAAGCTCCATTCAAGCTTAAAACAACAACCGCTTCAATAGCATTTTGTTGATCTTTTTTAGAAATAAGAGAACGATTATAAGCTCCTATGGCATAACTGTAATCACCTTGTTCAGTATTATTTAACAGTCCTTGTTCTAAAGATTTTACATTATACAAACCATCAGTTGCCCAACTATACCCGATACTCGCTTTTAGATATTTTTTGAACCCTTCTGGAAGCGGCTTACTTAATGAGAGCTTCCACGTATACGAACATTGTTTCCCGTTAACAGATGCTTTTACTAACTCAATATTCATAATTTTTGCAGCTAAAATAGCAAAATCAATACAACGGTAAAATCTTCCACCTTCATCCTCACCCGTCATATCCATTGTTATCAAACAATCTTTAGTAGACGCAGTATATTCTACATCAACCGTTGCAGCATGAGAGCGCAAGGTTACTGTATAATGGTTACCCTTTGGAGTAGTTGTAAAAACATTATGACGATCATTTCCTTTATCATTGTTAGTTGGATTAATCACCTGCACTATATCATAAACTGCCTGAATATCAGCAGAACTTTCAACTTGCGCAGTAGACCCTGAAATATTCCCCATAACCTCGATTAAACTTTGATGCGTAAACGTAAAAATCTCTTCAAGTCTTGTTGGCTGCATAGCAGGAACACTATAATCAACTTCTTGTCCCAATTTTACTGCATTGACAGAAAACGTACCTGCAATACTTAGTTGATCATCGTTATTAATACTTGTTGTTGTTAATTTTGTTTTAACCATACTCGTTACTTTTTTAGAATCCCACAAAGCGTTTGATTTTAAGGAAACACCTTTTAGTGTGATCCATCCTTCTAACAAACCAAGATAGCTATGAAGCATTTCTTTAAATCGATATGCTTTATTCTCTTTACTCTCAGCCTTATCAAGCGAGAACTCACTTGGTTTTTTATATCTACTACTTCCTGTTACTGCTTTAATACCATTATCAAAGATATCTACCACCGCATGCATTACCTTCGTTGCAGCAGCCTTACCAAGATCACTGGTAGAAGCAAAGAGCGTAATAAAACCATCCTTCTCCGAACTCATAAACCATTGAAGAAAAGATTTAAAATCTTTCCATGCTTTATCGAATTTAGACGGATCTTCTAGTACATCAAGTTCATATTCGTGAAGCCGATTGTTTTTCTCAAAGAGCACCTGCAAGAATGGAGCGGCCTCTTCAAATTCATCCATTAATGTCATTGCACGATCCATAATTGATTGATTTTTTGTTTGGGCAAATGATGTATTAAGCCATTCTGGAGATATTTTAAGACGACTTAAACTTGCTACCATTTCAAGAAACTGTTTTTGTATAGCAGGATTTTTCTGTTGCTTAAAAAATTCTCCAACAAATGTTGTCCAACTCTTTTTAGTGTCCTCTGTTTTACCATGCGCTGCAAGGAGCTGTAACCCTAATTGCTGATCTTTAGTTTCACCTGAACCTTGGGATCCACTTGTTATAATTTTCTTCTCCTGTTTCATCACACGATCAAGAACTACCGCAGATGTTGTCTCAAGAAACTCATCTTGATCTACCTGTTGCGTAAGTAACGCTTGTAAAAAACGTACCGGATATAATCG
Organism: uncultured Pseudomonadota bacterium; assembly: GCA_964354855.1. Lineage (GTDB taxonomy): Bacteria > Babelota > Babeliae > Babelales > RVW-14 > CAYHBO01. The sequence continues at coordinate 10,888 of CAYHBO010000008.1, read as the reverse complement.
CTGAACATAAAACTTATTCTCAGGTGTTAGTTTCAAAAATAATTTAATATGATCACGGCAACGGATTAACATTGCTAACCAGGTACCAATTTCATCCTTCAATGACTTATCTGCACTATTTGCCAACGCTTTAAGATGTGCCTGCATCATCCCCGCTTCAATCTTAACCAAAGATTCTAAGTCTTCCAGTCCACCTGTTGTTTTGAGGCTTTCAAGAATAGCGCTTACTTTTTGTCTATCTTCTTTTTTAGGAGCAGATACATCTTTTTGTACAGAGCTTAGCTTTGCCAATAAAACATTACGTTGTGCTTTATCAAAAAAATGAGCTGAGACTACTGCTGGAATTGGATAATTGATCCATCCGTCGATAGTGTCATTTTTTTCAATTTTTTTATTCAATTTCATTACTAATTCACGCTGTACATCAACAACTAATGTTTCAGTTCCAAGATTTTTTAACCATTCCTCTATCGTACTAAGACCTTTAAGAAACATTACAGGCTTACCCTCACTACGAAAAGCGGTAGCTTCATGTGATGTTGCAGGTGCATCTTCTCCAATCAAAACACATTTAATGGAAGGTTTATCAGTAGCATCTTCTTGGTATTTTTTAAGCGCCAGTGGTAAGGTGGCTGCAATAATACATTCACTTGACTTGGTTACAACACGTAACACACCACCAGCAACACCAATACTACTCCCTGAAACGGTCTCTTTTATTTTTGATGGATCTTTCCAGTAAGATGGTTTATCAGCAGATAAGACATGAACAATCGGTCTCGCTTGAACGACATAAACTGTTTTCGTTGCTGGATCAACGACATACTCAACGTCCATCGGTTTTTGATAATAATTCTCTAGGGTATCTGCAAGCATTTTTAACGTCTGAATCTGAGCTTCTTCTAGTGCTGGCATTTTTTGTAGCAGCAGTGGATTATCTTGCCGTTCTAATGGATTTTCACCTACCTTAGTTACTATTTTAGGCACAAAACGAGAGCGCTTAGTTTTAATCACGGGATAAATATTACCCGTCCGATCTACATAATAACTATCAACCGCCACAAGACTATTAACAACACCTTCATTGTGACCATAAGCAGCTTGAATAAGGGTAATTCCACTTGTAGCAATTCGTTTAGGATCTTGAGGATCTTTATCTTCAATAACCCCCGTGTTACTATTTTTTTTCATATAACGAGAAACGCTTCCCTCAGCCTCTTCAGTAAACATAACCCCACAACGTGGAACCTTAAAAAGACTTTGCGACTTACCTAGTTTTTGAACCCCACCAGGAACCTCTCCAATCATGCGCTGTATCACTGCAGGAGTAAAAGGAGCCTCAACAAATAATGATTTATCACCTGCTCCTAAACGTTGTTTAAGGGATTTTTCTCGATAATAAGAAGCAACTACTTCACGTAAAGCATCTAAAATATTTTTCATATTCTCTGGATCAACGTTAGCAACACTCTCATTCCCGCCAGCATTTGCTAACGTAGCAGTATCTTCTTTACCGGTACTGCGTACCATTAACTTATTATTCTTCGTTTTACTTTCTTGCAATAATTTATCGATCTCTTTAACGGTTTCTGACGTAAATTCTGGCAATTTTTCTTCTAACTTACTAAATATCGTATTAATTTTTTCTTCTAATCGTAGTTTAACTTGATCAATAAACCCCTTTGGAAAGTTTTTTGTTTGAAAAGCGTTCTGCTGAGTTTCTGAATTATTCAATTTATGTTCTTGCTTAATTTCATTCCACACAGCCTCAACATCAAGCCCTTGAGTCTTCAAAAATGCTTGAATTTCTTGAGAAGAAATGCCTGCAAACCCAGGAACCTCTACATTATAACCATGCTTCTCTTTGAAATTAATTGCGAGAAAAAGTTCGGACATAAGTTTAAGATTTGCTGTTTTATAGCCATAACCTTGCTCTTCTGCTAAATTTTTAAGCCCTACTTCGTCATAAATCAAACTTGGATTCTTTTTTAATAGAGCTTGTTTCTTCGCTTCAAGCTCTCGCTTTTCTTGTTGTTTTCTCGCTACCAACAGACTTTTTTGCTCTAATTGC
>CAYHBO010000008.1:0-8717 GCA_964354855.1 uncultured Pseudomonadota bacterium | reverse complement strand
CAACACCTTGAAGTGCTTTCATATTTTTAGCTTTAAGTTGATCCTCTTCCTGTTGCCGTTTTATTTGAGCCAAGGAAAGACGATTTTTCAACTCACCAAGATCCTGCTTAAGTTTTACTTCTCGATCTATAACGTTATATAATTTATTCTGCAATCCAATTACTGCTTGCTGAACTGATTCAGCATTAAGTGTTTGCAATGCCACCAATCCAGCACTACATAAAAAAAATAATCTTACATTCATCACTATTCTCCGTTTTATATTTTTTTATTTATTTTTTCTTCTTTTTTCTACTTCCTTCAAAATAACGTTGAATAAAATTCTCTTGATCTTCGGTTTCAATAGAACCAGGACGCTTATCTCTCACAAACTTAATAGCTTGCTCAACCGTCATTTCTGTTTTAGCTAATAACCAACAAGCAAGCATGGTCCCAGTGCGACCTCTTCCCGCAAAGCAATGAACTACAGCATTTTTACCTTGTTTATGAGCATCGGTAATCGCACGGATAAATGTCCCAACCTGTTCCATGGTTGGTGGCGTCATGTCTTTAATTGGTATATGTATGTTTTTAATTCTGGTATTGCTCAACAAGCTAGCTGGCAAAGCATTGCTCGTTAAACTAATAATTGACCCAATATTCTTAGACGCTAAAAACTTAATTTCTTGAATACTTCGAGGCATTCTCATGCCACCTAGCATGTGGTTCTCAGATCCATGAATCCAGGAAAAATTGAGATATCTCTCATACAAGAGATCAAGCTCTTCTTTCTTATCGTTAAAAAATCCTTGAGCAATGAGTATGTCTTTATCTTCACAGATAAATTTAGGATCTTTCCGTTTTAACATCTCCAAAGCATCCTTAACGAATATACTTTTTGCAAATGCAACCCAAATCATTTGTACAAAAGACTGAATTTTACCTGGAAGAAAAAACATAACCTTATATCCGGATTGTTCACCTTGAACAATAGCGCTCATCCATTGAATGAGATCTTGTTGAGAAGGAAGCTCACTTTGATCAAATGATAAGAGCTTAATTTTAGAATTTTTCAACAAATCTTGAATTTTGTTAGCAGTTATCAACCAACGAACATTTAAAGCCTCTAAAGATTTTACGATATCTAGATTATCGCATTGAGCTAAAGATCCGAATGTTTCATCAAGCCAACAAAATTGTGCTTTATTGCGTAAAAAATAAGCATGTATAATTTGTTCTTGTTCTCTATTCTCAATTGATTTCGGCCGCTTTGTTCTTACAAACATAATTGCATCCTCTGGCAGCATACCTTTCGCTTGCACCAACCAACATGCAAGCATAGTTCCAGTGCGGCCTTTCCCTCCCAGACAATGAACAACAACATTCTTATTTTTTTCGTGCTGCTCTTTTATAGCGGCTAGAAACTTATCTATCTGCTGAAATGTTGGAGCCTCAAAATCATCTATCGGTATATGTACATTCTGAACTTTTGTGAGATCAAACCATTCTTGAGGTAAAGCATCTTCGGTTAACGTGATCACTAACCCAACATTCAACGATTCAAGATCAAGAATGTCCTGTCTTTCTTTTGGTTTACTCATCCCGCCTAGAAAAGGATCTTTTTCATTAATCCATGAAAAAAATCTTTCCGATGTTAATCGATCAAGAGGTTTATTGTTTTTTGATCCCTCAAGAGACTTTTGTATTTCACTTAATTTTTTAGTCAGGGGCTTAATTGCTTTTTCTTGCACCGCAATAATTTGGTCACGGAAAATCTGTAATTTTTTATGGATTTCTGATGAAAAAGAATGTTGAAACCAACTTAGAATAATCAAAAATATGATAAATCGCATACCTAACATTACCTATTCCCAATAAACCTGCGTTAACTAAAATACACAACGATGTTTAAGGGTAAACGATAACTTGTAAGAAATACAAGGCTCAATAAGAACACACAGCGAAGATAGCTCTAGAACAGCGTTATCTTTGCATGATCGGTCAGTAAGCAGTATGAAATTTTGGTTAGATCAACCAGTGGCGTTACTTCAATTTCATGATAGAGCGCTTTGTCCTGCGTAACCAACTTAGAAATTTTTCCTAAACAAAAGCCTTCGGGAAACACCATACCTTGGCCGCTTGAAAACACTAAATCATCAGCTTGAACGGTGTTAATGTAGCTGACATAGTTAAAGTTACAGTGGTTAGGGGTATTGGAACCGGTAATGATACCGGCAGCGCCGGTCATATTGGTGTGAGCCGCAACTTTTGATTGAACATCGGTGATTAACTGCAGTTTGCTGTAATAATCGGTAACTTCGATTACTTTGCCAACGATCTGGAGTTTATAAATTCCCACCATATCTTTTTTAACACCATCACGAATCCCACGATTAATGATAACCGAATGTTCTTCCGATGAGATAGTGCGCATTAAAACTTTGGCAAGTACTGCATTGGAAAGTTCAAAACGTTTTTTAAATTCAAGAATCTCTTCGGTATCCTGGTTGAAATGCGATGAGCTTCCTAAGGTGATGAGTGCACCTTGGAGCGCTTCATATGATTTTTTTAATGCAGCATTGTCCTGTAATAATTCCTGATACGTTTGTTTTTTTTCTGCGTAGTAATGCATAAAACCTGCAATGTTGCCTGAAGCAACTATGAACGGATAGACACAAGCGGCGGTAATACGCTCAAAAATACCTGACTGGAAAAAGAACATACGATTGGTGGTGTACCATGCAAAGCACACGATACCAATAATCATAAATACTATTTTTTTTGAACGTCTTTTTTTAACTGTTTTTATCTTGGACATACATCTCATAAAGTTGTTGTAGATGTTGTTGCATTTCTTCGGCTGATTCGCTCATCACTAATTTTTGACGCCACTCACTGTGTTGAGGAATACCAAATAAATTGCGACTCACCTGTTTTTTAAAAATTTTATACCCTGAACGTGGATAATATTGCTGGTTAAGTTTGAAGTGATTATATAAAAAATCAATTGCTTCGCGATGACTAACGGTAAATGTTTCACCTTGAGATGCCGCTACGATTTCACGAATCTTCCATGGCACACCCCATAACGCCCGCCCGATCATGAAACCATCAACTCCGGTACGTTCATAGGTCTCTTTTGCGGATGCAAAATCAACAATGTCACCTGAAAAAATAACCGGTATTTTAACCGCATCTTTAACCGCCTTGGAAATCTCAAAATCAACCGGTGCTTTGGATGCCTCAGGCTGTGTACGTGGATGAATAATTAAGCATGCAACACCAAGCCCTTCTAACATTTTTGCTACTTCAACCGCATTTTTTTCTTTATAACCAGCACGCATTTTGACCGTCATTGGCACACGACCATCAATAACTTTGTTAAAATGCTCAACAAGCATTTTAAGGCGAGGCAAATCGGCCATTAATGCTGATCCAGAACCTGATTTAGTAACATTACGTGATGGGCACCCACAGTTGAGATTGATAAGATCATATCCCTCTTGTAGTACACGATTTACGGCGAATTCAATAAAATCTTCTTTATTCGCGGAAAACTGGTAGCCCACTAATTTTTCAGCGGGATTGAATGCGATGTCGGTGGTAACTTTTGCATTGGCGACATAAGCAACATGACGCATTTCTGACATGAGAAGCACATCCGGTGAGTACTGACGTACAAACTGTCTGAATGGCGAATCGGTGATACCATCGAGTGGAGCTGCTAAAAAACGGGAAACCTTAAGTCCCCCAATATCAATTTTTTCTATCCAAAAATTAGATTGATTATTCATAACCTTGAGGATTCCTTAAGTGGTGATCGGTGCTTTGCTCATACGCATAAGCAACTTTGTACATTAATTCTTCAGATAATCGTGGCCCTAAAAACTGAAACCCAATCGGTAAGTTATTTTTTGAATAACCACACGGAATTGATAGGCCAGGCGTTCCAATGATGCAACTTGGCACTAAATATGAATCGGCCAAATGCAACGCAATCGGATCATTTACCAGCTCTCCAATTTTGTAGGGAAGTTGTGGCGTCGTTGGGCTGATGAGCAAATCAATGCTCTTAAATGCTTCTTGGAATTCTGCTCGCATTGCATTACGGACCTGTTGTGCTTTAAGGTAATAAGCATCAACATGCCCCGCAGACAGGACATAGTTCCCTACGAGAATACGTCGTTTAACTTCTATACCAAAGCCCTCTTGGCGGGTTTTAAGATACATGTCATAAAGACTATCAGCATCCTTACGGTTACCATACAGCGTTCCGTCATAGCGCGATAAATTGGATGCTGCTTCAGCACGAGAAATAATGAAGTATACCGCCATGGCATAATTGATCATGGGTAAATCAATATACACAATTTGTGCACCAAGTTTTTCCAGTTGTTTGACGGCTTCGCTAAATGCTTGTGCAATTTCTGTATCAACTTTTTCATGTTCAGCAAGATCACGAATAATCCCGATACGTAAGCCTGATGGTAAGTTACCATCTAAGGTTTTAGTAAAATCAATAGCCGGATTTTGTAGCGACGTTGAATCTTTTGGATCCATACCAGACAACACACTGAGTACAAGTGCATTATCATAAACCGTCTTAGTAATCGGCCCAACCTGATCATTTGATGATGCAAATGGAATCACCCCAAAACGAGAGTTACGACCATAGGTTGGATACAATCCTACTAAACCACCCCATGCTGCAGGATGTCGGTTAGAACCACCGGTCTCAGTGCTTAATGAAAAAGGAGCAAGTCCGGCTGCAACAGCTGTACCAGAACCAGAACCTGAGCCACCCGGGGAGCGTTCAAGATCCCATGGGTTGCGTGTTGGACCATAGGCGGAAAATTCGCCGCTTGAACCCATACCAAACTCATCTTGATTCGCACGACCCAATGAGAAGGCGCCGCTTTTTTTAAGATTTTTGATAACGGTTGCGTCATACGTTGCATGAAAGTTTTTTAGTACGTTTGAGCCGGCTGAAGCAACGTATCCCTTTTGTAAAATGTTGTCTTTGCAGACATAGGGGATGCCAGCCAGTGGTCCTTCTTTTGCAATCTCTGGGTTCTGATCTTCATTCTCAAACGATTCGATCATGCTATTCAGCTGTATATCATATTTTTTAATACGACCAAGATAAAAATCTTTAACTTCTTTTGGCGAACATTCTTTGTTTACGAGCTTTGCTTTAAGCTCTTTAATGGTCATAAATGATTTCATAGCTACTCTGTCTTAATCTAAAATTTTTGGAACTACAAAATAACGATCTTCACGTTGTGGTGCTTGAGCAATAACTGCATCAGCATTGCCTGGCTGCACGATATCGTCACGGAAAATATTTTGATTACGTACCGCATCAGCGACCGTAGTTATGTTTGCTTTTTGTAGTTGATCAACATAAGAAATGATGGAACCGATTTGCTCCGTTAATAAAGTAATTTCAGCATCATTCAGTTCCAATGCCGAAAGCTTGGCGATCCCTAAAAGATCTTGTTTGGTAAATTGTGTCATATGTTTGATACCTATTATTTTAACTTAGTGCACGCTATTACTTTTATGTCGTTCTGGTTTTCTTACGTCGTTCTGGTTTTCTTACGTCATTCTAGATTTCTTACGTCATCCTCGCGAACGCGGGGATCCAGGCCTTCTTACTTGTACTAGAGCTCTAAAGTCTTTTTTTTAAAAGAAGTATAAAAATTTTAAAGAAGAAAGTAAGTCCTGGATCCCCACTTTCGCGAGGATGACGTGTCAAAATTAATAATTACTGGAATGACAAGTAATATACCCTAAATTTGGGGTTTATGCCACTTATGACTTTTAGCCCGCACTAAGAAAATAATCGACATAACGCCCATCATTAAATAATACGAACCGTAAATAAGATTAAACTTCAAAAGAACCCGCTCGAGGGGAAGTTTATGAAAGAAGTAGGACACCGGGACAAAGAATACGATACAGGTGAAAAGACGCCCCCACATTACCGCTTTGACATCACCAGCTCCACGCAATGCTCCGGCAAGGATAACTTGAACATAGTCAAAAACGGAAAAGATACTAACAACAAACAGGGTTTTCATGGCAAATTGTGTAAATTGATCATGTGGATCGAAACAACTAATAAAATAATGCGCATTGAAACATAACGCAATAGTAACAGCGGTAACAATGAAAGCAGTTAACAAGAGAACTTTTTTGATGCTTGCAGAAGCTCCATCAACATCTTGCGATCCTAACCGATTACTTACCAAAAAAGTGATAACACTTGCAAATGCCATAGCGGGAAGAAATGCAAAGCGTTCAAGATTTTTTACAACATCAAAAGTGGCTATGGCGTGAGGACCCAAATCTGAAGTCATCTTTGACAACCATACAAAAGCGGCAGCAAAAATAGCCTTATCAATAAGAATAGGCCAGCTGAGGTTGAGTAGATAAAAAGCTCGTTGAATATTAAAAAACCAAAAGAACATGATGTTAAAATATTTTTTTAAATTTTTGTTAAATAAAATGTATCCGATAGCGATAGTATTGGTTACGGTATATTGCAAAATGGTTGCTACTGCAGAACCATAAATATCTAGTTGAGGAAAACCCCATTTACCCAAAATTAGTACATAATCAAAAAAGATAAACGTCAAAATACCAACAAGATTAATCATCATTGGCATATGTGTATTTTTTACCGCACGCATAAAACCAATAAAACTTAACATAATAAAGGTCAGTAAAATCCCGAATGACTTTAATCGTAAAAATGGCACGCCGATGGTGATCATGTCAGGTGGGACATTAAGCCATTCATAGATGTTACGTGCAAAAAAAAGAATGATAACAAATTGTACAAATCCAATTAAAAACGTTGTCCAAAATGCAATACCTAATTCTTCGCCACATTTTTCATATTGACCAGAGCCATTAAGTCGCCCAACAATAGCGATTAAGGCGATAGGAATTGATTCTGCAGTACGCACAAGCATGTACAACACGTTGGTAATGGTAGCAACCGCACCATAGCAAATTAAGCTTTGTGTGTTGGAAATTAAGTATGAATCAATAATTGGGGGAAGTACTACAAGAATGGTAAGAGAAATAAGTTCGGGAAGCCAGTACCAAAGAATGTCTTTAACTGAATCACCAAGGGCAAGCTTCTGAAGATTAGTACGCAACGCTTTTTCCATGAGCCAGTCCTTTTCACCAGAAGATTAAATGCCTTATTTTTAGGAGAATATTACACCAAATATGCAATGTGTTCTCCACTCTAATTGTTTTTAATCTTCTGTAAAGAAAATGGATGTTATTTTTTGCTCCATGAAACAAACTGCTGCATTGCATGAATTCGATAATTGTATAAATCAATTTCAGGTGTTCTGCGAAGCTGCGCATATGTTTTATCTATACCGACTGGTACAAAAATATCATCAAATGGCAAACTAGGATGAGCTGATAACTCTCCCGGTTCAACAATTTTACCGTCACAGCGAACTTCAAAAATTTTATATGAATCTGGTCCGTCAATATATACAAGATAAATAAGAAAATAGGCGCGATGATCTTCTTCAAGAAGTTTAAAAATACCCTTAAACCCAATTCCTTGATAGACGAATTTTGTTAAGCTTCCTGGGAAGCGGTGATAGGCTTCAAAATAAATGCCCGCATCATCAACAAGCAATGGTTTTTGTACCAACTGCCACGCCTGCTTTGCTTTATCGAGGGCAATCGCTTTTTGATCTAGTGTTTGCATCTCAGGTAAGTCGATATCAATCTGTTTAAGATTAATATTGAGATTGGCTCGATCGATGAAATTCTTTACCTCTTCAAATTTCCCAGCATTACCGGTCACATAGTAAAGTTCGCTCGTCATAAAAAAATCCTTGTGCGTTATAGAAATAAATACACGGTTGATTATTATACACAATGGCATTTTTTTGTCTATGGGAAAACGTTTGATTTATCGCTATTTTTTCATAAAATTGTTAATGGCGGTCTAATAAAAATTTCATGGTGAAATTAATAGTATTTAATAGGAGAAATTATTGATATGCAAAATTTTATACCCCCTTGTTTAAAATCAGGATCCCATATTCGTGTTATAGCCCCCAGCTTTTCTATGGAAATATTGTCACAAGATACCATTCAATACGCGCTTGATCGCTTTCAGCAGATGGGCTTTACCGTATCATTTGGAAAGCATGCTTTTGAGATGAATCAGTTTCGTAGCAGCTCCATTCAATCGCGGCTTGAAGATCTTCACGAAGCCTTTGCCGATCCTTCAGTACACGGTATTGTGGCGGCAATTGGTGGCATGAATGCTAATCAACTTTTAGATTATATTGACTGGGATATTATAAAAAAGAATCCTAAAGTCTTTTGTGGTTATTCAGATATTACGATTTTACTCAATGCTATAACCGTTAAAACTGGCTTAATAACGTACTATGGCCCAGCCTTTTCTACCTTTGGACAAAAAAAATTAGATCCATAGTAGCTCGATAGAAATTATCGGAAAATAAAAGTATTTAATATGCAATAAATCATTCTTTCTCTATGTTTTTATGTGTCCATAATGCATTATGTTATAAGATAAAATATTATATAATCATAGAAAAGAGATTATGAAACAAAAAGATACAACTGCGTGTATTTTACAAAATGTAAATATAATTAACCAACTTATCGCTGATAATGAACAACCTCGCAGCAAGCTGGCGAGGTATCTATCTTAGATGATCATTTGG
>CAYHBO010000007.1:44540-48787 GCA_964354855.1 uncultured Pseudomonadota bacterium | reverse complement strand
AGAAGCTTGGCTTGTTGAAAACAAAAGTACAAAAGTAAGGGGTAAAAGATGAAAAGCGTAAACAAAAAGATTGTTTTATTGTTCGTAGTTATGGCCTTTGGTCCAGGGGTTTGGGCGACGTCGGAAGACTTTAAAACAGGGCAAGATGAGGATCATTGTACTTCTGCTTCTGTAGAAAAATATTTAAAAGTAAAAGATTTTGATCAACAAGGAGCTCAGAATCTTGTCGATTATCTAATGGGCTGCTTTGAACTCAAGAGGCGTGGCCCCTTAGGAGGAATTTTTGGAGAAAATCGAACAGCCTTCTATAAAAATGTTTTGGAAGGAGTTATCGAAGAGTTAAAAAAACTTTTAGAGAAACATGTAGATCTTAACATAACTGTTCCTGAAGGTATAAAATTGACTTTCGGCAGTTTGGTTGAGCTGTTAGATAGTTTTTCTAAGTCATTTGACAAGAAGGAACTGGAAAATGATTATTTTGTTGATGGGAATCCAACGCAAAGCATAACGCGATCGTTTATCGTATATGTTCAAGCAGCACAAAAGCAAGCAGCACAAAAGAATGTCGTAAAAAAAAATAAAGAAGAAGTTAAGTCTGTAGCTTTGCCTAAGCCAGATGTTTCATTAGAGTCACTGAAAAATAAATTGGGTACTACAGAACAAAACGTTAAAGCGTTAAAACAAAAGCTTGAAGCACTCAAACCAAAGCTTACATCGAAATAAAAAATGATAAGGGATAAAGCCATGAATAATAAATGCTTTAAAATACTAAGCTTATGCTTACTTGTGGCGGTTGCCCTTGGTTCGGCTGTTGTTGCAAAACAAGCAGATACAGTTGAATATAAGCGTGGGAGCGCTGCAATATCTTTTGACAATAGCGTCTTAGATAGCTATTTTCCTGCAAAAAAAACAGAACTGGTAAAGGTACAGGGTTTAGTTGATGAATTGATGGGGCATCTCTTTCTTACTAAAAGAAAGAGGGGACTGGGTCTTGTAACATGGGCTTATGAACGTACATCGTTTACTCACGAATCATTGAAAAATCTTATAACAATTTTGGGGATGGAAAACAATCTGAAGCGCATAGCGTCTGCTAATGTGCATGTACGTGTAGATGATTTAATTTTTACGTTTGAAGACTTTTATAAAGTCTTACAAAATTTTTATAGCACAATAACATTTGGTGGGAAATTTGTTACAAATTTTTCTGAAACCGGTAAGCCTGATGGGTATATTTTTAAACTTGATTTTATGGTGATGCTTAGAAAAGTCTTGAATCTTAAAGGCTTTGATTCTACGTCACCTGGTAAATCATTAGAGCATGATTTTCAGAAGATTCATATTGTATCACCTGAATCTGTTCGTCCGGCAGGTAGTTTTGGTTTTTATCCTCCTCATGCACCAGGTGTTCATACGGCAGTAAATAAAGTTGAACTAATTGATAAATTGCACGCGCTACGAGCCAAGCTTGTTGAGGCCTATGAGAATATTAAGCAGCTTCATCTTGATTTGTTAACCTTGAAGAATGGGTTAGGGGCACGAAAACCTAAGATGTCTGCAGTAGAAGCAATTGAGCGCTGGAAAAATTATGTTCAGAATCCGAGAAAATCTCAATCTAAGAAACATGTAAAATTCGGTAACGTGTATCTTCGTGAGTACGACATAGGTGCGTATAACCAATTATTAAGAGAGAAAAAATTGTATAAACACGATGATGGGTCTCTAAGACAAATTCCAGAAAATGGAAGAAGGTCTAACCAAGATGTTGTGGTAGCTTCTGCAGATAAAGTAGTTGAAAGTAATGATGGGTACTTGTTGCAAGATATAAAAGAGATATTGGTAGATGACTACGAGAAAGAGAAGTTAGAAAGAAAAAAGTAATTAAGTAAAACCAAAAGAAGGAGAGAAGAAATGAAGATGGTTAATGTAAAAATGATCGGGTTATTAGTTGTGATGGCGGTGGTCAATGTTGGTAATGTGTTTGCAGATCAATTAGTTGAAGTGTTACATGAACTTGGAGCAAAAAAACAAGAAGGTTTAGTTGGTGACTTTCAGAATGCTGACGGTAGCTTAACGAATAAAAATCCTAGAAATGATTCGTTGGCAAAGAAGTATCTTCCAGAACTTAAAGCGATGCTTGCAGAAGAGAACCCTAAAGAAATAAGACAGCTTCTTAAATTACTTCCACACGCTATTGATGCGCAGGGTGGTACTGAAACCCGTTTTGGTAGCGCACTTGCTTATGTTGAAGAGAAATTACAAGAAAAAATTAAGGGCATGAAAGAAAAGCGTGTGTCAGAATCAAGACTTGAAAAATGGTTACTAGAAATAGATGGTACAGAGAAAGGAAAGTTGGCAGTGCATATTGATAATGCGTCTTGTGGTCTTACCCATGATCCACGCGAGGTGGCTATTGTAACACAGGCTGGTGAGTGGTCAAAAACAACTGCCTCTCAAGCTAATCAGTGGGCCAATGAGCTTAAAGAACGTGTTAATCAGGTTGTACCTGCAGAGATAAAACATGTTTTTCCGTTGATTGCTAAAATGCTTCACAAGTATCAAGATAATGAATTGTTTACGAGAACATTAAAAAAGATGAGATCTGATTTGATATCTCGCTTAGGAACTGAAGAAAAGCGTGTGCAAGATGAGAAGTTTGAACATGGCGTTAAGAAACCTGTAGAAGTGCAAACGCCAGCTAAAAAAGGTTGGGTTGATTGGGCGTTGAGAAGATAATAATTTTTAAACAAAGAGATGAGGGAGTTTGGTTATGAAGATGGTTAATGTAAAAATGATCGGGTTATTAGTTGTGATGGCGGTGGTCAATGTTGGTAATGTGTTTGCAGATCAATTAGTTGAAGTGTTACATGAACTTGGAGCAAAAAAACAAGAAGGTTTAGTTGGTGACTTTCAGAATGCTGACGGTAGCTTAACGAATAAAAATCCTAGAAATGATTCGTTGGCAAAGAAGTATCTTCCAGAACTTAAAGCGATGCTTGCAGAAGAGAACCCTAAAGAAATAAGACAGCTTCTTAAATTACTTCCACACGCTATTGATGCGCAGGGTGGTACTGAAACCCGTTTTGGTAGCGCACTTGCTTATGTTGAAGAGAAATTACAAGAAAAAATTAAGGGCATGAAAGAAAAGCGTGTGTCAGAATCAAGACTTGAAAAATGGTTACTAGAAATAGATGGTACAGAGAAAGGAAAGTTGGCAGTGCATATTGATAATGCGTCTTGTGGTCTTACCCATGATCCACGCGAGGTGGCTATTGTAACACAGGCTGGTGAGTGGTCAAAAACAACTGCCTCTCAAGCTAATCAGTGGGCCAATGAGCTTAAAGAACGTGTTAATCAGGTTGTACCTGCAGAGATAAAACATGTTTTTCCGTTGATTGCTAAAATGCTTCACAAGTATCAAGATAATGAATTGTTTACGAGAACATTAAAAAAGATGAGATCTGATTTGATATCTCGCTTAGGAACTGAAGAAAAGCGTGTGCAAGATGAGAAGTTTGAACATGGCGTTAAGAAACCTGTAGAAGTGCAAACGCCAGCTAAAAAAGGTTGGGTTGATTGGGCGTTGAGAAGATAATAATTTTTAAACAAAGAGATGAGGGAGTTTGGTGATGAAGGTTTTTAATATGAAAATGATGGGCCTGTTGCTGGTGCTTGCGGGAGCGAGTGTTGGTGGGGCATGGGCTGGGTTGCCAAAAGGGAAATTTCAAGCGACTGCATCCCTAGTAGAAGTTATTAACGCGCTTGGTGAGAAAGACTATGCCTCTATAAAAGCGGGAGAATTCTTGACCGGAGATCGTCCTCAGCGTTTGATTGATAATGCAGGTAACTGTGATGACAGTGTTGCCGGTTATTTAGTTCCAAAGCTTAAAAAGATACTAAATCTTGAAGGTGACTCTGCAAATGATATTTTACCTCTTTTGAGAATTGCGGCCAAAAAACAAACTAGAAAAGATGTAATAGCCGCACTTAATTTTGTTGCAGATAAACTTCAGGAAAAACTTGGTGCAGCAGGTGGCGGTTCTCAAAAATCAAACCCGGTACTACTAACAGCTAAACAAGATAAAAAGAAACAAGATGAGCCTACTCCTACTCCGGTTGAGCCTAAGCCTACGCATAAACCATCAGTGCATGTGGATGTACCTGTGAGAGTTGATATTACAGAACAAAAGCGCTTGGAAGAAGAAGAGAGACTACGGTTGGCCAAAGAAAGAGAAGTTGAAAAAAAA
>CAYHBO010000007.1:43014-44440 GCA_964354855.1 uncultured Pseudomonadota bacterium | reverse complement strand
TTGGAAGAAGAAGAGAGACTACGGTTGGCCAAAGAAAGAGAAGTTGAAAAAAAACATCAGGAAGAAGAGAAGAAAAATTTGGCCGCAGAAAAAGATGCTGAATTGATAGCATATTTGAAAAAGTGTTTTGGTGATGAAGAAGGGGAAGCTCCATCTGAAGGATTTGATTTTGATGCGGTATTTGGTAAGTCAAGAGAAGATAAGAATTTTGATTATGGCCGGCCTATGTCCTTGCGAAACCTTGAACCAACAGCTTCGTTTCTTTTTCTGAATGGAACGGCGTTTGATTTGTCTGATATGGGTTCAGAGAAGTTTTGGTCTAGCTCTAGTGCGAGAAGTGTACTGAATGAACCTCCTACAGGTTTCTTCGAGAAGGCTGCATCCTGGTTTGCAAGCAAATCTTGGTTTCATAAGAGAGTGTTGACGCATAAGAACCAAGGAAGATTCATTCTTTTTTCAAGACCAGGTCCTGATAATGGTCTTATTTATGAGGTTTTTGATATAGGGCGCTTTGTAGGTCAAATGAGAAAAAATTTGTTTGATGAAACAAAGAAAGACAAAACAATTCATAATCTTCAGGGTTGTATTGGGGAAATACGAGAGCTGCTTATTGAAAATACACCCGAAGGAAAGAAAAAAATACTTAATGAAACGGTTAATTACAAAATGGGTGATGAGGATTGTCGTCGATTTGGGAAAGATACTGAGACGGGGAAGATTTTTCTTGCTATAAAAACCAAATTAATTTCATTGCATGAATTGTTACCATATTGGGTAAAAACTCAAGAGAGCGAGTGGAATAATGCTGAAGCAGCGGCAGTAAATTATGTATCTACTAAGTCTAAAATAGCTCGGTTTGTGTGGGATTGGACTGGTGGAGCGATATTAGGAAAAGTAGCGAATGCAGCAGGATATGGCGACGCTGCTGTGCAAAGAAAATCTCGTGAAGACCTCAATAAACACCTTGGGACGTTGCGTAAAAACTTACATGCAGTTGCTGAAAATATTAAGCACTTAAACAATTCGGGTGATGATGTAGATGAGGCATCAGGAGTTCTTGTTAAGCTTAGAAAAATACTTGAGAAGAAAACACGAGTTCCGACATTGAAAGAAGAAGCAAAACGACATTCTGAGGTGGTGCAGGAATTAAGGCTTCTTAAGAATCAGAGTCTTGTAGATGAAGAGAATTGGCTGTACCAAGAAAATTGTCGTCACATTAAAGCTATCTCTCAACTTGATCTAGAGCAGAAAGAAACAGAAAATAAATTAACTAGAGCAACAATTCAAGCTGTTAGAACTACTCTTGGAGAGCAGATTCACACATTGAAACAGGCACAAGAAAGAGAGATGAAACGGCATCAATTGGAGATTGACTTTTATCGGGAAGAAAATGAGTGGAAGAGTTCTTTATCAGGTTCTAGTATAG
>CAYHBO010000007.1:10764-42914 GCA_964354855.1 uncultured Pseudomonadota bacterium | reverse complement strand
TTTGACCACAAAACTTCAAGAATTGAGAACTCGTCATAATAAAGATTTGCAGGCCCTAGGGGTTTCTGTTAATCCGAAAAAGTAAAAATCAAAAGGGGTTGCTGAGCATAAGTCAGTAGCCCCTTTTTCTATGTACCAATTAACATCTTCTCATACAGTATCGGCAACGTTGGATTCAGTATCTGCTTAACGCGCTCGATATCTTGGTTATCCACCATGGCTGACGATGTTCGTCCAGTGGCAATTTTTGATTTATGCTTGTCATTGAGTGACCCTTGGCTATCCAGATCGAGCGGTGGGAGCTTCCAGTAGAAGCGATTGCATAGACAATTCAATTAACACGAGATACCCTGATGGTTCATGTGTTTTGTGACTATAAAGGGTACGTTTATGAAGCCAATTCTCACGGGAAGTAGTGATTTTAAAGAAATTATAGAAAGCAACTCTTTCTACATAGATAAAACGTTGCTTGTCAAAGAACTTGCTGAACTCAGCACTAAAGTAATTCTTTTCCCTCGACCTCGACGCTTTGGAAAAACACTCAATCTTTCTATGCTTCAGTACTTTTATGAAAAAAAAGAACAAAGCAATCAACATCTTTTTGAGAATACCGCCATTTGGCAAGAAGAGAAGTATCGAAAAGAACAAGGTACGTGGCCGGTTATTTCAATCACGTTTAAAGATGTCAAATTTGAATCTTGGGATGAAGCGTATACAAAGATCACTGAAATTATTAGCGCTGAATTTAAGCGACACAAAGACCTTCTGAATCATGACCTTGATCCAATTGATTATAAAAAATTTAAAGAAATAATAGATAAAAGCGCCGATAAAATAACCTATGGTTCAAGTTTTCAGTTTTTAACTGAACTCTTATCCAAAGTTTATAGCAAAAGAGTTATCGTCCTCATTGATGAATACGATGCGCCTATCCATGCCGCTTATCTGAATGGATACTATGATAAGATGCTCAATTTCATACGACCATTTCTTTCAGGCGTTCTCAAGGACAACAAGTTTTTACACCAAGGCATTTTAACCGGCATCATGCGTGTTGCCAAAGAAGGTATTTTTTCCGGGCTCAACAACATTATCGTGTATAGCATGCTTGAAGAACGGTTTCCCGCAGCATTTGGTTTTACCCAAGAGGAAGTTGATGATGCTTTAACGGCATACGATCTACAATCACACCGAGATGCTATCAAACAATGGTATAACGGTTATCAAAGCGGTAATATAACTGTTTACAACCCTTGGTCAGTGGTTAACTGCCTTCAGGAACGTGGTACCCTTAAATATTATTGGCTTAACACCAGTGATAATGCATTGGTAAAAAGAGAAATTGCATCGTGTAGTCACACCGTCTATGCAGCCCTTGAATCACTACTTGATCGACAATCAGTTGCCATTTATATCGAAGATAGCATTACCTTACCGGACCTGGGGTTAAACACCGCTTCTGGACTCAGAAAAAAAGAAAATGCTGTTTGGACGCTTCTCTTTTATTCCGGGTACTTAACCTATCTTTCTTATAAGTTAAATGAACTGGGAAGATTTGTTTGTACCCTTAGAATTCCTAACGACGAGATTAGAACGCTGTATAAGAATCTCATTATTGAGTCAATAGATAAAGCCACATCAGAAGATGCAACCATTGAGCTCAAAGCAGCTCTCATTTCAGGCAATGCTTCTAAATTTGCCATTCTCCTCCAAAAATTTGTCTTACAAAGTGCATCATCGCGCGACTTACCCTTTGATGAATGTGAACGAAATATTCATCTGTTTATTCTCGGTATTTTGGTGTTGTTTGAAAACCTATACACCGTTAGATCCAACCGTGAATCAGGGTATGGCATTTATGACATCATGCTCATCCCAAAAGACTCCTCCTATGCTGGTTGGGTGATTGAGTTCAAAAAAGTTGACCTTGATATGAATGAGAAGATAGAACGCATTGTAGACGTTGCACTTGTACAGATTAAAGCACGAGAATATGCCACAGAGCTACGATCCCAGAATGTAAAAACTATTGTTGCTGTTGGGGTTGCAGTTGAAGGCAAAAAGCTTTTGATCAAACACGAATTTCTTTAACCCCAAGTAACATTTTTTCATAAAGTATCGGCAACGTCGGGTTAAGTATCTGCTTGACGCGTTCCATATCCTGGTTATCAACAATAGCTGATGATTTTCTGCCGGCTGCAATTTTTGATTTATGCTTGTCATTGAGTGACCCGTGGCTATCCAGATCGAGCGGTGGGAGCTTCCAGTAGAAGCCGAGGTAGTCGACGTTAATTTCTTGTTTATGGTAGGTGAGGGCGAA
Organism: uncultured Pseudomonadota bacterium; assembly: GCA_964354855.1. Lineage (GTDB taxonomy): Bacteria > Babelota > Babeliae > Babelales > RVW-14 > CAYHBO01. The sequence continues at coordinate 40,594 of CAYHBO010000007.1, read as the reverse complement.
GATGACGCGCATGGTTGGGTCATAACGCTTTTTATCGACGGTGATTATTTTTGATGGCTCGTAGGCTTCCATGATGAATTCCTTCTGTCCGTCTTGTGCCCAGTAGTTGTAGGACGAATCACTATGTGTTTTGATGCTTGCATGTTCGGTGATGATTTTTTTGAGGGTGGCATCCAACTCTTTTTGCTGAACGATCAAAACCCCGCGTCCTTCGGCGCTATTGGTGGGTTTGATGACATAACAATCATGATTAAATTCTTGGATGATTTGTTCTGTTATTGTGGGGTTGTAGCTTTTTTTATACACACGCCAGTCAGGTTTTAAGTCTTTGAGATGGTCGTCGGCAAAGAGTTGATTAGTTGACGCTTTGTTGTTGACGTAGGGTGCGATGGCGGTATCCATGATGATAACGTTGGGGAATGCGGTGCGAAAGGCGCCGATGGTCGCCTTGGTTTCTTGGTGCATGCGATTGCGTAGGATAACAATCCCTTGGTAATCATCGATGACATGCGGGTTGTGCAGTGGCTTACCTATTTTTTGACGCAGTTCTTGGCTGAGGGTTTTAAGGGTGTTAATAATTTTACCGCCGTGTCTGATAAAGTCGTCATAACTCATCTCCATTTTTTTTATTTCGGGTCTCGGGTTGATGCCGATATACCACATGGGCAGTTTGAATTGATACAGGTGGTCCCAGATTCCTTTCCATATTTTTCCATCGCCGTAGAGGAGTTCATGGCCTTTGAAGTAGGACCAGGTGCAGGTTCCCAGCTCACAGATTTTAAGGTTGTTGTGCCCGTCAAATTTGATGTCGGCGATACAGAATGAGACGTCAGCGGGGATGTGTGAGTAGAGGGGGGCGACGGTAAACCATGCGAGCGCTAATATTTTTATATTCATAATGCCCTTTCTGTGAGTAATATTTTTTTATTTTTTGTGACTGTTTATCTTTTTATTTGATTAAGCATATGTTTTTTGGAGTTGTAGGCGTTAGTTTATACCAGGAGATGATTAATTATGAAGGTTGTACATTTATTATTATTGATTGCATTGATTTTTGGGATAGGTTCTGTGGGGATTTATGCAGGGCCTAAATCGTGCGAGAAAAAACCACCATTGTTTCAACGGTGTGCTTATCGTTTTTATGACTGGTCGCTTTTAGTTTATCATTCGATAAAGCATGGAGCGATCTGGTGTAAAGATCGGCTTGTTCGTGGTAAAAACTGGGTAGTTGAAGGGGTTTCGGGGAAGAGTGGTAGTTATTCGCCTGATCCTGACTCAGGAATTGGTGAAGATCCTGAGTTTGATGATGACATGTATCTTCCCGATAGCGAAAAGGTAAAAGCTAAAATTGCGATAGAACGAGCAGCGAATATAAAGAAAAGAGAAGAACAAGAAGCTCGAGAAAAAGCTGCTCGAGAAAAAGCTGCGCGGGAAGCACAGTATACCCCGGCATCACCATGTGCTTTAAAGAATGTGTCCCAACAGACGTCACCGGTAGGTTCACCTAAGAAAAGTGAGATCGAGAATAAGAAATAGAAATAATTTTATCGAGTCTGATAACGCATACCACGAATTCGATTTGCAATCAAGCCCTCGGGCAAAGCGAAGAAGGGGAACCTCCCCCGCGCTGTTCCCGTGGGCTTGATTGCTTTTGGGCTTGTATGCTTGTGTGCTTGGATGTTTAACGATGGGGTGTTTCTTCTGGGTGATTGCTGGACGTAGGTTTGATGAGCGGGGTGCTTTTGTGGGTGAATGGGTACCCTTGGCCGCGGGGGAGGTTCCCCTTCTTCTTTAAGAAAAAAGAAGTTTTCAGCTTGGCAATTTTTAAATTTAGGTTATTTTTGGCGCTTTTTTTGACGATGAGTGGAAGGTTTTGTAGGAAGACCTGGATCCCCGCATTCGCGAGGATGACGTAGATAAAAAGGTTTTGTAGGAAGAGTGGATCCCCGCCTACGCGAGGATGACGTAGATAAAGAGGATGACGTAAAAGCAGAAGCTTAACCAATAAGAGAGAAGAATTTTTTAATAGAAGAGAGAAGATTTTCTTATGGAAATGATCATCAGGACACGTCATCCTCGCGTAGGCGGGGATCCACTCTTTCTTTCGTAAAAAAAATCGCCACGTAGAACTTGCGTGCTACGTGGCGAAAAAGGAGAAAGGAGAGTAGTAATGAAGGTTTTTAATAGTGTAACTATAATCTAAGAAGAGTCGGTGACTGATTGCGTTAATCTTTCATGTTTTAATCATCTACTTAAGTAGTCTATATGATTCAAAGTTAAAATCAAGTTTATTTTTACTTTCCTGTCTTTAGTGGCATTTTCCACCAATTCTTTCTACTTGTAATTAGCAAGTGGCCTTAATTGAAGCTAATTTCAAAGTTCTTCTCTGACAATTTACTTAATTGTGAATTGCAAAGCAGGGTTGTTATAATACGAAAATTGGCAATTAAGTCAAATTTCTTTTTAAGGAATAAAGAGCTTTGTTTATCGACGGTTATCGTGATGGTTTTTATATTGGAAAAGAAATTTAAAGAAAAGTAAGGTCTGGATCCCCGCATGCGCGAGGATGACGTAATAAGATGCATAGCCTTCATAAGAATTAAGAATATCGAATTTCAGGATGACGCGCTTGAACAGTTTACAACGTTACAACACATGGCTTCATGTTGCTTGGCAGTTGCACATTACGCAACTCAAGAACACCGGGATTGGTGATAATTACTTGAAATGGCATCGATGCTAACAGCGTAAAGCATTCATGAATTCGATTCGCATCGAAGTCGGTAAGAAAATCATCAAGGAGTAAGATTGCCTTGAGGCCTTGGTTGATGATCTGTTGCATTTGCGCAATTTTCAAAAGAAAGACAATAAGTTTTTGTTGCCCGCGCGAGGCAAACCCGCGTGCTTTTTGTTGCTGAAAGGTAATAGTGAAATCATCAAGATGTACGCCAAAGCCTGAGCGGCCGGTAGCCAGCTCTGCAAACACCAGTTCTTTTTCATAGCGAACTTTAAACGTTTCCCACTGCTCATCTGTTGAGACCTGCTTTGCGTTGTAATTAAGCGCAATTTTAAGCCCCTGTTCAGATTTTTGGAAGTAGCTTGTTAAAAAACTATTTACCTGTTTTTCTAAGAAGGCTAACGCTTTAATGCTTTTTTCTTGGATAGTGATGGTTTCCCGCCAGAGGGCTTCGGTCCAGATAAGGAGCTCGTCCCAGCCTACGCCAAGGCTACGGCGGGCAAGCTCCCCCTGATACCCTTGTTTTTTTAGCGTAAATAACTTGCTGTTGCGCTGATCCAAGATCACCTGAAATTTTTTGGTGAGCTGTACATGGGCCTGATCATCAAGCATGAGTGAGTGTTGCATAAACGAACGACGCTTTTCCGGGTACCCACTCACGAGTTGAATATCTTCAGCGGTCAGCGTGATAACACGTATCTGTTGCGCTAATTCTTTGTGTGTTTGAATTGGTTGTGCATTGAGTTTTACTTGTCGACCCTCTTCAGCGCTATACCCAACATTAATGGTAGTACGTTCTAGATCATGTGATTCGACATCGATGCTTAAGAAAAAATAACGCTCACCAAACGTGATGAGATCATTTTGTTGCATGGTACGAAATGAGCGTAAGTTGCTGCCATAGTGCAATGCTTCAAGGATCGTGGTTTTGCCAATGCCGTTGTTACCTTGAACAAAAACAAACTGACCGTCAAGATCAAATTGACGGTCAGTGAAACATCGAAAATTCTTTAAAGTAAGTTTTTTTATGTACACAGCTGCTTAATAGTTTAGATGGTTTATGGGGATGTTTGATTAGGTGAAACCGGCATAACCAAGTAGGTAAAATGGTACGCATCGGTTTTTGATTCAAAAATGATTGGACGTGCTGAATTTTTTAGATACAACGAGATAGCATCTTCAGAAAACACTTGGAGTCCATTGAGCAGATATGGTGAATAGAACTTGCTGTCAATCGTTTCACCGGTGAAATCATCGAGTTGAATTGATTCTTCAATCTTGCCGACCTCTTTGTTGTGCAGTTTAACTTTTACCGCGCCAGACCCGAAGGTGAAGTTAGTAGAAACAAACTGACCAGCAAGTAAACATCCGGTTCTTTTCAGTGTTTTAAGAAATGAATTTTTCGCTAAACGTGCTGGCAGAAAGCCTTCACGGTCTAAGATTGGCTTGTATTGTGGGAATGAATCGGCGATCAAACGGGTAAAGAAATTAAAGTTTTTACCGGAGAACACCAACTGATTGCCGCAGGTCCCAAGAAATACTTTATCGCCTTGGCTTGCTTCTAATAATTTTTTAAGCTCTAAGATGGCACGCTTTGGGAGTAACCATTTTTTTTCTTCGCCTAAGGTAAGTTTTTCGGTGGTGATGCATGCAAGGCAGTGTCCATCGGTGGTTACCAATGACATACCCTGTGCATTAACTTCCAAGAGCATGCCGTTTAGTGCTTGATTAGCGTTGCTTTGAGGAATTAAAAATGCAACTTTGCTGAGTAACTGTAAGAAAAAGTCAGCATCAATTTCCATGAGGTTTTCAATGCGTTCAGGAAACGTTGGGAAATCGGTAGAATCTTGGATATTAAGTACCAGATCAACGCCGCTTGATTTCAACTTAAGTTGATTAGGTTCAAGCGTGAAAGCGATATCGGTATCCATTTCTTTGACTAAATCAAAAATGCGTTTTCCGGAGATAAGGAATTTTTTATTTTCTTCCATGTCACCATCGATGGCCATGGTTGATTGTAAACTTATTTCTAAGTCGGTCCCCTTTAAGGTGAGTTCTCGTGGGGTTACTTCAAACAAAATTGATTCGGTAACATCGAGCGTGGTACGCTTATTACAAATCGGTTGCATTGACGTAAGTATATTTAAAAGTTCTTTTGACTGAACAACGAATTTAGCTTCCATAGCATCTAATCCTTTAATCCTTATAAAACCTTTTTTGTATCGTGAATACGATGTAAGGCTCAAGTATACTCTAAGGATTATTTTACGAGAAGAACGATCTAAAAAAATGTATTATTTTTTATATTAAGGAACTAGAATTTTAAAAATTTGCCAAGCAGAATCATTTTTATTGATAGCGACATTGATATCGTTTAATAGCTTTAGTGCCTGTGCATTTGTACCATTGAGGTTTTTTGTTAGAAGTTCTAAGGCAGTTTCCTGTTCTGTGGAGTTGTAGGATCTATTTGACTTAGTTGCAAAGCATTTCTTTATTCGTTCTTTCCAAGAATCTAAGTCTGTTATTGTATCATGTACTTTTCCTCGTATTCCATTTGGCTCATCGGTGGTTTTAATGCTGTAGCCAAGATATGCAGAGGCGTATTTTGATGCTTATCGACCTTAATATTTGGGTTTAGTTTTTCTTTTAATAATTCCTCGATTTTTTTTGTACTAAGATCATTAATAGCGTCTATTACTTTGGTAATTGTTTCTTGTTGTGTAGCTATTTCTAGTTCATTAATTTTTGACGATTTTTTATTCATAATTGAACCCTAACATATTTTGACGTTAAAATAATTACAACAATTAAAGAAAGTATTTAGATAAAAAAAGTTACAAACTATAAGGTTAACATGCTGAATACTTTTGTTGTTTTCTCCAAGTAAGTATCAAGGGTAATGATTTCTCCATCAATGTTTAATTCTTTCATTCCCTCTTCCAATGCCTTTTCTTCTCGTTTACGAGTATTTTCATCATCCATGTTCCATGTGACTTGCACCAGTTGTTTATGGCCACGCGCAGACTGTACTAAAAAGTCAACTTCATTACCTTTGTTGGTTACATAATAGCTTATTTCATAGCCTAAACGCTTGAGGTCTAAGTAAACAATATTTTCAAAAAGCCTACCAAAATCACTTTCATACGATAAGGTTACTGCTCGCATAAGACCAGCATCAATGGCATATAATTTTTTGGGCATCGTTTGTACTTTTCTTACCGATGGATGGTATAGAGACACAGAAAAAGCTAAATAGGTATCTTCGATATAAGCGGCATATTCATAGAGAATATCCTTTCCTATCGCATATCCTTGGCTTTTTATGTCGTTATAAAATTTGTTGATGGAGAACGGTTTTCCAATATTAGCGATCATTGATATGATCATATATTTAATCACCGATGGATTTTTTACGTTGTGGCGTTCTATGATGTCTCGGTAAATAACAATATCAACGTACTCTTGAAGAACTTTTTGTCGAATATCAGGGCTCAGTGACGTAATCTCCGGGAACCCTCCCTCAGTTAGATAGAAATTAAAATATTGTGTTAATTTATCTTGAGCTTTTTTGTCGTATAACGATGATTGAAATTCAATTTTTTTTGCCCGCATAAATTCACTGAAACTATAAGGCCAAATTTCAGTCGTCAACGATCTACCACGTAAGCTTGTTGCAATTTCTTTACTTAACAATTTAGCAGAAGAGCCGGTTAAAAAAATTTCTACGTTCTTGCTGTCATGTAGACGTCTAATAACGAGTGGCCAGTCTTGAATATTTTGGATTTCATCAAAAAATAAATAACATTTTCGTTCATGATTTTCAGGATAAACGGCATAAAACATGTCAACGAGTGATGCTAATTTATGCTGGTCTAAGGGGAGAAGTCGATCATCTTCAAAGTTGATATAAAGAATAGAAGACGTTGCAACGCCTTCTTTGATTAATGTTAAAATTTGTTGGTATATAAAATAGGTTTTCCCTACGCGCCGTATTCCCGTGGCAACTTTTATTTTGTCAGGTGCAACTGGAAAGGTCGCATCTCTGGGGACTAAGTCGTTAAGTCTACCGAGCTTATCGTAAAATTCACCCAATAATATTTTGATTAATGCTTGTTTGCTCATAATATTACCCTTGTTTAATGAAAGATTTAAACTAATGTTTCTTTTATATAAGCATAGCTTACTGTATCACCTATCACTAAAACAAGGAAGCCTATAAATTCACGAACTTGGTGACTTCACCGATAAAGCGTACCGAGAATGACCCGATGGGGCCGTTACGCTGCTTACCAACAATAATTTCGCTGATGTCTGGGCTGTCGGTATCCGGGTTATACACTACATCACGGTACACAAAGAAAATAACGTCACCGTCCTGCTCAATGGCACCGGATTCACGAAGGTCGGAAAGCATAGGACGTTTATCCATGCGGCCCTCAAGGGAACGAGAAAGCTGGGATAACGCTAAAATAGGAATGTTAAGTTCTTTGGCGAGTGCCTTGAGCGATCGGGAAATAACTGAAATTTCTTGAGTTCTATTTTCATACTTGGCGTGTGTAGCATTAATGAGCTGGAGGTAATCGATGACCAAGAGTTGGATATTTTCTTTTGCTTTTAACTTACGTGCCTTTGCGCGTAATTCCATGATGTTTAAGCTTGCTGAATCATCAATGAAAATTTTTGATTCAGCCAGATGTGCGGCGTAGTTGGTCAGTACCGTCCACTCATCTGAGGTAACAGAGGCGTTACGAATTTTTTGATGCGGGATCATTGATTCAGAAGCCAAGATACGTAGAACCAATTGTTCTGATGACATTTCTAGAGAGAAGATGCCAACGGCTGCGCCTGCATTCCAGGCGTTTACCGCTATGTTTAATGCTAATGCTGTTTTCCCCATAGATGGACGGGCTGCAAGAATGAGTAAATCGCCGTTTTGCATGCCGGAAGTCATGGTATCAAAATCATTAAACCCTGATGGAACCCCGGTAATGCCCTCATGATTTCCCTTCATCTCAGCAAGCTGCTGAAATGTTTTTTTTAGTAAGACATCAAGGCGCACAAATGTTGGTGGTGTGAGAGCGTGCGAGATTTGATAAACTTTTTTTTCAGCCTGATCTAAGACCGCATCAATACCTTCAATTTTTTGGTCATAGCAGGTGGTAATGATGTCGGCTGCTGAACGTATCAGTTCGCGTAGTACCGACTTGTCCTTGACGATTTTGGCATGTTGGATGATGAGCCCCATAGATGGGATATCTTCTTGTAGCTCCATGAGATAGGTGATGCCGCCTGCAGCATGAAGTGTTTTATTCTTTTCAAGCAGATCACGTAGAACGACTAAATCAACCCGTTGATTGGCCTGTGCCAGTTCCATAATTGATTCGTAAATAACCTGATGTGCTTTGTTATAAAAATCGGTTGGCTTGATGATGTCTGCAACTAAGGTGATATTTTCATCGTTGAGCAAAATAGCGGCCAGTACTGATTTTTCTGCTTCAATACTGGCCGGTAGATTTTTACCAATGAGGCTTTCACTGTCAGACTGAGATGTATTTTTTTTGTGGTAAATTGAGGACTGTTGTTCCGCTGACATGTGTTAACCGTTGGTTACTTTCCCGCTACTTTTACGATAAGTTTTGGTTTAAATTTTGAAGATAATTTGATGATAACACTGTGTTCGCCGGTTGCTTTAATTGCTTTATCAAATTCTACTTGCTTACGATCGATGCTGATTTCTTTTTCTTTTAAGAGCTCAACAATCTCGTCTGCACTTATAGAACCATATAATTTACCATCGTCGTGAATGGTTTTTTTAATGGTGACATGCATATTTTTAATGCGTTCAGCAAGCATTGCAACCTTGCTCGTGATGACTTCAGTTGCAACTTTTTTTTGTACAACACGGCTTTGATAAAACGGCATTTCTGCAGGTTTTATTTCTCTTGCTAATCCCTTAGGAATCAGAAAATTCTTCGCATGGCCATCGGAAACCTTGATGATTTGACCTGTCATTCCAACAGCTTCAACGTCTTTTAACATGTATACATTCATGCAATCCCTTTCTAGATACAAGTTTGCAGTGGTTATGTCCCACATACAAAACAGGTGTATTCAACCATACTGATTTTATGCATGCTAGATTCTCCATTATTTTTCGAAAATAATCAACAAACCAACTATCGTTCACGAGGAAAAAAATCATGGTAAGGTTGTCGGTGTCGGTCTTTACTTTCGTAAAAAAAAATTCTGAGCAGAGCTGTACCATGATTTTTTGGTCATGTACGTTGATAATGGGGTTCTGTATCGGTGCTTGTTTAAATTCTTGAACGTTGTGTAGGAATAGTGCGCGTAACCATGATGTACTGCTGAATAGAGGCGGCATCTGCTCAACAAAAGCAATAAGATGTTTCTTACGATAGACCCAGGTAAATTTTTGTTTATGCAAACAGCAGGCAACTTGGTAGAGGTGATTGTCTTCTTCCCACTGTGATCCAAAGATAAAAAAGGTGTCAGCGGGAATGATGCATGACCAGAGGGCTACTAACGATGGAAACTTGTTCATAGGAAAATTAAAAAAACTTTCTGGGGCTACGATAATTTTTTTATTACTTATGTTTTGTTTAGTTAATGCGTGAAATATTTTTTGTCCATCTGCTATTGGGTGGTTATAACTTTTTATTGGTTTAAGGTAATGGATGGATGACGGGATTATTTTTTCTTTGGTTATGAGCTTTGCGAGCGGGATGCAGGGGTTGAGGAATGGGTAGCCTTCTTTGTACCCAGTTATGAGAGTAAGGCTTATGTGGGAGATGAAGAGGTGATAGAGGAGCATGCTGAGGAGTGATAGAATAATAGAAAAAGGCTTGGATCCCCGCATTCGCGAGGATGACGTAAGAAGTGCTATAAAAGGCTTGGATCCCCGCATTCGCGAGGATGACGTAAAAAGTCGTAAAAATGATGTAACGAAAGAAGAACGTAATGACTTGGACTTTTCATCCTGAACTTGCCTGCCCGCCGAAGCCTTGGCGTAGGTTGGTTTCAGGCCTTTCATCACCTTATCTACGTCATCCTCGCGAATGCGGGGATCCAGGCCTTTCATCACCCATCGTGTTCCACAAAACCACGCCACAAATGTTCCCATAAAGTACATAACAATAATGCCATATAACAGCAACGCCTGCATCATGCTTGCCTCTGATCGATTAATAAGCAGCGCATAGAGCCATATGAAGTGTAATGGAAAAACGCAGACGCTCCAGATAGTTGCACAAAGCAATGCTTGAGGGAGAACTTTTATCATGAGCAGGTAAGCGAGTAAGAAAAGACCGATAATTATTAGCAGTCCAAAATGATCTGGATAAAAAAAAGAAAGGTTAACGCAGAGTGCCGACAGTAAAGTAGTCAGTAAAAAAAACATACGAACCTTTTTCTTGCGGGTTAGATTGACGCATCAAGGCGCAGGAAAGTGTTATGAGCGTATCACGGTTCTTGGTTAGGGCAAGCTGGATGCGTAGACTATCGGGGATCTGGTCGAGTATCGTTATGGTTACGTGAGCGTAAGTTTGTTTGTCCTGAGTTTGCATGCTTTTCTGTACCGGTTTAAACGAAAACATGGTTTCTTGTAATATCTGAGTAAGTAATTTGTCTGCTTGTTGGAAATGCTTATAATGCTTTGTTTGTGCATCTATCAGATCAGTTGTGAGTGAAAGTTCTTTCCAACAATATAAGCCAAGTGCGATAACACTTCCTAGTGAAAGAAGGCAAAATGGTAAAGCGATACCGAGGGATTTTTTATACAACATGGGGCGTGTTTTCACGATAGCCATTACGTAAGCTTACTAAAAAAAATTTAGTAATAGGTGGCGCTTTAGGCATGGTAATTGTTTGGTAGCTAATGGTAACGGCTGTAATGCTGTTATGACTTTGGTTATAGTGTTTAGTATGAGTCATGCTGGTTATTGAACAGGGAAAAAAATCGGTCTTTTTTTTTGAGAGCCATTGTTTTGTTGTAACACTATAAGTTCCTTCGATACGATTTAGACCATTTTTTTTTGGTTGCCAACCAATGGAGCTTTGATACGGATTTGCTTGTTGGTCAAAGATATTTCGTTTGAAAATGATTGCTTCCTGTGCCCAGCTTTGTGGCTGATAATGAGCACTCATCAAATCACGTTGTAAAAGATGTATGACGGTATTATTGTTATTTAGCTGTATTCGTAAATATTTTTGTTCAAGCATCGTGCGTTGGATGCAAGCGATTACCGTAAATACAGTGATGATGAGTAAGGCGTTGATGGTTGCATAAAGCATAACTTCAAGGAGGATGAAGGCTTGCTTCATCTTATTCAGCCCCTGCATTGATCAATAACTCAATAATATTTGTTCTCTTCAATGTTTTTGCCAGATCAAGCGGCGTCTGTCCTTTGTGAGTTCTTGCATTAATATTAGCTTGTGCGGCAATGAACATTGCAGTGATGGTATCATTACCCTTAAAGATAGCCCAATGGAGTGGCGTCATGCCTTTGTAATCAGGTTGATTAATGTTGACCTGTGCGTCGATAAGACTTCTGCATGATGTCTTGTTAAGAGCGCGTACCGATTTGATGCACGGGGTTGAACCTTCTATATCCTGGATATTATTGTCGGTGGCGTTAAGTAATAGTTGTGTGATTTTTTCATCATCTGGACTTGCTACCGGTTTTGATACGATAAAATGGAGTGGGGTTAGTCCCGTGACTGTCTTCATGTTTTGGTTAGCTCCTGCATTCATAAGTAGCTGTGCCATAGGAAGGGTACTGTTTGGTGATATTGCTAAGAGATGTAACGGTGTAAGACCAATTCTTGAAGCTATATTTGGATTTGCCCGTGCATTAATAAGGATGGTTGTCTTTGCAATATCTCCTTTTAAAACAGCTAAATGTAATGGCGTTTCTCCGGCAAAATTCTTAGCGTTTGGGTCAAAATTGGCATTGAGGAGCATGACCATCATATTGGTATTGTTCATTTTTATAGCGCTATGAAGTGCAGAGTTTCCACCACTATCTTTACCGGTGAAATCTTTATCGCTTAAATCTACCCTATTAGTATATTCTTGGATAATTGTTCGTGGTGTTGGTTTTTCTTGTGTCGGGAGGTTATGGATAATGGATCCTTGGCTCTGGATAGATTCCCTTGGTTTTGGTTTGATCGTAACCGGCGTAGAGCTGTAAGACTGTTTAGATATTTTAATAATGGCGGTTTTGGCTGGTGAACGTGCGGTAAGCTGGTAGATGGGAAGACTTAAGACTAAGAGTATCAAGTAGCGATTCATATGGTTTCTCCTTGTTTTTAAAAACGATAGCGTAATGATGTTTTTCTTGTCAATAGACATGGCGCTCAAATCCTTCTTCTTCATGTTTCTGCCGTAACTCATGCATTTTCTTTGCCTTTTCTAATAATTTGGTATGTTGTAAAACCAAGTTTCCTTGAAGTTTTAGCAGCACACCGATCATAAATCCTACTATTATCATGGTCATTAATGTTTCTAGGAGAATGAATCCCGTACTTTTTATGCTCTTTTTCTTAATGTTTGCCATTAATTTCCATTTGAATTAAAATTATCGTTTGACTTGATTGGTACTTAACTGTTAAAATGATAATATATTTAATTAAGATTCCTATTGGTTAGGTGTCTTATATTTTAAGGTTGGGGGAATACCATGAACAAGAAGTTTTTATTTCTCGTACGTTTCATGTTGTTGGGGATTAGTTTTGGATCCTTTGTGTTGGCAGTTCCTGCTTCTTCCATGCACCATGATGATTCTGACTTTGAAGATGCTTTTGATGATAATGAATCGGAAACCACTATTTCTGACAAGAAAAATGCAGAAGAAGATGATAAAAAACCAATCAAGCCTAAAACATTAACCGAACATTTTTGTACCCCTTTGACCGAAGAGAAGGTCAGTAATCGTATTGTTAAAGATGAGGACGAAACTGAGAAACGTGAGCAGGAAATTCAGGGTAAGTACAAAGCTTATAACTATTTCATGAACAATCTTAGATGGCCACTTAAAAACATTGAGTCTGGGGTGAAAGATTCTGTTGTTTTTTCTCCTGAGTTTCGAGAAAAATGTATGATCTATACATTAGGAAGTTCATTGATTGAAGCAGTTGACGGTAAAATTAGCGATAGTGAGCCTTACGTTAATTCTTTTTTTAGTAAATCGATTGATTCAGTTCGCAAAAATATTGTTGATGTAGTTAAGCAGGTTCTTAAGTTGGAGAAAGAGCTTAATGCTTTCTTACTCAAAGCTCGAATACGTCATCTACAAACTGATGCTGTCATTGCTGATGTTACCATTCCAGTTATTTCGCTTGATATTGAACCACTTTCTACCTATGAGCGTCGTCGCAATGAAGAGAAGGGGCTCTTAAAATCAGCTATTCTTAAAGACAAATTTTCCAAGATTAAGAAGCAAGATAAGCTACTTGATAATCCAGAACAAGTGCGTATAGAAAAAGAGATTATTCGTGTTTTTGCCTTAGTTAAAGAACTTGCGGGTAAGCTATCTACTATTTTTGTGAAGAAAGAATTTAAAGAACAGCTCGATAAAGAACGCAAGAAAATTGAACGTATGCAAGCTGAAAATCGCTATAAAGGGTATACCCCATCATGGCGATCACGCGGTGGACGTGATTATTCTTCTGGTTCTTCGTCCCGTCCTCGCTATGGCTCAGGTAGTTATGGTGGTTCTGGTGGTTACGGTGGTTACGGTGGTTATGATGGCTATGGTGGTTCTGGTAGCTCTGGTTATGGTGGTTACGGAGGCGGAAAAACTTCTTCGCCGGGAAGTACCGATAAACCAACTGCTGATGATAAGTCAGATTTAACTGCGAAGTCTGATCCTGCTACACCCGAAAATAAGGAGGCTTCTTCTTCAAAAGAGCATAGAGAAAGTTATAACGAATTTACTAATGCAAAGAATGCCATTATCGCTATTTTTAAGAAGAATGGTGATACAAATAGTTTAGCCGCAGATATACCGACCATCGCTGGTCATACTGAGAAAATGGAATCAGCCTTGTTGAAACTTAATAAGAAAAAAGTTGATGAAATCAAAAAAACGTTATTTCAAGAGTTATATAGTAGTAACGTTGAGAGGGTTTTACGCACACTCTCTTACGTTCTTGATGATACAAAAGGTGAAGAATCTTTCAAAACAGTCGTATCGCATATAAAAAGCATTGATCCAAATAGTCGTCTTAAGCAAGCGGCAATGGCTGTACGGGCAGAAGTTGAAGCGGTATTAAGAAATGATTCGGTTATCAAATCTGGTATCGATGCAGAAGCTGCTGTACGAGGAGCTATTGATAAAAAAAATATGACGAAACAAAATACACTTATTCAAGAGGCAAACAAAAAAATAAATAAAGCCGCAGCATTATTCCCAGGTGGTTTTGCAGGGCTTAAACCACTAGCTCTTAGCGGTAATAAAAGTGATCAGGATGCTGACGAAGATGATACCAAGACTAAAAAGGGTCTTGAGGACAAATCTGATGATGCGAAGCCAAAAGAAGATGATACAAAGTCTGAAAAGCCCGTTGTGACAAATCAAAATGAGATTTTGTTTGATAATTTTGTAGATAATCTTTTTAAGCCGATTGCGATTTGTAGTAGGACGGTGAAAGATTCTTTGGGGAATTTGCAAGAAATCTTTGCTAAAAAACAAATGATTGAAGCTGATCGGCAAGAACTTACTGATAAACAGACGGAAGGGACCATTACTTCTGAAGAGACTACCCGGCTCGACGGTATTCCTGCTACTCTCAAAAAAAATGCAGAGCTTAAAACGAAATGGCTTGCAACTATAAAAGCTGCTGTTGAAGACTTTGGTAAGTTTGGGACTACTGGGAATGATGGTGGAGCCCGTGTACAGCTTGATCAGGTAGGTAAAAACTTGATCGTATTAAGTGCTGAAAATAGCAGGCTGGTATCGGCCACCGAAGCTCCTGCGTCTAAGAAAGCTCTTGCTAAAAATATAAGTGACACTGAGTTTGCTATGAAGCAACTTGAAGCGCTTAATAAGCTTTGTGATGCTAATTCAGCTGATGCGCCGATTACTAAAATATTTAAAGAAATCAAGAAAATATGGGATGGTTTTCCTTCGTCTAAAAACAAGAAGCAGGAATTTTTTGAAAAAATATTTGAAGAAATAGTATTTATTCTTAGCCTATGCTCACCATTTAATCATGTAACAGATCCACAATCTGTGACGTATACAGCTCTTATTAAAGATTTTTGGTCTCAGGTTAAAGATGAGGAATTGCTTCGTAAAATAACCCATAAGATTAAAGACGAAAATGTTTATGTTCGTGCAGTTGTTAATTGTTATCGAATGAAAGCTTCTATTAAGAAGCTGCAGCTCGAAATAGAACAACGACCTGTTGCAGTACCTCCTTTAGATGATGCGGCTAAGAAGGTTCTTAAGGCGATACAAGAACAAGCGATACAGTGTATTAGGGAAGTTCAATATCAAGCGCAGAGTGTACTGAAAGAACTTGAGTTCTTGGTTGCTTGTGATGGGCCTAAGAGCTCTGACATCGATGTTATTAAAAATTTTGAGGGTAATGTAGTAAGTACTGCATTAAATGAAGTACGCGTAGCTCAAGATCTTGCAACCGTTAACACAGCACTAGATACTTTTAATATAGCCATAGATCCTACTACTACCTTAATGTCTACCATTACTTCCCTCGCCACTATAGTTATTGGGATTGCTCATGAAATGGTTGAGGGTATTCCTGAGATAACGATAATGAACCATGATAATTCGTCTACAGATACAGACAATAGCAAAAAATTTATTGAATTTTTAGGCCTAGACGTAGAGTAATTTTCTTTAAAAAAACCGTCGACCACTTACCACCTCTCCCCAAAAAACATTAACTATTGACAGATAGAATACTATTTATGGTAAACTACTTACTGATACTTAGTTTGCGATAAATAGATATTTTGTGCCTTACGTCATCCTCGCGAAAGTGGGGATCCAGCCTTATTTTCTTTTTTACACCGGTATTCTGACTGTTTTTATCAGAAAGACCTGGATCCCCGCATTCGCGAGGATGACGTAGAAAAATAAGATGGACGTGGAAAAATAAGATGGGCGTAATGAGAATTATAAAAATTAGGGGAGTTTAGGATGAAGTTTAAAAAATTTAATCACGGTGCTTTTGTCACCATTGTGTTACTCAAAGTTGTTATGCTCTTTGTTGTAGTTTCTTTTGTGCTTCGTTTGGCTGAATCAATCGGGGTATAAAAAAGAACGCATAAACAATAAAATCTGTT
Source organism: uncultured Pseudomonadota bacterium (assembly GCA_964354855.1). Lineage (GTDB taxonomy): Bacteria > Babelota > Babeliae > Babelales > RVW-14 > CAYHBO01. The sequence continues at coordinate 24,527 of CAYHBO010000007.1, read as the reverse complement.
ATTCTTGTGTTTGATAGTGCGAGATGCGCGCTTAGTTCTTCTAACTACTACAAACACAGGATGTCCCATGAGTGACGAAACAAAGAATCCCTATCAAGATACGTTGAATCTACCTCAAACCGAGTTTTCATTGCGTGCGAATGCTGCCATTAAAGAACCTGAAATTCTTGCTTACTGGCAGAGTAATAACATTAATGAAAAAGCTACGGCGTTGAATCAGGGGAACGAACCTTTTATTCTTCTTGATGGTCCACCATATGCCAATGGACATTTGCACCTTGGGCATGCACTCAATAACATTTTGAAAGATACTGTTGTTAAGTCAAAACGTATGGCAGGACGTTATGCACCGTTTGTTCCTGGTTGGGATTGTCATGGATTGCCGATTGAATTAAAAGTTACCACACAGCTTGGTATTGAAAAAAATAGCAGAAAGACGCTTGAAGAGCGTGTAAGCCTTAAAAAAGCGTGCAGAATCTATGCGGCAGATTGGATTGAGGTACAAAGCAAAGAGCTTCAAGACATGGGTATGCTGGGAGACTGGGCTGGACGTTATTCCACCATGGACCCAACGTATGAAGCTGATATTCTTCGTGCATTTGCACTTTTCACCGAAAAAGGTTTTATTTCTCGTAAAGGTCGTACGGTGCCTTGGTGTTTTACGTGCCAAACCGTGTTAGCCGCTTCAGAAATTGAATATAAAGATCGCAAGGATCCTTCTGTATACGTTCTTTTTGATTTAGATGCTACCACCTATCGTTACACATTCCCGTTCCTTCATGAGCAAAAACCGGACCTTGCGGTTGGCTTCTTGGTGTGGACTACCACACCGTGGACCATCCCCTTAAATCGTGCGGTTGTTCTGAACCCTGAAGCTGAGTACGTTGTTCTTCAAGGTAAAGAAGCAAATCGGGCATTTATGGTGGCCAAAGAACTTGCTGATAAAGTTTGTGCTACCCTTGGTATCGAGAAAAAAGAGTTAGCTGAATTTGATGCGCAGGTGTTTGCACCACGCGTTAATGCCGGAGAAAAAACGTTAATGAAGGTTAATCACCCGTTAATTGATGGGTTCCAGGTTCCTGTCCTTCTTGATGAGATGGTCATGGTGAGTGATGGAACGGCTTGTTTACATTCGGCTCCTGGTTGTGGCCCTGAAGATTATTTACTTGGCTTACGTCATGGCATTGAAATTTTTTCGCCACTTTCGTCCGATGGGCGCTTTACCCATGGCATTATGCCAGTAGAGCTTGAAGGTATGTCGGTAGTTGATGGTCAGATTTGGGTCATCAAAACACTTGCACATCGCGGCAAGTTGATGCACAAAGCTTCCATTAATCACTCTTATCCACATTGTTGGCGTTGCCGTAACGGGCTTATGTTCCGTGCTACCGATCAATGGTTCTGTGACCTTAAAAAAAATAATTTAGTTGAAAACGCGCTTAAAGAAATTGATAAAATAGAATTTATTCCTGCATGGGGAAAAACACGTTTACAATCATTCATTGGTAACCGTGCTGAGTGGTGTATTTCACGACAACGTGTATGGGGTGTGCCAATAACGGCGTTACTGTGCATGACATGTGATAACGCTTTCCTTGATGCCGCATTTATTCGTGCTGTTGCCGATCAGGTTGAAAAAGTTGGCATTGAGTACTGGGACGAGATTACGTTAGAGCAATTGCAAGCTACGGGAATATTAAAAAAAGATTTTTCTTGTGAACATTGTAAAAATGCTGACCTTTCTCAATTCCGCAAAGAACTTGATATTCTCGATGTTTGGTTTGACTCCGGTGTTGCTCACTATGCGGTTGCAAAAAAAGACCCACGTCTTGGTGTACCGGTTGATTTACAACTTGAAGGTTCCGATCAACATCGAGGTTGGTTTCAGAGTACCATGTTGTGTGCTATTGCTCTCTATGGACATGCGGCGACACGAGCCTTCTTAACCCATGGCTATGTGGTTGATGAAGATCATCGAAAAATGTCAAAATCATTAGGTAATGGAGTTGAGCCTCAGGAGATCATTAAGCAGTACAGCCGTGATGTGTTGCGTCTTTGGGTTGCCAGCGTAGATGCTGAAGGTGATGTTGTTATCTCCGAAAAATTATTGAAGAACGTAGCTGAAACCTATCGTAAAATTCGTAACTCATGTCGGTTTATGATCTCAAACTTGTATGATTTTGATGTTAAAAAACATGCGGTTAGTTTTGATAAGCTGCTTGTCGTAGATTTATATATTCTGGTTAAACTTCAAGAACTTCAAAAGAAAATTGCTACTTACTATGAAGCATATAATTTTTCAGGTGTTGTTCAAGAACTTAATACTTTCTGCGTTAATGATTTAAGTGCCCTGTACCTTGATGTAAGCAAAGACCGTCTGTACGTTGAACAACCTGATAGTCAGGTGCGACGTTCAGCGCAGACCGCGTTGTATCAGGTACTTGATACGATCACGTTACTTATGGCGCCTATTCTATCATTTTTAGCTGAAGAAGTTTCAGGGTTCTACTTGAAAGATAAACAAGATTCAATACATCTTCAGTTATTCAGACCGAAGCTTGATGTAAAAGTATCAGAACAATTTACTGCTGGTTGGAACTTGTTGGAACAATTGCGTGATGTGGTGCTAGTTTCTTTAGAAGAAAAACGACGTGAGGGAATTATCAGACATTCACTTGAGGCGCAGGTAACGTTGCAGTTGGATTTTTCAGAAGATGCTTCAGTACTTGAATTGTTCTTTAAGAATTTTGTTACTCATGAAAGTCTTGAGCGCTTCTTAAAAGATTGGTTTATTGTTTCCAAGGTTACTCTGGTCCCCCTCTACTCGCCTGCGGCTCCATCGGGGCAAACGGCAACAGGTTCTGTTTTACCGTGGGTGCAGGTTTTAGCATCTCATGCTGATGGGGTTAAATGCCCGCGATGTTGGCAGTGGGACAATGAGACGGATCTTTGTAAGCGTTGCTTGGGGATTGTTAAGAAGTAATTACTTAGAAACGTCATCCTCGCGTATGCGGGGATCCAGGCCTTTTCTTGTTAAAAGACAAATGGGCGCATGTTTCAATAACATGCGCCCATTTGTCTTTTTAGCTTCTAGTTGTTTACGGAGCTTGTACAGCTGCCTGTATTTTTGCTTCTAGCGTTGCTAATTCTTGATTAATTAATGTCTCTTTTGCAGTAACTATCTCATGAAGTTCTTTGATAACTGTCTTCGTTGCGTCATTGAGTGCTTTTTCGGCATCTTCGATATGCTTTTCATGATCAGTGTCTTTTAAGAATTTTTTAGGATCAGTGAGTTTATGAACTTTTGCTTTAGTATCTTCTAGATCCCCTCTTATGACCTTAATATCAGCTTCAGTATGAGCTTTCTTTGCATTCTCGTGGAGCGTTGCATATTCTGCTTCTACTTCTGTTTTCCATGCAGTAAGTTTTGCATGTAATTCTTTATCCCACTCGGTCCAATCTTTAGCCGGCTGAGCACTAAATTTGACTGGGGTTGTAGCAGCTTTTGGTTCTTCTGCAGGAGTAGAGCTTGCTGGATCTGCGCCGTGTACTGTCATAGGAGCTAGATCTGAAACTGGAGGAATACTTGCTTGATCTACGCCCGTCGGTTCTTGTTCAGTGTGTACTGTCATAGGAGCTGAAGCTGGAGGAAGACTTTCTGGATTACCGCCAACTTTATGTTCTTGTAGAGTGACAACTGTAGGTTTTGGTTCTTCTTGTGCTGGAGGAGGGGTAGTTGTAGGGACGTCATGCTGCTGTTCTACTTGTTCTTTTTGTACTGCAAGGGGAGCATCAGTTGTAGTTGCAGTTTTTTCGGCTAACTTAGCGTTTTCCTCATTAATTTTGGCAACGGTTTCTTCCCATTTAGAATGTCTTTTTTCATATGTAGCTCTTATGCTTTTTTTTTGTGCCTCAGTTGTTCCGTCCTTAGGTGTAAGGAGTTGAGGTTCTTTTGGTAATTTTTTTCTTTTTTGGCTCTTGGGTTTGGTCAATGTAGAGGTTTGAGGTATTGTTGTGGCGTTTTGTGCAGCCACAAGATATTCAGCAGAAAGTAGCAGCATTGCTGCAGTAATAACATAGAGACTTAAGAACTTCTTTTTTTGTATCATCGCAAATCCTTTTTCTTCCATTGACCATAAGACCGTAAATATAACTATATACTCTTATTAAACTAAGATTCTTAGGTGTAAAAAAACAATGATTTTGTTTTTCTCTTTAATCTTTATTTTCTTCCTGCGCTCCATAGCCCCGAAAGACTAACCGCTATAGCATCGGTAATGTCTTGCTTAACCGCAACCCCAAGCTTATTAATGGTGGGGAATAGACGATTAACCATGTTGGCAACTTGATCTTTAGATGCTGCACCAAACCCGGTAACCGCCAGTTTAACTTCACGTGGGGAAAACTCATGTAACGAAAGATTATGCTGTGCCGCCAACAAATACAGCGCACCTCGCAGGTACCCAAGTTTTAAAAAGTTTTGTGGATTTTTTCCTAGGAACGGCGTTTCCAATGCGAGATGGGTGACTTTGGCGTCAATGATTTTTTTTTGAAACGTCTGATAAAAAATATGAATGCGTTGAGACAGACCTTCTTGCACCGGCAATTTAAGATAACCGGCATCAACGAGCACCGTCGTGCCGCCTAATTTTTGTAAAATTGCAAAGCCGGTTACGCTAAAACCAGGGTCGATACCAAGAATAATCAAGCGGTTCTCCGTTAAGTTGTGAATTTTGTTACCAGTTCTTAGTATGCCTTAAGCGGTCTTATGATCAAGTCTTGTGAGAGGGGCTGAAAACATCAGCCCCATTCTGTTTGTTATGATTGTGGATACTTTGCAAAAAACTGTTGAAACAATGCTGCTGTTTGTGCACGATCGGCACACATTTTTTCGGTAAAGAAATGCTGCAAGACGAGGAGCATATTTTTAAGTGTCGTAAAATTGGTGGTATCAAAGTAGGCGATTGGACTGAGCCCTGCAAAATAGGTGTTTTGGGTTGTTTTTACATTGGTAGCTAACTTGGTAAGAAATGAGCTGATGGAGCTTTGAAGGCTTGTGTTATTACTGGCAAGATACGCGATGGTTGTTGGGTCAGTAGCATAGCGAAATCTTTGAAAATCAAGACGTGTTGCGGTGGTTAGTGTACTAGTTGATGAACATAAACGAGCATAAAGGTTGCTGACGGTGTTCAAAACATTACGTGCGTTAGTAGCGGTGGTAAGTCCGGTCCACGCAAGAGCAAAATTCTTTTTATAGCCAACAATGGTTAGGTTAAAGATGCCTCGTTGAGCCATTGACGGGACCGTGGGTGCAATATTAGCAAAGCCAACCGGTGCGGTAGTGTTAATAGCAGTTTGCAGATTGACAAACATCTGGTTAAAGGTCATCTGATTAGCGACCGGTAGCTGACCACTGTTAGCCAACTGTACCGACATATACGCTTGTAGTGTTGTCATCAAAATTTTAAGTTCTTGTACGTTGGTGTAGTTGAAGTAAGGTTGAGAGGTGAATGCACTTGCAGCCGTTGGGTTTGAGCTTACCAGAGGCGTTAACCATCCCAAAAATGCTTGTAGGCTTGGTACACTATCGGTAAACGTTGTTTGCGAGAAGAGGGAGCCAAAATTGAAACCGATGGCTGCTAACACAAGCTCTGCATTAGAGGGTTTTTGTGTGATTATTTGATTGAGGACTCCTGGTTTAGTTGGTGTTCCAATACCAATAGCACCTCCTAAAGAACTAAGTAAATCGGCATTTATGTGTTGGGGAATAAAGAGACTCATGCTTAAGATGGTAAAAACGCGTAAAGTTGTGGTTAATATTTTCATGGGTTTTCCTGTTTAAAAATTATTTAATATAAATCACCAGCGAGTAATTCTATTATAAATTATTTATTAGTCAAAATAGAAGGTTTTTGTTGAAAACTTACTGGCTTTGTTTGTTTACTTAAGAAGCTCCTTAATATCATCTGTTTTTGCTATGTCGAACGGCGTGTTACCATGCTTATTCTTGGCTTTGATATCGGCTTTGGCTTTTAAGAGCATTGGTACGATTTCTTCGTACCCAAGGTGAGCAGCAAAATGTAATGGGGTGTTGTCTTCGTCATCTCCAATATTTATCTTGGCACCTTTAGCCAAAAGTGCTTCTACCCCCTTTTTATAGTTTTTCTGAACGACTCGATGGAGGGGGGTGTTACCATTTACATTCTGAAGATCCAGTTTAATTTCCGGAACTTTAAGAAGAAGTGTAATAACATCTAATCGTTCTGCTTCGATAGCAGCATGCAGCGGTGTGTTTTGAAATTTGGTTTGGGCATTAACATCGGCCCCAGCTTTAATGATCGTATCAATAAGGCCAAGGTCATGTTCTTTTATAGCGAGATGAAGAGCCGTTTTGCCGGTTGCATCGAAAGATTTTACATTATCAAGCTTATGTTCTTTCAGAAATTCTTTAAGGGTTTGGATTTTACAGGTAAGCGGAACCGGTTCTTGCGGTTTTTTTTGGGCATCCGGCTTGATTATTTCAGATTTAGTCCCTTTTGATTTAGGGGTCTGTAAAACTACTTTGAGATTGGTTAGTGCTTTTTGTAGCGTAACGCAATTTTTTTGTGTTTGGCTTAAAGCATCCTTGAGTTTGGTGAGTTCTTGCACAAGATGAGCTTGAACTTGATGAATAGAAAGAGAGAATCCTAAAAAGAGTATCGATAACAAAAAACTTTTCATGAGACTCTCCCTTTTAATTCATAAGATACTTGTATTGGGCTTTTCTAATTCTTACTCTCAAGCAACGTAACAATATCTTGGAGCTTTAATCTCTTAGCTACCTCTAAGTAACTTTCATCTCGTTTAGGTTTAGCGTGAGTATCAGCGCCTTTTTTGATAAGTTCCTTAATTACATCTATATTATTTTTCTTAATTGCAATTAAGAGCGGCGTATTATGATACCCTGATTCTTGTGCATCAATTGAATCGCTTAGTTTTAGAGTGCTATTTTCCTTAAAGAAATGACGAGCACCTTCTGATAAATCATGAATAAGTACGTCATTTAGTTTTTTTATAATAGTTTTATCTTGTGTCATCTCATTAGGTTTATGACCAGATCTATTTTCAGCATCTCGGTTAGCGCCATGTTCTATAAGAAGATGTATGACTTCTTCGTATCCTTTTTTAGCGGCTAAATGAAGAGGACTGTCTCCATCGTTATTGAGAGCATTTACTTTAGCTCCTGCTTGCAAAAGATCTTTGGCCGCATTTATATCTCCTCGCACTGCTGCATAATGGAGGGGAGTATAGCCGAGGCCCGATTCTTTTCTGTTAACTGAGTCGCTTGAATTAAAAACTTTTAATTTACTTATGAAATCACGAGTATCACTTTTAAGTGCATTGATTTTTTTTATCTCGATAACTTCTCTAAGGGCGAGAGGCTCGGTAAAAACTTTATCAGACGTTAAGGTAAAAGATAGAATCATTAATAGTACTAAACACTTCTTCATAGAAACCCTTTCTTAAAAACTTACTAAATTTCTCCTTGCCATGGCTTAGGTTATTTACAGTATAAGATAATTACTAATAGAAAAGTAATATATTACATATTTTGATCGACTACTTTAAAGTAAAACTTAATTTCTATCAATTATTGTCACTATTTGTCGATATTTGACGAGAGAGTGTTTATTTATTAAACTATTAGAAATTATACATAACCCTGAAATGGAGTAAATCATGAAAAAATCGATAAACATTATGTTGAGTATAGGGCTAGCCTTTACGGTCAACCATCACCTGGAAGCAATGAACAATAAGCCTCCCAAGAAAACACCTTCTTCACTACGATCAGTAAGTATGACTGAATTTCTGTTTCAGAAGAACACTGCCGATCGAACTTCATTACAGGAAGCGGTTATTTCTGGGAACGTTGCAGATGTCAATTGTCTTCTAAGTATTGCCGAGAGACAATCTCAGGTTGATCATGATTTTGATATGTTCGCCTATCTTATGACCCATGACGCTGATGATAACTCGGCGCTGCATCTTACCGCCATCCATGGCCGACCAGAAATTTGCCGTCTCATTATGTCTACTGCTATCGGTTGTGGTATTAAGAAGCAAACATTACTAAGCATGGAAAATTCTAGAAAACAGACAGCACTTGTCATCGCAGCTGCTAACGCGCAAGAAGCTACAACTATCTCTAGCATTAAGACGAACTTCGCAACCATCCTTCAAGCTTATCGATACAACGCTACTTGCCGAGCCTTATCGGGACTTAAACCATACTACGAAGAATAAATTATCGTCAAGTAAATCCAAGGCCAAACTTAAACCTATACGACCAAAAATTGGCGCTTATTTTTATAAAATTTTGCCCTTCTTTTTCACGGCAAAATTTTAAGTAGAAATACGAATTTTCAATCAAACACATCTACCCAGGAGCCAATAAGCCTTCTTTTTTCAAAAATCATATACAGCCACCAGACGATGCAATTTTTACCGCTTCTGATAATGGATATTATGTCAACAACAAGTAATACAGGGAATCCCTAAGAGATCTCCTGTCTAAAATTACCCCTATGTAAAAACCTAAATTATCTACAAGTACCTCTGACAATTTAAAGCAGAATCACACGACCATATAAAAAACTTCACCTTAAAACATGTCTGATAATTTACTCTTCACAAGAACCATTTTTTCACCAAACTTTCTTTAAAACACAAATATACTTCTTACAAATATTCCTTCCAACGACAATGTTATTGTCACGTTCAAATCCAAATGGGTGCTTGGCTTACCGTGCTAAAACTTCCCAACCAAAATTTCATTGATTTTACCAAAATCAAAAATAAGTATAAATTTGACCGTGATTCATCTTTATATTCTTATCATGAAAACATAAGCAACTTATTTTAATCATCTATCTTGACGGATCTTGGAAATCGTTTTTTTCTTCAAATTTTTCCAAGTTTAAATGATGAAACAAAAGATGAGAAAATAAAAAAAGATCATGAAACAAAAGCTGAGCAGTATACTTATCAAGCTGACCAATTGAACAATTTTTATGGTTTCTTACTTAGCAAGTAAACTATAATCACTACCGAATGAAAGTTGTAATTAATTTGGACTGAGACTTGGGCTAGGTTCTGTCCCAATAAAATCACATGAAGTCCGCTGTTCGCGTGCCTTTAAAATTTGATTCGGACTAACTTCACGGCACCCGACCGGATTTTTTGGAAACATCAGCTGGATAAATTTCGTGACCGAGCCTCCGTTGTAATGACCGTAGATCGGCCTTTAACTCTTTTTTATCATATTCTCAGAAACAATAGTAACTATACGTTGTATCTCGGCATCAGTAAGCTTCGAGAAAAAATCCACTCGTTTCTTCTCTGAAAGTTTTCCGTCACTTTGAACAATCAAACGAATAAAAAGATCTATCTGATTATCTGGCAAGTCGACAACTTCCTGTATCTGTTTTTTGGTGGTATCGTACCCTACTAGAAAATTCAACTCCTGCTGAAAGGTTCCATACAAGGTCTGTTCTATACAAGCATAGAGGTACTCAGTTATTGCCGTATAATCAATGAACTGGTAAAGCCTTCTTGTAGAAACTGGTACCGTTAATTCTCCTTGGTCACTTAAGTCATAATCGGGAATGCAAGTAAGCAATAGTTTTGAAAAACACTCCAGTGCGTCATTATAAGCTTTCATGTTTTGCAACATAGTTGCAGAGACCGGAAAGATAGTATTTTTTGGCGTAAAGCCAAGGACTGATAAAAAATAATGAATAAGAAAACGATGAATGCGCCCATTCCCATCGTCAAACGGATGAATGAAAACAAACCCAAAAGAAATGGTAGCCGCTATAACAATGGGTGGCTGCTGAGAAGATAGTAAACGGTCAAAACTTGCAAGTAAACCTTGCATAAGAAACTCAACATCTTCAGGTTTTGGAGAAATATAATGAACGTATTGATGCTGCCAATCTAAATTCTCTCCGATATAGTTTTGTGTGGTACGGTAATCTTTATTGGCAAAACGTTCGTCAACAATAACATTCTGGAGTTCTATAAGCGATTGCTTGGTTAAATGTTGTAGAGAAGCAATTTTAAGAAGTTCGATAAATCGAGCAATTCTCTTTTTATCAGGATTTTCCCGTTCAATCTGATACGATGACAGCGTTTCTTTAGTAAATAAGTAGTTACTTGCACGCTCAAGAATATACGTATCAAACTTCGAAATAATGTTATTGATCTCTCCGGGTAAGTCTTTCTGCTCAAAAGACTTAAGCGTTTCAGTTTTTCTAACTATTGGACAAAAGTTAGCATTACCAAGAAGATTATTTTTAATACGATGCCTTGTACTATTAATTGGCACAGCTGTGTAATAGCTAACAGGATCTAGCAATAAAACATATGGACCCTGAGTACAATCATCCAGTACTAATTTTTTTTGCGTAAGAGATTCATATAAATACCAGATTATCCGTGCATATTTGCTCGTTGGAGCTTGTTGTACAAATAAAACAATCTCACTCGGGACTAGTTTTTCAAAAAGTGCTGCTATGATCGATAAATTTAAACCCTCATGCTTAAGCGCAAACACTAAAAGCGTCAGTACAGTACCATCTTTGGGTAAATAACTTTTATCATACACATAAATCTGAACCCCATTATCTTCATAAACCCGTCTACCTCCGTGGAGAGAAACATAAGACCACCGATAATGAGGCAGCACATTAAGTTGGTAATGATCAACTAAAGCTTTATAGCCGACCGGAATAAGTTCTTTCGAAAGTGATACCACAAGAGCTCCAATCTACGAAAACGATAAGTTTTATACGTTTTCAATTAGTTTGGCATGATTTTACGCGAAAATAAACAGTTTACTTTATTCACCTATATAAATTTAACTTCTTAGATCTTTACGCCCGTGGGTGCTTCTTATCATACACTTTTCGCAACTCAGATGTTCCTACATGAGTATAAATCTGAACTGTCGATAAATTTTCGTGGCCGAGCAACAGTTGTAATGACCGTAGATCAGCCCCATTTTTAAGCAAATGCGTAGCGAGAGAATGCCGTAAGGCATGAGGAAATATATTTTTTTCGATACCAGATTTTTTAAGTAGATTTTTAAGAATCAACCAAAAAAATTGGCGGGACATCGGTTTAACGACCCCTGTCTTAGTGGTAAGAAACAAATACTGTTCTTGCGGTTTTGGTTTTTTCTTAAGCGTGAGCATAACTGACTTATACGTGTTATCGATGTACAGTTGAAGCAACTCAAGCGTCCCCAAAGGCATAGGGATATGACGATCTTTGCTCCCTTTCCCCGTAATCGAAAGGAAACCGGTTTCAAAGTTTACCTGATGAAGACAAAGTGAGACCAACTCAGAAACCCGCATACCGCTTGCATAAAGCACATTGAGCATGACGTTATTGCGGATCCCTTTTTCAGAACGGTCTTTTGCTGCAACCATAAATAAATGTTTAATTTCTAATTCGGTTAAGTAGGTTGGTAACTTCTTATCAATTTTTGGCGTAATAAGTTTTTTTGCAATATCTTCATACCCAAAGCGATCGGCAAGAAACCCATAGAGAAGTTTGATGGAAGAAATTTTTCGTGAAAGAGTTTTGGACATTAAGCCGGCGGTCTTAAGATTTTTCAAGAACAAAACTATGTTACGTTTTTCACAAACCTGTAATGTTTTCTTCTGCTTTTTTAAGTAGATAAGAAGTTGGGAAACGTCGCGCTTGTACGCAAGAAACGTATTTTGCGCTACCCGCTTTTCAGCAAGTAGGTACATGTGAAATTGTTCAATAAGGTCAATGTCGTTGTGTGAAGACATAAATTACACCCTACCTAAATTTAAGATCACCGAACTTAAAACGCTTGAAAAAAATTTAGATTTTTGACACGTCATCCTCGCGAAAGCGGGGATCCAGACCTTCTTAGCCTGCTTAGAAAAAAACTGATTCAAGTATAATATAAGAAAAGAATATTTTAAAAGTAAGTAAGACCTGGATCCCCGCTTTCGCGAGGATGACGTAATAAGCATACAAAGCATTAAAATACTAGGTAGCGTAAAGAACAAAAAAAAGATTAAAATTTCTGATAACGTAAGAAGCAAAAAAATTTCTCTATTAATCAAGATGGTACCTAAATAATTACGCTTTAATAAGCTTTAGCCACCAAGATATCCTGACTACTTAACTCGCCACAAGAAAAACATTTTTTATGATTGTTATCTTTGAGAACACAACGAATAGTTGCTTGAAATTCTTTCAACACCACTTCACAGGACTCTTTTCCACACCAGCCAACTTGATACATACCATTGTTGTCTGATAATTTTTGGGAGAAGTCAGCTAACGTTTCAGCTTGAAACCACTGAGCGTCACGTCGCGCTAAAGCTCGATCATACAAACGTTGTTGTAAACCTTCAAGCGCTTTTTGTAAACTGTCTGCTAACCCAACAACGGAGACGAATTGTTTTTTAAGGTTACGATCTTGTTCTAAGCGATCAACAAGTACAACTGAATTATTGGCAACATCTTTTGGTCCAATTTCTATACGAATTGGAACGCCACGCATTTCCCAATGGAAGAATTTATTTCCTGGGGTTTTTTGTTCGTCTGCATCGATTTGAACACGAAGATTTGCAGCAAGTAACGTTGTTTTAACCTGTTCAGCTAAGGCAAGAACATTTTGTTTTTCTTCATTAGTTTTATAAATTGGTATAATCACCGCTTGAATTGGCGCAATCTTTGGAGGAATAATCAAGCCTTTTTCATCACCATGCATCATCACCACCGCTCCAACTAAACGTGTTGTTGCGCCCCAGCTAGTACAGAAAGGCGATTGCATTTTACCTTCCTGATCTTGGTACTGCACGCCGAATGCGCCAGAGAAACTTTGTGCAAGCATGTGACTGGTTCCCATTTGTAACGCTTTACCATCAGGCATAAGCCCTTCAAAGGTAAAGGTATGATCGGCACCAGCAAAACGTTCATTTTCAGGTTTTTCTCCAGTAACCACCGGTAAGGCTAAGTAATTTTCAGCTAAATTTTTATAGACCATGAGCATCTGGATAGCAGTTTCATACGCTTCTTCGCGTGATGCATGAGCAGTATGCCCCTCTTGCCACAAGAACTCACAGGTACGTAAAAATGGGCGTGTACGCATTTCCCAGCGAACCACGTTTGCCCATTGATTAATTTTCATAGGAAGATCACGATAGGATTTTATCCAACGTGAAAAGGCGTCATAGATAATGGTTTCGGAAGTTGGTCGCACAACATAAGGCTCTTCGAGTTCTTTACCACCAGCGTGAGTTACCACAGCTATTTCTGGGGCAAAGCCCTCAACATGTTTTGCTTCTTTTTGTAAAAATGAAAGGGGGATCAAGAGCGGAAAATAAGCGTTTTGAGCGCCGGTCTCTTTAATCTTTTTATCGAGTGTGCTGCTGATATGTTCCCAAATGGCATACCCATAAGGGCGAAGAATAAAGCTACCACGGGTCGGACTTGAATCAACAAGTTCAGCTTGCGTGATAACATCTTGATACCATTGGGTAAAATTAGTTTTTATATCAGCGAGATTACTCATATGTTTTTCTTCGATAACTTTCAAGGGGTTTATGTGCTATTCAGACTAGGACGCAGAATAGCACTGATTACCCACATTGTCATCTTTAACTTATTTACCCGTTCGTCCTGAGAGCCCAATTTATCTATTTCTAGTCCACAAAAGTAATATGCTTTATTTT
>CAYHBO010000007.1:0-10664 GCA_964354855.1 uncultured Pseudomonadota bacterium | reverse complement strand
TCCCGAAGTAGGCTTGGTCATATCTCCCGAAGTAGGCTTGGTCATATCAAGTTTATTAAGATCAACTTTAACTAAAATTTTTTCCGGGCCTGAAGGAATAGGTAAAGGAATCGGCGTTGAGGGATTTGAAGAAGCTTGATCTGTCTTTGAAGACTTCGAATTAAGTAAAAGATAAAGAACCCCACCACAAACCGTACCACTCACAACACCAAGAGATGTTGATTTAGCAGCATTATTTCCTGCAGAATAGTCTTTTTCATCTTTATGGTTATTTTTATAGTTGTTATAAAAATATAAAGCAGTTACTAAAGCAATGCCCCCACCAACCAATAATGCTGTTTGTTTACTCGGAAAAGGTTGCGTATTTTGAGCAGGTACAAGAGCAAAGCTCAAGAGCAAGATCAACATCTTGCGTAGTTTGATAAAAACGTTCATAGAGATCTCCCTAAATCCACCCCCGTGGATTATTTAATCTTAACTGTTTAAAAATATCGGTTATAATCCCTATCAGTGTACGTGAAATAATTAGGTACATCAAACGCCTTCCCCGTAAAAATAACCCAAATAATTCACATTGAAAATATTTATATGACAAATCCAGGTAAACTCTTTCTAATTGCGGCTCCTTCAGGAACCGGAAAAACAACCATCGCCACAAAAATTGTTGAACGATTAGGGAAAGAAATAGCTATTTCTCGGGTTATTACCTACACAACTCGACAAAAACGGGATGGAGAAATTGATGGCATTGATTACTTTTTTCTTGATAAAACTACTTTTTTAAAGAAAATCGCTCAAGCCTTCTTTCTAGAAATGACCAACTATAACGGTGAGCTTTACGGCTCACCCTTGGCTATGCTTGATGATATGAAAGCGGGAAAATCATTTGTTATGGTTACTGATCGAGCCGGGGTTGTTTCGTTAAAGGCCTTGGTTCCTGAGGCTATATCAATTTGGGTTTCACCACCAAGTTTGCAAGAGCTTGAACAGCGCTTGATTGGTCGTGGCACCGAAAGCAGTAGTGAGATCAAGAAGCGTTTACTTATTGCACAGCATGAGATGGATTTAGAACGAAAAGATCCCATTTTTGAGCTTCATATCACGAACAAAATTCTTGAAACGGTGGTTGATTCTATTTGCAACTTAATTCAAACAAGACTTAAGAATACTTCAATCGCAGCTCATCACGATAAAAAAGATACAGACCAAGAATGACAAAAACCAACGAAACCCCATAATGCCACGTAATAGTCCCACTTAGAAAAAGCCATTCATAAAGTGCTGCAAAACTTGGGCACAACCACCCAGCAAAGCTTATTAGAACAATTGAATACCTTCTCAGCAAAAAGCCGTAAAGATTATAAACGATAAAGTTTGCACTGATTATCAGAAGCGTTAGCCAACCAATGAACGGTAAAAGATCACTTACTGGAACACTTATCCCTTCTACCCATAATGATGTAAGCATACTAAAAACGCCACCTACCGTCATAGCAACCCCATTGATCATGCCAAGCTCATATCCCTTGTTCATCAAATCCATCACGATAAACCAAGCATAAGCCGCTGATATAACCGCTAACAGTAAGATCGCCTCAGGAAATGAGATAGAGAAAAGTTCTTGAAAATTTGCTTCGGGTCCAACCGCTTGCGCCATCAACACCGGAATAAGTCCAACCAGCCCACAGCAAATCCCCGCAATCTTTTTACTCGTAAGTTTTTCTTGTAAAAGAAAATGCGCCAGAATAGCAGAAATAAATGGCGTAGCAGAATAAATCATAGTTGTTTTAAGTGATGTAAGGTACTGCAAGGCAAAAAATTCTAGAGTAAATGCAAAGTAGATATGGAATAACGAAACTTTAAGAAAAACCCATACATCTTCGCGATGTAACACAAATTGTTTTCTTCTGAAAAGCCATTGATAACCAAGTAAAATAGCACCTGCAAGTATCATGCGAATGCCGATCAAAAAAAATGGTTTAGCATAACACAGGGCATACTTTGCAAAGATAAAGGTAAGTGCAAGTACTGCGTACAGTACAGCGATAAGAACCATTACTATTTCCTTAACTACAATGTTGGTAATGATATAAACAAAAACAGAATATCAAAATTGGTGGTAAATAAAAGAAACCCAAGCCACCGACACCATCAATCACCTGACCAATCGTTAGAAAAATATACATAAGTAAAAAGATAAAACCTGATAAAAAGAACGCTTCAAGTATGACATTTTTTCGGGGCTTAAGGAAAAATGATCCTAAAAAAATAATAATCGGTAATAAAAATTGCCACAGCACATTGGCACATCGCTTATGCTGCTCAATGATTGTCACTTGATTCCATGAAAGATATTTCATTGGCAACTTATTTTTATCGGAGTGATCGTAAGATTGAATTAGTTTTTTAATATCAAAAGATGTTCGATTAAACGACGAGTAATAATGTTCTTTCCCTGATTGATACAACAATGATCCATTGGTAAGAAAAAACACCGTATCGGTTACCACTCCCTGTTGCGCAGTAAAGTAATAGGTTTCTTGTTTATTTTTAAACGATAAAAAAAGATGTTCTAGATTAACCGTAGAACTATCTAGCCTCTGTTTACCTTGAAAAATAAGAGACAATCCTGGCATCGGTTCATGAACACAATTTGGTTGATAGTGTAAGAATTGCTGCTGAGCCAAACGTACTAACGCTTCTTTTCCATAAGTATAACTTTGAGGAACCCATGAAAAAATAAGAAAAGCGTAAAAAAGAGCAACCAAAAAAGAGAAGAGAAGAATGACTCCACCAAAAATCATTTGAGAGTGACGAAGAAAATATAACACTAATGTTTCTTGTCGCTGAGTACATTCACCAATCGTTAAATATACGGCTGCACCTGACGCAATAGGAATAACGTACTGAAGAACCATGGGAACCATAATGCCAAAAATAATAGGGATAAGGGTTAAAAAATTAACCGCTGAAAGACGAACAAAGAAATGTGCGGTAGAAAAAACCAACACAAGGCAAACTGCAAGCAGGAAAAACCTACTAAAAAGACGCTTAGAAAAAAAAACAAACAGCATAAAACTATTTATGAGTTGATTGAATGTTTATATCATGATCAACGATACGAAGACGTTCTATGTTAATCGCTTTTCCTGTTATTGCATCAATACTGATCAGTATACCACTCAAGACCATCGGTCCTTTTTCATCTACCGTTAGCTTACCAAATTTATGATGGACCATCATACGCTGCAGAATAGGTTCATATTCAAATCCAATTACCGAATACAAGGCGCCAC
The DNA here is from genome assembly GCA_964354855.1 of uncultured Pseudomonadota bacterium. Lineage (GTDB taxonomy): Bacteria > Babelota > Babeliae > Babelales > RVW-14 > CAYHBO01. The sequence continues at coordinate 7,368 of CAYHBO010000007.1, read as the reverse complement.
AACTGCCAAGATCGGTAATAAAAGCGGTTCCTCCTGGGAAAATCATCTCATCCGCAGTTTGCACATGAGTATGTGTGCCCCACACAGCGGAAACTTTACCATCAAGAAATCGTCCCATCGTCTTTTTCTCAGAGGTTGCTTCACCATGAAAATCAACAAAGATCAGATTGGTTTTGGTACGAATAAAGGAGAGGACCGATTCCATCGCCTTAAAGGGACAATCAAGTGCATCATTGATAAAAACACGACCATGAACATTAATGACCGCACAACGATAATCGCCAGCAAAGAAGAATGTATACCCTTTTCCAGGGCATCCAGAGGGGAAATTGATAGGACGAACAATGTCATCCCGTTCTTGTAAGGCGGCATAGACATTTTTTTGGTCCCACGCATGGTTACCGGTAGTAATCACGGTAGTGCCACTTTCTTTCAGGGAAATAATATCTTCAGCATTAATTCCCTTACCATCTTTAGCAGCATTTTCACCATTCACAAAAACGGCATCAAGTTTATGTTTTTCTTTGAGTAAAGGAATCCATTTGCGGCATAGTTGGAGGCCGGGGCCTCCAACTACATCGCCTATAACCATTATTTTTATTACGATATTCGTCATCGTGCAGCCTGAATAAAGCGTTTCTCACGAATAACGTTAACTTTAATTTCACCAGGGAAAGCCATTTCTTCTTCAACACGTTTTGCAATATCACGAGCTAAAATTTCAGCCTTATCATCATCAAGAATATCTTCATTAACAATGATACGAATTTCACGTCCTGCTTGTAAGGCATAAGCCTTTTTCACCCCATCAAAACTATTAGCAATCTCTTCAAGTTGCTCAAGACGCTTAATGTAAGTTGACAAGGTTTCTTTGCGAGCTCCTGGACGAGAAGCCGAGATAGCATCGGCAAGATGAACAATAAATCCGTAAATCGAAGTAGGTGGCACATCTTCATGATGGCAAGCAATTGCATTCACGACGATAGGATCTTCGCCATATTCCTTAGCAAGATCTGCACCGATAAGCGCATGCGGACCTTCAACGTCTGCAGAAACTGCTTTACCAATATCATGTAAAAGACCAGCACGTGCTGCAAGTAATTGGTCTAACCCAAGTTCTGCGGCAATCATGCGTGAAAAATAAGCAACTTCTTTACAATGAACTAACTGATTTTGCGTATAGCTGGTACGGACATAAAGTTTACCGAGCAATTTAATTATTTCAGGATGAACACCGCTTAAGCCAAACTCAAGAACCGTTTGCTGACCAGCTTCTTGCATAGTCTGTTCAAGTTCTTTTTCGCACTTTTCAACGGTCTCTTCAATGCGAGTTGGATTGATTCTACCATCTTGAATAAGCTTATCTAAGGTAAGACGAGCAACTTCACGACGAATAGGATTAAACCCTGAGATGGTAATAATTTCAGGTGTATCGCCAATCACAAATTCCATACCGGTCGCCATTTCCAGCGCTTTGATATTTCTTCCTTCTTTACCGATGATACGACCCTTCATTTCCTCGTTAGGAAGATGAATAACACTCGATGAATGTAACGTTACCTGTTCTGAAAGGTAGCGTTGCATGGTGGTAGCAAGAATATTGATTGTTTTTTGTTTAGCGGTCTCACGAGCCTCTTCTTCAGATTTTGCAATCCATTTCAAGTTCGTAAGCTTTACTTCTTTTTGTAAATTTTCGAATAGAATGCGTTTAGCTTCGTCCTCTTTCATGCCACTAATGCGTTCAAGTTTTAGTACAAGCTCATCGTATAATTTTTTAACTTTAAGCTCATTAATCGCAAGGCCATCAAGTCGACGTGTTAAGTCTCGCTCTTTTGTTTGTAGTTCTTTACGTAAATCATCAAGAAGGAGCTCTCGTTGATCGAGGGCATCTTCTTTTTTTTGATTTTTTGCATCTAGGCGCTGCATGTCAATGCGCGTTTTTTTGATTTCAAGTTCAAAGTCGCTGCGTTTCTTATAAAGATCTTTTTTCAGATCAAGAGCTGCATTTCTGCGATCAAGCTCTATGGCTTCTTGCGTCTTTCTCAACAAATCTTTGCTGAGCGATTGTGCTTGCAAGAGCTGGCTATTTTTACTTCTCATGTACGCAAACATAAGAAGTACCCCGGAGATTACTCCAGTGCCTCCAAACATTAACATTTCTATGCTTATCATTTTTCCATCTTTCCTTAACGAAAAATGCCACACACGTAAAAGTGTATAGCCAAGTTTTTACCTATAAGAAAAGGAGAACGGCTACATAGAGTAAACTATGCAACTGATAGATGGGTGATATTGATAAGCTAGAACGCAAGTTCGTCTGCACAAAGTAACTTTATAACGATTCAGACACTACCTTTTCCAGTAAAGCAATCCGTATACCCGTTTCTTGTAATTGATCCAGTGTTTTTTCAAGTTCTACCGCAAGTTGTAATATGGGTAAAACGAGATTTCGGCCAGAATCGATCTTAGGATTTACTTCAGGTTTAAGTATCTGATTGACACGATGCATCGCACGTACAACGCACTGCTCATCTTCATCGGTAGTAATCGTATAAACTTTATCCTGTACGGAAATTTTCAATGTCTTTTGCATAATCGCAACACATCGTTAAGCGTTCTCTATCGAGCTAATACTGTTAAGCATTAACTCAATAGAATTTTTTATTACTTTTTTCTCATCTTCAAGTGACTGTAGCGATGCATTGTCTTTCAGGAGAAGTAATTCTAAATGATCTACTTTTTCCTTTAAAACTTCATTGTCAAACTGAAGTTTTTCATTGAGCGCTAACAAGTCAGTATTTTTCTTAATTACTTGAAGAACTTTTTGTTCTAACTCTTCCCAACCACCGACCATCTTTTATCCCCTTACTTGCAAGAATATACCTATAAAACATCTTGTTAAAAGCAGGTTACTCTTAACAGAAAGTTTTATGCAAGGGTTTTAGTTTTTTGCAAGACTTACCAAGTTGGCAAATGCTTCCGGTTCAAAGATAGCTAATTGGCTAAGCATTTTACGATTGATCTGTACTTGTAACTTTTTAAGGCCGTGGATAAAAACGGAATAAGACAGATCATGTTGACGACAAGCTGCATTGATACGTTCAATAAACAGTGCTCTAAAGTCTCTTTTTCTTAATTTTCTACCTTTATAAGCAAAAGCAAGAGCTCTCATTAAGGTTTCTTTTGCGCGTTTGAAAATATTTTTACGTTGACCCCAAAAACCTTTAGTTTGTTTTAATAAACGCTTATGGCGCCTTTTGGTGGTAACACCTCTTTTGACTCTAGACATTTTTAATTCCTCAAATTTTAAAAGTTCATTTAATAAAATGTATACTCGACATACAAGCTAAGAAGAAAGGCAAATCTAGTAAGGAATAAGCATTGCAATTCTTTTTGCGTTAGACGCATGCACGTAAGATTCTGATCTTAACCCTCTAATACGCTTAGCTGACTTTGCCCACGCATGATGCCGTCTGAAAGCTTGGGTTCTCTTAATTAAACCACTCTTAGTTTTTTTAAATCTTTTTTTGCTCGATGAATGTGTTTTTACTTTAGGCATTGTACCCTCTTATGATTGTTTAAAACTTATTTTTTTGATTTTATAAAATATATTTTTGACCAGAAATTACCACTTCGTTGATCCTTCTCTTCGATTAATTCTCCAAGTCCTTTGGTTGATAGATCTACCGCAATTTTTTCAAATATTTGCGGCGCAACCTGATCAATCATGGTAACTTCACGTCCTTTAAACTGTAAAGTAAACTTAACTTTCTTACCATCAAGAAAAAATTCTTCGGCTTTTTTTAGCTTGGTTTTGTAATCTTGATCACCAATATTTGGCCGAAATTTTATCTCTTTAAGCTGTGTAACCTTTTGATGTTTCTTTGAATCACCAAGTTGTTTCTTCTTTGCGTAAGAAAATTTTCCGAAATCCATGATTTTTGTTACGGGAACGCCATCTTTGTCCCCAACTTGTACTAAGTCAAGGCTCGCTTCTTCTGCTCTTGTAAGAGCATCTCTTCGCGGGATCAACCCAAGGTTTTCACCTTCATGCGTGATAACATAAATCTGATCTTCTTTAATCTGTTCATTAATCAGATACTTCTCCTGAAGTCCTTCTTTTGGATCTGCGCCTTTAGTTTGTATCTTGTTCACTTATATTTCCCTGTATAGTTCCTTGTAAATTTCCTTGATTTTGCGCCATCACATCTAACACTTTTTGATACATACTATCAAAGAGCTTACTGTCTTCTTCAAGAATTTTAAGGCAGTTATCTCGACCTTGTCCTAATTTTTCACCACCATAAGCAAGCCATGAACCTGACTGCTGAATAACACCACAAGCAATTGCAGCATCAATTAAATCAAGTTCTTTGCAAATCCCTTTACCAAAAATAAGATCTACCTCAGCTCGCTTGAACGGCGATGCAACTTTGTTTTTTACAACTTTAACCGCTACACGGTTTCCGTAAGCACGATCTTGCTTTTTAAGAGTAGCAATGCGTCTTACGTCAAGACGTACCGATGCATAAAATTTTAATGCGTTACCGCCACTTGTTGTTTCATTACTTGCAAAAGGAAGCCCGCCAATTTTACTACGAATTTGATTAATAAAAATAAGAACAGTCTTAGATTTATGTACAACCGGCGTAAGTTTACGTAACGCTTGCGACATAAGACGTGCTTGTAATCCTATGTGTTGATCGCCCATATCTCCTTCAAGTTCCGCCTTAGGAACCAATGCTGCAACTGAATCTATAATTAAAACATCGATAGCTCCAGAACGAATCAGCATCTCAGCGATATCTAGCGCCTGTTCACCGTAATCCGGTTGTGAAATAATTAGCTCTTTAATATTTACACCAATACCTTCGGTATAAACAGGATCCATGGCATGTTCAGCATCAATAAATGCACAAACACCACCTTTTTTTTGAGCCTGCGCAACAACCTGTAAGGCCATAGTAGTTTTACCAGAAGCTTCAGGACCAAATATTTCAACAATTCTGCCACGAGGTAATCCATGAATACCTAAAGCATCATCAATTAAAATTGATCCCGTAGAAATTACTTCTATTCCCGTTGATGCTTTTGATCCAAAAAGCATCACAGATCCTTTACCAAACTGCTTATCAATCTGAGCGAAAGCAGCCTCAAGAGACTTGGCCTTTTCAGCAGAAATCTGAGAGTTTATTTTTGGTGCTGTTTCTTTTGACATTGAATATTTTTCCTCGTGTAAATTAACTTTGTGACTCAACTTGAGTAGTCATCTTCGAATCAAATCGCTCTATCTTAGCATTTCTCTCTAAAGATGCAATAAAGCCGTTCACATGGTTGTGTGCCTGTTGAGAGATTTCTTGTTTAATTTCAGATTGGATTTTATCATTATCAATCTTATCAGTCAAAGGTTCTTCATTCTTAAGTTGCACCAGACAACAATCTGAACCAATTTTTTGCTGTAAAACAAGCTTTTTGTCGGTAAGTTTAAACGCTTTTGTCGCAATCTGTTTAAACTCTTTGAATGCCGACACTTGATCTGCAACAGAAACTAACCCAGTATTGATCAACTGAACCCCAGATTGCTCCACAAGAGAATCTAAGGAAACTTGACCATTCACCAGTTTTTCTTTACTTGCATGAACCGTTTTCATAAGAAGCTCTTGAGCTCGAGAAGCAACATAGCGCTCTTCAAGTTCAGGTGCAATCGATGCAAAAGGCTTCGTGAATGATTTTTCAGTGCCGACCAACTGGTAAATAACATAGGACTCGCCATTAAAAAAATAGCCACGTTCTGATTGACGCTTTGAAGTAGAAAATAGCTTTTCTGCTAAAGCTCCTTGAACTTCATGTTTATTTACAGATTCTTTATCAAGCCAAGGGCTTTCTTCTGTTTTAAGTACATGTAATTCAACGAAACTATTAACTGCATTTTCATCTTCTTTAGCTTGATGAAGTAACTTTTCAAGATCACCTTTAAGCGTATCAAGAGAGCGTTTCGCAGTTAGCGTTTTCACAATCTGTTCTCTTACTTTTTCCAAGGATTCTTCAATCGCATTGATACGTTCTGCTAATTGAATGAGCTCATACCCTTGTTCTTTTTTTACTACATCAGATATTTCATCAACAGAAAGAAGTCTAAAAGCTGCATCCTCAACCGCTTTTTCGTAAGTGCCACGTGAGAAGAATTCAGTAGCTTTCTCGGATTTTTCAGCAAAAAGTGCCGGTTGTGTTTTTAGTTCTTCATGAAGTTTTTTTGCTTGTTCTGCTGCATGATCACCATGAAACATAATACGTCTAATGCGAATCTTAGGAGGAATACGAAACTGTGATGACTTATTTTTTTCATAGTAAGTATTAATCGCATGATCATCGATCACGACCTGCTTTGCATACGTAGTAGGATGTATCCGCCAAAAACGCGCCTGCTTTTTCTCAGAAACGCGATAATCATCTTTATGCTGCTCATAAAATTTGTTCAGTTCTGCTTTATCTACCGATTCCTTTTTAATCTCGGCAAGACAATGATCATAGGAAAAGAGCGCTATTACAAAACTTTTTTTCCCTGCTGTTTCTTGGATGGAGCTTTGTTTTATATAGCGAGGCACATAAAACGAATTCATAACGAATTGCTCAAGAAGTTGCCGACTCATCTCAGCCTCTTTTCTTAATTCAAATTCATCAGGAGTAAGACCCATACGACGTACAAATTCACCGTATGCATTCATATTAAGACGACCGCGTTCATCAAGTAACCCCTCAGGCATACTGGCCACCAAGAGCTCCATAAGGTCATCATCAGATACATGAATATTAAATGGCTCTTTTACTTGGTCAATCAGTTTTTCTTTAATGGCCGTTTTAAGTGCTATTTCATGTGGGTTAGCTGATTGATAGTAGTTTTGTAAGAAAATATCCTCAGAAATACCAAGCATACGCGCATAACGCTTTATGTTATCAAGTCTCATCTGAGTTTCAGTCATAGCATGCTTAAATTCTTTAAGAGTAATCACTTCACCATTAACTTTGGCTACTTTTGATTGATCCAACCGAGAACTTCCTCGAAAAACCATCGGAAGACTGCTAAAGCAGAGTCCTATAAAGACTAGCCAAAGCACAATGTGCCATTTTTTAATCTCTTTTCTAAAAATATATATCATAAAAATTCCTTTTCTTTACTAAACAAACATCATTACCCAATGCATCCAATGAAAAGCATTGTACTTGAGATCAATCTTTTTTCAAACAGATTTTACAGGTAATCATCAAAATTCACTCAAAGATCACTTAAATATCCCTAAAATTCAAAGAATATTAAGTTTTAAGAAATCAGAATACGTAAGGACTTGTATTTTTACAATTATATATTAT
>CAYHBO010000006.1:0-51319 GCA_964354855.1 uncultured Pseudomonadota bacterium | reverse complement strand
ATAATAATAATTCAATGCGAAAATATTTATAAAAATATTGGTTATTTTGTCGAATAATCGCGTTTTTCTGGTATTAGTGATTTTCTGTGCGAAATTGACGTTTAGTTCTATGGGTTATTATAATGCAGGAATAAAAAAAGTTGTGAGGCGAAGAGAAGTCGGGGAGTTGTCGATGAAGTATAATACAAAATTTATTGTTATTACCGGTGGGGTGTGTTCTTCTCTTGGGAAAGGGGTCTTGGTTTCATCATTGGGTGTTTTGCTTAAAAATAGTGGCTATTCGGTTTCGGTAGTTAAGTGGGACCCTTATTTAAATGTTGACCCTGGTACGATGTCGCCGCTTGAACATGGCGAGGTTTTTGTCACGGCTGATGGTGCCGAGACAGATCTGGACTTGGGGCATTATGAGCGCACGATTGGCGTTCAGCTTGGGCGAGATTCTTCGGTATCATCGGGTCAAATTTTTCAAGAAATTCTTGATGGAGAGCGTAAAGGGACGTTTCTTGGACGGTGCATTCAATTGGTTCCTCATGTGGTAGATGCTATCAAAAACCGGCTTCTTGCATTCACCAAGAATCATGATGTTGATTTTGTCTTGGTGGAAATTGGTGGTACGGTTGGAGATATGGAGGGGAAAGTATTTCTTGAAGCGATTCGTCAGCTTCGTATGGAGCTTCCTTATCGACAGCTGTTTCATGGTCATTTGAGTTTAGTTCCATTGTTAGAATGGACACGGGAGTTTAAGACGAAGCCGACTCAACACAGTGTTAACATGCTTAAAGAGGCTGGGCTGGCTCCTGATGGTCTTTTTTTACGTTTATCAGAGGCTATTCCTCGAAAAGCGCTTGAAAAAGTTGGGTTAATGTGTGGGGTTGATGTGTCATATATTTTTCAGGTATGTACATTTAAACCGATTTATCAGCTTTTTATCGATCTAAATCATCAGCAACTTGGACAGCGAGTACAAGAATATTTTGGATTGCCGGCTCGAGAATCAGATTTAACCGTATGGCAAGGGCTTATAGACAAAATTTCTGCGGCTAAAAAAATAGTGAGAATTGGGGTTATTGCAAAGTACATGGGGAGTAATGATCCTTACATCAGTGTGATTGAAGCAATTAAGGCGGCAGCTTATGCTTATCTGGTGCATGTTGAGATTGTGATGATTGAGGCTGACGTCTTAGAAACTCCTACATCACCAAAATATGAAGAAGAGTGGGATAAAATTAAAACAGGTATTGATGGTATTGTTTGTCCTGGTGGCTTTGATACGCGTGGGGTTGAAGGGAAAATTGCTGCGGTGGCGTGGGCTCGGGAGCACCAGGTGCCTTATCTTGGGCTCTGTTTGGGCTTACAGGTGATGCTTATTGAGTTTGCTCGATCACTCCTTGGTCTTACTGATGCACAAAGTACTGAGTTTGATAAAGCTAGCTCTAACCCGGTGATTGTTCTTTTAGAAGAACAGAAAGGGGTTGAGCAGAAGGGGGCATCGATGCGACTTGGTTCTTATGCCTGTTCTTTGGTTCCAGGCTCTAAGGCTTATCAGGCGTATCAGAAAGATGAGGTTCTGGAGCGGCATCGGCATCGCTATGAATTTAATAATGCCTATCGAGAGGCCTTAGAGGAGAAGGGTATTGTCTTTTCAGGCTTGTATAAGGCAAAAGACCTGATAGAGATTGCTGAGCTAAAAGATCATAGTTTTATGGTTGGATCTCAGTTTCATCCTGAATTTTTATCTTCTCCGTTGCATCCCCATCCTTTGTTTAAAGCGTTTATGGGAGCAGTTTTAGGGAAAAAAGAAAAAAAAGATGAGACTTCTGTTTGACCATTCGATACTTTTTAACTAGAATGATTGGCATGCTGTTTATTGACAGGCAGAGTTGTTTGTATTTGGGAGAACAGTCACCGTTCAGGCTGAGTCTGTCGAATCATCTAAAAAAAATTACGCAAATATAGGTGTTTTACTTATGGATATGAATAAAAGTTTTGTATTAACCAAAGAGCAAGCGAAGCCAGAGTGGCACGTCTTAGATGCTTCAGGTAAAGTTTTAGGTCGATTGGCAACCGAAGTTGCTACGTTATTACGTGGCAAGCATAAGGCCCAATTTACTCCTCATACCGATTCTGGTGATTATGTTGTTATTATTAATTGTGAGAAGATCCAATTAACGGGTAACAAATGGAAGGGTAAGTTGTACGAAACTTATTCAGGTTGGCGTGGTGGACGTAAAGACACTCCGGCTGAAATCGTTTTCAAAAAAGATCCTACCCGCATCCTTCATTTAGCGGTTCGTGGGATGTTACCTAAAAACAAATTGAATAGACAAGTTATTAAAAAGCTTAAGCTTTATGTTGGTGGTGAACATCCTCATCAGGCGCAAGTTTCTTAGTATTTTTGCGTATTAAGATTATATAAAGAGCAGGTTTTTTCCTGCTCTTTTTTTTTGTACTCATGAATTATGGTGAACATTATGAATCAACATTCTATTAAAAACATGGTTAAATTTTCTGGAATAGGGGTTCACAATGGCGTTTTATCGACGATAGAGCTTTTTCCAGCAGCTATAAATACGGGGATTGTTTTTGTGAATAAGCATATTCCTAGTGATGTTATGAAAATTGGTTCAGTGATTCCTGAAGTTGCTCCGCATGCTACGGTGGTTCGGCAAAATAATTGGGCCATTAGTACCATTGAACATCTGATGGCTGCGTTATGGTCGCTTGATATTGATAATGTTACTATTCAAGTTGATGGACCTATGACGGAAATTCCCATACTTGATGGATCAGCGTATCCATTTATACAAGCGTTATGTGAAGAAGGTGTGATTGTTGAGCAAGATGCCTTGAAGAAATTTATTACCCCAAGGTTTGAAATAATCATTGAAGATTCAGGTGGTCGTTTTATAAAACTTTTCCCGCACAAAAATGGCGATGGTGATACTTATGCGTTACACTTAGACTATACGGCTGCATTTGAGCACGCGTTGCTTGGTGAGCAAAAATTTTCCGGTTTAATAACAAAAGATTTTTTTGTAAGAGAGATTTCTCCTGCAAGAACTTTTGGATTTCTTGATCAACTTCCTATGCTGCGTCAGCACCGTCTTGCACTGGGTTCATCATTGGGAAATAGTGTGGTGATGGGACCAGAAGGTTTTTTGAATGAGTTACGGTTTGATGATGAGTTTGTGCGGCATAAGGTTCTTGATTTGATTGGGGATCTTGCGCTACTTGGCAATAAATTGATTGGTTCAGTGCAGGCACATAAAACGGGTCATAGTTTTAATCGACGTGTGATTGAACATTTCATAAAAAATCCGGAACTTTGGGATTTTATAGTATAAGAAATATATCTGCTAAGAAAAATGGCCAGGAGTATGTATCTTCCTGGCCATTTTTCTTAAGAAATTTTATAGCAGGTTAAAAACCAAAAAGGCCAACTGCTTTATGAAATAACATTTTTAGCGGTTTGCCAAAAAGGTTCATCACATCTTTATAGGTGAGGTAAAGAAAGAGGGCTGCAAAGAGTACCAATGAAATGAGGTTGATCCCCATTTTTAGCCAATCAGGGGTTGGGCGTCGAATGATGGCTTCGATTGTTACAAAAAGAAGTTGGCCGCCATCAACAATACCAAGAGGGAGTAAATTGAAGAGGGCAAGATTAACGCTCATCATGGCGAGGAAAATAAAGAGATGAATAAGGCCGGTTTGTGCTGTTTTGAAGCCCATAGAGACGATTGCAAGTGGTCCGCCGGCACCGTCCAAACTTTTTTGAGTAAACATGTTTTTGAGGCCGTTAGCAATGGCGCAAACAAGATTATTTGTATAGTGTATCCCTTCAACGATAGCTTCTTTGAACGGTAGTTTTTGTATAGGAGACGGGCTGAATCCAGCACCAAGGCTTCCTATGGTAACACCATCTTTTTCCCGAATTCCAAGGGAGACAGGGATGGTTAATGTTTTATTATTTCTTTGGACTTCAAGATCAATATCTTTATGGGCGTTTTTGGCGATGATATCAAAAAGCTGATTATATTTTGCTTGGAAAACTTCATTCTTTTGAGGAATTAGCGATAGATCATTGATGCGTAAGAGTTGGTCCCCTGCTTGTAAACCTGCTTTTTCTGCGGCAGAGCCTTTTGTAATATTCACAATAGTAATTTTAGATGAGTCGCCGATGAGAAATAGGGCACAAAAAATGATATATGCTGAGAGAAGATTAAAAATGATGCCGCCGCACATGATAAGAAATTTTTGCCAATAAGCTTTGCTGGCAAATGAATCATCACCTGTTGCTTGTGCAAATATTTGTTCTCCTTGGCCGATTTCAGCGTTTCCAGCCATTTCTACATAGCCGCCAAAAGGGATTGCTGAAAGTCTAAAATGAGTTCTACCAATTTTTCTTTCAATTAGTTTAGGTCCAAAACCGATGGAAAATGTTGGTGTATGAACGCCGAATAATTTGCAAAAAATAAAGTGACCAAGTTCATGAATGATGATTAGAAAGCCAAATCCAATGATAGACATGAAAAGTGGCAAGAAATTTGCGTTAAAAAAGAGTAAGCAATTAGTTAATATCATTATTGGTTCCTTGGTCCCTTAAAAATTAATATTAAATGGTTATTTTTACTATGCTGAACGTAGTCTTTTTTCTTGCGTGAAATCAAGAATGCACACATTATGACAAATTTTGTTAAAAAACAATAATAATTATTCTGTGTCTGAATTATATTAACAAGTTTCGAAAGTGGGGTATTGTGGCATAATTTTCTATTGTAGAACAGGTGAATTATTTTTTTTGCCTACGCTTAAGTCGGAAGTTGAGAATAATACTTGAAAAAAGAGAAAAAAAATATAAAATTGTTGAAATGTAACCTTCGTAAAAGTCCTAAAATGTTGCTTTTTAAAAAACTTGCAGGTGGTAATTATTGCAGGAAGGCCATGGTTTTTTACTTGCAGCTATTTTTATTTGGAAACTGGAGAAGAGAAGGTAGGATGCGTTTAAAAGTATTGTTTAACAAGGTTCGTAATATTAAGGTATGCAGTTATGCCAACGATTAATCAGCTTGTACGTTCAAGACGTCAACAAGTTAAGACTAGAACGAAAGCCCCAGCGCTTGATGATTGTCCTCAAAGAAGAGGCGTTTGTGTTCGTGTTTATACTCAAACACCTAAAAAACCAAACTCAGCATTGAGAAAAGTGGCTCGTGTGAAACTAACAACAGGAAAAGAAGTTACCGCGTACATTGGTGGTGAGGGGCATAACTTGCAGGAGCACTCAGTTGTTTTAGTACGTGGTGGAAGGGTAAAGGATTTACCCGGTGTTCGATATCACATTGTTCGTGGAGCGTTGGATTCTGCGGGTGTAGCGGCGAGAACTCAAAGTCGTTCTTTGTATGGTTCTAAGCGCAAAAAGAGCGACGCAGTTGTTGCTAAGAAGAAGGGTAAATAATTATGCCTAGAAGAAAATCTGTTGGATTTATTCGCGATATTGGTGTTGATCCAAGATTTAAGTCTCATTTGGTTCAAAAGTTTATTAACATTGTTATGGAACGTGGCAAAAAAAATATTGCACGAACCATTGTTTATGATGCTTTTGATTCGATGATTAAGAAATCTAGTACTGATGACAAGCGTGGGTTTGCTCTTTTTGAAAAAGCTATAGAGCAAGTGAAGCCATTTGTTGAAGTAAAATCAAGACGTGTTGGTGGTGGTGTTTATCAAATACCTACAGAAGTAAGATCAAATCGTTCATTAGCGCTTGCTTTGCGCTGGCTTATTTCTTCTGCGGCTGCTCGTTCTGATAAGACAATGGGTGAGCGTCTTGCTGCAGAATTATTGGATGCTTCTAAAGGGCAAGGTGGAGCTGTTAAGAAGAAAGCTGATGTGCATAGAATGGCAGAGGCTAACAGAGCCTTCTCTCATTATGCTTGGTAGTTGGGATAATAGATGAGTGATAAAAGATTAAGTAAATATAGAAATATTGGCATCATGGCTCACATTGATGCAGGGAAAACGACGGTTAGTGAAAGAATTTTATTCTATACCGGTGTTTCTCATAAAATTGGTGAGGTCCATGAAGGCGCCGCTACAATGGATTGGATGGAGCAAGAGCGTGAGCGTGGTATTACTATTACCTCAGCTGCGACTACTTGTTTCTGGCAAGATCACCAAATCAACTTGATTGATACCCCTGGACACGTTGATTTTACTATCGAAGTTGAGCGTTCATTACGCGTTCTTGATGGTGCAGTTGCGGTTTTTTGTGGTGTTGGTGGTGTACAGCCTCAATCTGAGACGGTATGGCGTCAATCTGATAAACATGAAGTTCCGCGTATTGCGTTTGTTAATAAACTCGATCGTATCGGTGCTGATTTTTTCACCGTTGTGAAAGAGCTTGACGAAAAACTACATGCAACTCCTTTACCAATGCAGATTCCTATAGGTCACTCAGAAGATTTTAATGGCATTATCGATGTGCTGACAAATCGTATGGCGACTTCTGATGAGGTAGGTGTAGTTACTTGGCATGAAGTTCCTGCTGAGTATAAAGATCAAGTCGCTAAAATGTATACAGCTATTGTTGAGCGAGCTTGTGATTTCAACGATGCGTTGGCTGAGAAATATTTGGATGGGAAGCCTTGTTCTATTGAAGAAATTAAATCAGCGCTGAGAGCGGGAGTCTTGACGCAAGGTGTAACGCCGGTATTTTGTGGTGCTGCTTTTAAAAACAAAGGGGTGCAACTCTTACTTGATGCGGTTATTGATTATCTTCCGTCACCGCTTGAAGTACCACCGGTTACTGGTATTAATCCTGATACTAACCAAGAAGAACTTCGCCACGCTTCGAGCAAAGAACCGTTTGCTGCGTTGGCTTTTAAAGTGATGATAGATCCGTTTGTTGGCTCATTAGTATTTACTAGAATTTATTCTGGTACTATTGAAGCTGGGTCCTATGTTGCAAATGTTGGCAAGGGAACAAAAGAACGTATTAGTCGTTTGCTTAAAATTCATGCGAATAAACGTGAAGAAATAAAATCAGCTTCTGCTGGCGACATTGTTGCTGTAGTTGGAGTTAAAGATGTTATCACTGGTGATACGCTGGCTGATGAAAAACATCAAATATTGCTTGAAAGTATTAACGCTCCTGAAGCGGTTATTCATATTGCCATTGAACCAAAAGGGAAAGGCGATTATGAAAAAATGACGTTAGGATTACGTAAGTTAATGCAAGAAGATCCATCGTTTAGGTTTACTTTTAACGAAGAAACAAGCCAAACAGTTATTTCAGGAATGGGTGAGCTTCATTTAGAAATTATTGTTGATCGTTTGTTGCGAGAACATAAAGTTGCCGCGAATGTTGGTAAAGCTGAAGTTGCTTATAAAGAAACGATTCAAAAACCGGTTGAAGCTGAAGGTAAATTTATTCGTCAATCAGGTGGTCGTGGGCAATATGGGCATGTGTTTTTAAAATTGGCTCCGCGTGAACGAGGCGCAGGGTTTGAGTTTAAGAATGAAATCAAAGGCGGTTCTATTCCTCATGAATATATTCCTGGGATTGAAAAAGGGATTAGAGAAGCTTTGAGTGCTGGAGTTCTTGGAGGATATCCGGTAGTTGATATTGAAGTTGCGGTATTTGACGGAACATATCATGATGTTGACTCTTCAGAAATGGCATTTAAAATAGCTGCGTCTATGGCCTTTAAAGATGGCTGTAGAAAAGCATCGCCTGTTTTATTAGAGCCGATTATGAAGGTTGAAGTAACAACACCAGAAGAAAATATGGGAGATGTTATGGGAGATATTAACTCTCGTCGTGGTCGAATTCTTGGAATGACTGAAAGAAAAGGTACGCATGCTATTGCAGCGGAAGTTCCATTGGGTGAAATGTTTGGCTACTCAACGACATTACGTTCTATGACTAAGGGACGTGCGAGTTACTCTATGGAGTTTGAAGTTTATAGAGAAGTTCCTAAGAACGTTCAAGAAGCACTTACAAGTGCAAATACAAGTAAAAGTTAATAAAAGCAGTTCGGTACAAATAATTAAGTTTTAGAAGGATTAGGTATGGCAAAAGGCGTTTTTGAGAGAAAGAAGCCCCATTGTAATATTGGTACAATCGGTCACGTTGATCATGGTAAAACTACGTTAACGGCAGCTATCACAAAAGTTTTATCTGAACAGGGACTAGCACAATTCAAAGCGTTTGATCAGATCGACAAAGCTCCTGAAGAAAAAGCACGCGGAATTACTATTGCGGTATCTCATGTTGAGTATGAAACAAAGAATAAACATTATGCTCATGTTGACTGTCCAGGTCACGCTGATTATGTAAAAAACATGATTACCGGGGCTGCTCAAATGGACGGAGCAATCTTAGTTGTTTCAGCTGCTGACGGTCCTATGCCTCAAACCAGAGAGCATATCTTGTTGGCTAAACAAGTAGGTGTTCCTTCTATGGTTGTTTTCTTAAATAAAGTTGACATGGTCGATGATGAGGACATGATTGGGCTTGTTGAAGAAGAAATAAGAGAGCTTTTAACTAAATACGGATTTCCTGGTAGCGAAATTCCTGTTATCAGAGGTTCAGGCTTAAAGGCACTGAACGGTGATACGAGTGATATTGGCGCTCCTGCTATTATGAGATTAATGGAAGCTGTTGATACTTATATTCCAACACCAAAACGTGAGACCGATAAACCTTTCCTTATGCCCGTTGAAGACGTATTTTCGATTTCAGGTCGTGGCACCGTTGTAACCGGTCGTATTGAACGTGGAATTGTTAAGATTGGTGAGGAAATTGAAATTATTGGTCTTAAGCCTAATGTTAAAACAACGGTAACCGGTATTGAAATGTTCAATAAAGAACTGACAGAAGGGCAACCTGGAGATAACGTTGGAGTCTTATTGCGTGGTATAAAGAAAGAGGATATTGAGCGAGGACAAGTTCTTGCGAAACCTGGTTCAATAAAGCCACATAAAAAATTCAAATGTCAGGTTGTTATCTTATCTAAAGAAGAAGGTGGTCGTCATAGCCCATTCTTTGGTGGATACAGACCGCAATTTTATTTCAGAACTACCGATGTGACTGGTAGCATCACTTTGCCTGAAGGTAGAGAAATGGTAATGCCTGGCGATAACGTTGCATTAACCGTTGAACTAGTTAGCTCTATTGCAATGGATAAAGATCTTAAGTTCGCTATTCGTGAAGGTGGCAGAACTGTTGGAGCCGGTGTTGTTACTGAAATTATTGAATAATTTTGAGTTTGATGAGAAAAGATGAAAAAACAAAAGATACGGTTAACATTAAAGTCCTATGATCATCGGTTGTTAGATAATGCTGTTAAGCAAATTGTGTTGACAGTGAAAAGAACAGGGTCCCAAATTTTGGGGCCTGTTCCTCTTCCGAGTAGAAAGAAAATTATTACGGTTTTAAGATCACCTCATATCGATAAAAAATCGCGAGAACAATTTGAATTGACTGCACACAAGCGAATTTTAGATATTCTTTCTCCCGTAGAGCAAACAATGGATGCACTTATGAAACTAAGTATATCTGCTGGGGTTGATGTTGAGATTAAATGAACATGACTAATTAACTAAGCTAATTAGGTAAATTGAGGCTGCTATGTTGAATTCGCTACCGGGAAAAAAAATAGGAATGACGCAATTTTTTAGTAAAAATGGCGATGTTGTTCCTGTGACGGTTATTGATATGAAGAATTGGGTGGTGACCCAAGTGAAGACCTTAGAACGAGATGGGTATTCATCTGTTCAAGTTGGGTTGTTGAGAAAACGGTACCAGGGTGTTGCATTTGCCTCTGAGTGGGTAAAAGCAAAAGGAAAGTACTTTTTGGATATTACAGAAATGCCTTTTGTTGACCAAGAATTTGTTATTGGCCAGCAAATAACGCTAGACCAAATGACTTTTGATGAGAAACAAATTGTTAGTGTTTCTGGTAGAAGTATAGGAAAAGGGTTCCAAGGGGTTATGAAACGTTGGGGTTTTAAAGGTGGTCCTAAGTCTCACGGATCAACATTCCATCGTAAGCCTGGAGCTTTGAGTCATATGCGTCGTCAAGGGGAAGTTATTAAAGGTAAAAAACTTCCAGGGCATGATGGAAACAGAATGGTTACAACCAGAGGGTTGGCTGTCGTGCACATTGATCAAGAAAATCAATGTTTACTTGTTAAAGGCGCTGTTCCTGGCAAACAAGCAACAATTGTGATGGTAAAAAAACAGGAGGCTAAATAATGACTCAGGTACAAGTTTTTGATTCTACTGGCAAAAATCTTAATAATTTAACTTTGAATAGTGATGTTGTAGTTAGAGATATTAATACTGCTAATTTTTCCTCGGCGGTGCGTGTTCTTATGCAGAGTTGGCGTCAAGGAACGGTTGCTTGTAAAAATCGTGGAGAAGTTTCTTTTTCCAACAAGAAACCTTGGAAGCAAAAAGGTACAGGTCGAGCAAGAGCAGGGCGTGCTAGTTCTCCTATATGGAGAAAAGGTGGGGTTGCTTTTGGACCTCAACCTAGAGTGAGAACCTTAGATATAAATAAAAAACAAAAAACGCTTGTTTTTAATAATTTATTGTCAACTAAGTTAAATGATAAATCTATCTTGTGTTTGGATTTTGAAGTTGCAAATACTCACGTGAAAACAAAAGAAGTTTATGCAATCTTGCAAAGTATGGGTTTAATAACAAAAAAAGTTTTGTTATTTCTACCTTTTGATGATTTCTTAATTACAACTGCGTTTAGAAATCTTGGGAATGTTAATATTTCATCTTTTGACGGCCCAAATGTGTATGCTTTAAGCAATGCTGATTGTTGGGTATTTTTAAAAAAAGATGTGAACCTATTTGAAGAGATGATTGCACAATGGAATTAAGTATTTATGATGTTGTTAAAAAGCTTGTTATTACCAGCAAAAGCATTGAACTTTATAAAAAATTAGGGCAGATAACGTTTGAAGTAAATCAGGTTGCCAATAAGATTCTGATAAAAAATGCTATCGAGAAGCTCTGGAATGTTAAAGTTGCAGATGTTAGAGTAATGAATGTTACGGGAAAAGTTAAAACGTTTGGAAAAAAGCAGTTTAAGTCTTCTGATAAGAAGAAAGCGATTGTAAAACTTAAAAGCGGTTTTCAAATTGATATTCCCGGCATGTATGAGAACATTGGTTCAATGAATGTTCCAGCTGAGTCTGAACGAGCATAATAGTATTTTTATGATGATAAGTTTTATTGATATTACGTGGAGAATATTGGCATGCCTATAGTTACAAGAAAGCCGAGAAATTCATCCTTGCGAAGCCAACAATATTTAGTTGATAAGGATTTAACTCGCAAATCCCCTGAAAAAGGGTTACTAGCTCCTTTACCAAAAAAAGGAGGCAGAAATGCTTATGGAAGAATAACGACAAGACATCGCGGTGGTGGGGCTAAAAAGCAGTATCGCTTGATTGATTTTGTTCGTATGGAAAAAGACATTCCTGGAATTGTTAAAGCATTTGAATACGACCCTAATAGAAATTTACCTATTGCTCTTGTTTTTTATAAAAATGGAGCGAAACATTATATTTTAAAACCAGAAGGACTTGTTGTTGGCGATGAGGTACTTGCGAGTACTAAAGCTGAAGCAAAAATAGGGAACTGTTTACCTTTACGATTAGTTCCATTGGGTTTTAAGGTTCATAATGTTGAATTATATCCAGAACGTGGTGGAAAATTTGCTAGAAGTGCTGGATCTTCAGTACAGCTTGTAGCAAAAGAAGAGGGTATGGCTACACTGAAAATGCCTTCAGGTGAAATTAGAATGCTTTCTTGGGATAATTGGGCGACGGTAGGAACTTTATCAAATCAAGACTTTAGAAACGTTGTTTTAGGTAAGGCTGGTCGTAATAGAAATCTTGGTTGGCGTCCTACGGTGCGTGGTATGGCTATGAACCCTATTGACCATCCACATGGTGGTGGTGAAGGTAGATCTAAGTCTGGATCTCATCCGGTAACTCCTTGGGGTAAAAGTTGTAAGGGGAAGAGAACCAGAACACGTAAGAGTTCTCTTATCGTGAAAAGAAGAAGTAAATAAGATAGGATAATATTCATGACGAGATCTATTCATAAAGGGCCTTTTGTTGATCAAACATTACTTGAAAGAGTAAAAATCGTTAAAAGCTCAGGAAAAAGAGAGATAATTAAAACATGGAAAAGAGCTTCTATGATTATTCCAGAGTTTGTTGGATTGACAATAGCTGTTCACGATGGTAGAAAATTTATTTCAGTTTTTATTACTGAAAATATGGTTGGACACGCATTGGGAGAATTTGCACAAACAAGAACGTTTAGAATGCACAGTGGACAACGCCAGGCAACTAAAGCTAAAGCGGCATAATTTCAGCGTCCATTAAGTGTGTTTTATGACAATTTAGGGTGTACTTAAATTGTTTTTCAGATATACTGGGTTGAATTGTTTATTCATTGAAAATAGGATTTAAAAAATATGCTTGCCAAGGCTAAAAGTAAATATATCAGAATATCGCCTTACAAACTTCGTCCGGTCATTGATGTTGTTCGAGGATGGCAGCTTGATAAAGCTCTCGCTTGGCTGAAAACGTGTCAAATGAAACGTGTTGAGCCTTTAATTAAGGTAGTTTCTTCTGCTTTTGCAAATGTAAAAAATAAGCATGAAGGCACTGTCGGGATGCATGAAGTAATGATTAAAGAGATTAGAGTTGATCAGGGGCCGATTGTTACCTATTTTAAGGCAGGAGCTATGGGTAGAACTGCATTACAGCGTAAAAGAATGAGTCATATTGAAGTGATTTTAGATAAGAAGACTGCTTAGAAAGGTTTTTTGTGGGACAAAAAGTACACCCGTTGGGTTTTAGACTAGGAATATACGAAGACTGGAAGGCGCGTTGGTTTGCTAAGAAATCTTATGGTTTATTTTTGAATGAAGATTTTCAGATTAGAGCGTATTTAAAAAGTCGTCTTAATGTTATCGATGTTGCGGATGTTGTCATTGAAAAAGCGGTGAATAATGTTCGTGTTGTTGTATATGCTTCTAAGCCTGGAATGATTATCGGTAAAAAAGGTCAAGGAATAGAGCAGATTAAACTTGATTTAGGTAAAAAGCTTAAGAAAAATGTAGAAATATCGGTTCAGGGAGTTAAAGTTCCTGAAATCAATGCTCGATTGGTTGCTCAAGGGATAGCTGAGCAGTTAGAGAAGCGTGTCAGTTATAAAAGATTGATGAAGCGTTCTGGGTTTTCAGCCTTGAAGAGTGGAGCAAAAGGTATAAAAATCTGTTGCGCGGGTCGACTTGGCGGAGCGGAAATTGCGCGTGTTGAATGGTTGCGATTAGGATCTGTTCCTTTGCATACTTTACGAGCAAATATAGATTATGCGTTAGCTGAAGCCGATACCACTTATGGAAAAATTGGTGTGAAAGTTTGGATCAGTAAAGGTGAATACTAGTCTTCTGAGATATAGCAGAGAAGGAATCTGATGTTGATGCCAAAAAAAACGAAATATAGAAAAGAACAGCGTGGTCGATTGACAGGGTTATCTAAAGGGGCTCGCACGTTGCATTTTGGTGACTATGCGCTAAGAGCTGAAGAGCCATGTTGGTTGACAGCCCGCCAGATTGAGGCGGTACGTGTTACGATAAATAGGAAACTTAAGAAGATAGGTGAGCTTTTTTTACGTGTTTTTCCAAGTAAGCCTATTACAAAAAAACCTGCTGAAACACGAATGGGTAAGGGAAAAGGGAATCCAGAGTTTTGGGTTTGTCCTGTTAAAAGGGGACGAATTCTTTTTGAAATATCAGGTAGTTTTTCGTTAGAAGAAGCAAAAGAAATATTAAAGTCTGTAACGTATAAGCTTCCGATTAAAACAAAATTTGTTGTTAAAGATTCAGTTAGCGTTTGAAGTGATTAGAGGTATTTTCAGTGAATAAAGATGCGTTGATAAATTTAGATTTTGAAGCATTGAGTAAAGAGATTGAAGCAACGAGAAAAGAGTTGTTTAATTTGAGACTTAATATGGTTGCCGGTCAGGTGAAAGATGTTTCGCAGTTTAAAAAATTGAAGGTTAAGGTGGCACGTGCCTTGACTATGCTCAATAAAAAAACAGATAAAAATTGATAAAAGGAACGTCTTTCATGGTTGTTGGTGAACATAAAAAAGAAGCGGATGCTTCAGTGAAGCAAAATCGTATGCTTACTGGAGTGGTTTTGTCTAATAAAATGGACAAGACAGTTGTTGTCGAGGTTACTCGAACAGTAAAGCATCCTTTATATGGTAAGGTTGTAAAAAAATTTAAGAAATATAATGCGCATGATGCGGATAATGTTTGTGTGATTGGTGATGTCGTTGAAATAACTGAATGTCGTCCTTTATCAAAAACAAAACATATGATGTTGAATCGTGTAGTAAGTAAAACTGAACGTGGGAGAGCTCAATAATGTTGCAATCAGAAAGCGTATTAGTTGTTGCGGATAATTCAGGCGCAAAAAAATTGAAAATCATTCAAGTTAAAGGTAGTACCGGTAAGCGATTTGCTACTTTGGGTGATGTTGTAAAGGCTGCCGTAAAGAAGGCTATTCCTGGTGGTACGGTTAAGAAAAGTGATGTTGTTGATGCAGTGATTGTTCGTACTCATAAAGAATGTCGAAGAAAAGACGGTAGTTATGTTCGGTTTGATGATAATGCAGCGGTTATTATTGATAAAGAAAAACAACCGGTTGGTACCCGTATATTTGGTCCAATTGCTCGGGAATTACGTGCTGCTGGTTATACAAAGATAATTTCTTTGGCTCCTGAAGTTTTATAGTGCTAGAAGGTTTAATATGTTAAGTAGAATAAAGAAAAGTGATCAGGTTGTTGTTCTCTCAGGGAGAGATAAAGGGAAAAAAGGTCAGGTTGTTGAAGT
The DNA here is from genome assembly GCA_964354855.1 of uncultured Pseudomonadota bacterium. Taxonomy (GTDB): domain Bacteria; phylum Babelota; class Babeliae; order Babelales; family RVW-14; genus CAYHBO01. The sequence goes on along the minus strand of CAYHBO010000006.1, from coordinate 36,384 downwards.
AAACACGAAAAAAGATACGGCTCTTGTTAAGGGAGTTGGTGTTGTAACCAAGCATCAAAAGGCAAAAAAAGCTGGCGAGAAAAGCCGTATTGTACAAGAAGAAAAAGCTGTGCTTTTGAGTAAGCTTATGCCTGTATGTACATCGTGCAAAAAAGCTTGTCGAGTCCAAGCAAAGTTTTTGGATGATGGCAAAAAAGTAAGATCGTGTCATAAGTGCAAAGAGATTTTCTGATAATCATATAGGTAAATAGTTTATGAAATCACGTTTAGAGGATTTGTATAAGACGAAGATTAGACCAGAGCTTCATAGTGAGCTTGGTTTATCTAATGTCATGCAAGTTCCAAAAATTGAAAAAATAGTTATTAATATTGGGGCAAAAGACGCAGTTGCTGATAGTAGAGTTATTGCGGGAGTTAAGGACGTTCTTAACAAAATTACAGGTCAAGCGGTAGTGCAAACTTTGGCAAAAAAATCTATAGCAGGTTTTAAATTGCGTGAAGGAGTGCCTATAGGAGTGATGGTTACATTACGTCGTAGTGGCATGTATCATTTCCTTGATAAATTAATCAATATTGTTTTGCCTGCGGTTAGAGATTTCCAGGGGGTTAAAGTAACGTTTGATGGCAATGGTAATTATAATTTGGGAATCAAAGACTGGATGGTTTTTCCTGAAGTTGATTATGACAAAGTTGATAAAAGCAGAGGAATGAATATTACTATTCAGACGACTGCTCAAAATGATGAACACGCGCAACAGTTGTTGAAAAAATTTAATATGCCTTTTCGAAAATAAGATTTGGTTTTGAAGGATTAATGGTATGGCGCGTAAAGCGATGATTGAAAAAGCGAACAGGACCGCTAAATTTTCTACGAGAGAACGAAATAGATGTCAGCAATGTGGGAGGCCTAGAGGGTTCTTAAGGCTTTTCCTTTTGTGTAGGCTCTGTTTTAGAAAATTTGCTTTAGAGGGTCTGTTGCCTGGTGTGAAAAAAGCAAGCTGGTAATGTGTAAGGAAGATAAAGATGTCAATTGATATAATTGGTAATTTTCTTACGATTGTAAGAAATGGGTTAAGTGTTAGAAAGCGAACGGTTACCGTTCCGATGTCTAAATTAAAGGAAGGTGTTGCCTCTATTTTAAAAGCAGAGGGATATCTTAAAGATTTCAGAGTAGAAACTGATGAAAATGATAAACTCGTACTCATACTCGTTCTAAAATATGTTAAGGGTGAGTCTGTTATTCATGAGATAGGTCGGATAAGTAAACCTAGCTGTAGACGGTATGAAGGCTATAGAGGGTTAAAACCGGTTGTAGGTGGTTTAGGAATCTCTGTGCTGTCTACAAGTTCTGGTATTATGACTGATCAACAAGCAAGAAAATTGGGTGTTGGCGGTGAAGTTCTTTGTTATGTTTGGTAAGTGGAGATAACGTTTATGTCAAAAATAGGAAGACAACCTATAAAAATATCCTCGGCCAGCGTTATTCTTAATGAAAATGCTTTGGCTATAAAAGGTGTTAAAGGTGCGTTTACGCATGAATTTCCAGAAGTATTATCGGTAATATTAGATCAACAGTCTCTGAAAATCTCGGTCAAGGAAAATACCCGTCAAAGCCGTATGCTGTGGGGACTCCATCGCGCTTTAATTGCTAATAAAATAAAAGGCGTTGAACAAGGGTTTGAAATGAAAGTTACCATTGTTGGCCTTGGGTTCAAAGCCGCCTTAGTGGGTAAAAAAATGACGTTTACTTTGGGTTATACAAACAAGATAGATTATCAATTGCCTGACGCTGTTACTGTTGATATTGATAAATCAGGTCAGTTGCTTGTTTTTAAGTCAGCTGATAAATTTTTACTCGGGAATGTTTGTGATGATGTTCGCAATTTTAGACTGCCTGAACCATACAAAGGAAAAGGCATTATTCGCGAGCATGATGTAATAATACGTAAAGCTGGAAAAGCGAAGTCCGCATAATCTGATTGGAATTTAAGATGAGTTTGCAAAAAAAAGTTGCATTAAGAACTGAACGTAGGAAATATAGAGTTCGTAATAATATGTTCAGCAGAGGCATGAAGCTTCGAGTTTCGGTTTTTAGAAGCTTAAATCATGATTATGTACAAATTATTGATGATGTTAAACAAACAACTGTTTTAAGTTTGTCTTCTCTTAATTTGTTGAAACAAACAGGAACTAAAAGAGAAATTGCTCGCCAGGTAGGTATTGAACTTGCAAAAAAAGCGGTAAGCAATGGGATCAAAGAAGTCTTTTTTGATCGAGGTTCGTTTTTGTTTCATGGAAGAGTTCGTGAAGTAGCAGAAGGCTTGCGTGAAGGTGGGCTCCAATTTTAGTGGTTTGATATTCTGTACAAGTTAAGTAGGCTTTATTAAAACAGGAAAGATCTATAATGGCCGAAGAAAGAAACAAAAAAACCTTACAAGGTTCTTTATTAGAAAAAAAAGCTCAGCAAGTTGAAGAATTTTCTGAAGCGGTCTTGAACGTAAGAAGAGTTGCTAAAGTTATTAAGGGTGGAAGAAGATTTGGGTTCTCAGCACTTGTTGTTGTTGGAGACAAAGAGGGACGCCTGGGGATTGCTTTAGGGAAAAGTCGTGAGGTATCTGCCGCAATATCTAAAGCTTTAAAAAAAGCTCGTAAATCTATGATTATAGTACCTCTTTATAAAACAACAATTCCTTATACGGTAGAAGGAAGGCATGGTGCAAGCCGAGTTATTATTCGTTCAGCATCTAAAGGAACAGGAATTATTGCTGGTGGGGCTGTCCGTGCGATGTTAGAGGCGCTTGGTGTACGAGATATACTTGCAAAAGCGATAGGGTCATCAAATGCTCAAAACGTCGCTAAAGCAACAATTAATGCACTTAAGAAACTTAAAACAGCTCGAAGCTTGGCTGAATTGAGAGGAAAAAGTTTAAAAGATTTGTTTGGGGATCGAAATGTTACAGCTTAATAACCTAGAAAAACTTGTATCAAAAAGAAAAAGAGTTGGTCGTGGTGGTAAATGGGGAACCTCTTGTGGAAGAGGAAAAGGTGGTCAAAAATCGCGTACAGGAAGTAATTCTGATATAAAGCCTCCGTTTGAAGGTGGGCAAATGCCTCTGACAAGACGGTTGCCTCAACGAGGATTTACCAATGTCTTTAAAAAAGAATTTACTGTAGTAAATCTAGAGGATCTTGAATTAAGATTTGATGATGGAGCGACAGTAGACTCTAATACCTTAAGAGAAAAAGGGTTACTTAAAGGGAAGAGAAGTTGTGCTGTAAAGATTTTGGGAGTAGGAGCTTTAAGCAAAAAACTCATAGTTAACGCGGATGCTTTTAGCAAGCCTGCGCGTGAAGCTATCGAGAAAATTGGTGGAAAAGCCCAGTTGATTCAGGAGATGAACCGTGGTGGTGTTGCTTCATAGTTTTAAAAATATTTTCTTCGTAGAAGAATTACGGAAGAAACTTCTATTTACATTAGGGGTTTTTGCTGTATACCGCTTTGGGGTTCATGTTCCAATTCCGGGGATTGATATTCTAACCCTTAAAAGCTTTTTTTCCGGTGGCGCTGGGTTATTAGAGTATCTTAATCTTTTCTCCGGTGGTGCTTTACAAAACTGTTCTATTTTTATGTTAGGTGTAAGTCCATACATTAGTGCTTCCATTATTATGCAAGTGCTTGCTGTAGTTAGTCCGTCTTTAGAGCAATTACAGAAAGAAGGCGAGTATGGTAGAAGAATTATTAATCAGTATACGCGTTATTTAACACTGATTCTTAGTGTTGTTCAGGGTTTTGGACTTGCTACTTACTTAGAAAATAATTCACAGCAAATTGTTATTTCTCCGGGATGGGGTTTTAGGTTGACGGCTGTATTAATGTTAAGCGTTGGTGCGCTTTTTGTTATGTGGCTTGGTGAACAAATTACCGCTCATGGCTTGGGAAATGGTAGTTCAATGATTATTTTTGCTGGAATTGTCACAAGAATTCCTCACGCGGTTATTAAAATTATTGAAAATATTCGTATGGGGCAGGCTGATTCTCTATTGATTTTGTTATTGATAACTTTTGCATTGACGGTGATAGCTTGTATTATTTTTCTTGAAAAAGGTGAACGCAAAATACCAGTACAATATGCTAAACGTGTTGTTGGAAATAAGCTTTATGGTGGGCAGTCGTCATATATTCCTTTTAAATTAAATCCTGCAGGGGTAGTTCCAGTTATTTTTGCAAGCGCTATATTAACGTTGCCTTCAATGTTGATTAATTTAATAGCTTCACGGTTTCCTGCTATACAGAATGTTGTTATGCATTGGTTTATACCAGGGGCTTTTTTCTATAGCATTGTTAATGCGGGTTTAATTATTTTCTGTGCTTTTTTGTACACATCCATTATTTTTAATCCAGTGGAGCTTGCTGATAATATAAGAAAGTCTGGAGGATTTATTCCTGGAATTAGACCTGGTAAAAAGACTGCAGAGTTTTTTGATTATCTTCTGACTAGAATAGGCTTTCCAGGGGCTGTTTATCTTGCATTACTTGCCATATTCCCGAGCATACTAAAACAAACATTTGGATTTCCTATGATGTTTGATGGTGTTAGTCTTTTAATTTTGGTTGGAGTTGCACTTGATTCTTCAGCGCAAATGGAAGCACATTTGATAGAGCGTAAATATGAAGGATTCTTATCAACTGGACGCTTAAAAGCTCGATGGGGAAAATAAAAACAATGTTTAGAAATTTTTTATTGCTGCAACGATTTGACTATGTCTCATAACATTATCATTAAAAATAAGGCGGCTATTGCTAAAATGAGAGAGGCTGGCAGGTTACTTGCTTTGGTCATGAAAGACATTAGAAGTGATGAACTGGAAGGGAAAAACACCTGGGATATTGATGCATTTATAGAGAAAAAAATGTTAGAAGCTGGGTTAAAAACACCTTGTAAAGGATTTTCAGATTATAAGCATGCTACCTGCATCTCTGTTAATGATGTGGTGGTTCATGGTGTTCCATCAAAGGAAACTGTTTTAAAATCTGGAGATTTTGTTACAATAGACGTTGTTGGTTCTTTTAATGGTTATTGCGCTGATATGGCACGTTGTTTTCTTATTGGTGATGTAAAGCCTATAGTGAAAAAAATGGCTGATGTTGCTCAACAATCTTTGGATCAGGCAATTTCTTTGATAAAGCCTGGTGTAAGATTGTCGACGATTTCGGCTTCTATCCAAAAAGTAGTTGAACAAAATGGATTTAGTGTTATTAGAGATTTTGTGGGACATGGCATTGGAAAAGATTTTCATGAAGCGCCTGAGGTTCCCAATTTTGGTGAACCTGGACAAGGACCCATTCTTAGAGAAGGGATGGCGTTGGCTATAGAGCCGATGATTGCTGAAAAAAATTATCGTGTTAAAACTCTGTCGGATGGTTGGACAATAAAGACGGTTGATGGTGGGCTTGCGGCTCACGTTGAGGATACAGTTTTAGTGACCTTTGATGGGGTTGATGTTTTGACAAGGTTGTGAACAAAAATGATTTTAATAAGGCATAAGATTATATGACAAAAAAGAGTGACGTCATCGTTATGGATGGAATCGTCGAAAAAGCGTTACCAAATGCGATGTTTCAGGTAAAACTAGCTGAAAGTGGGCATGTGATTTTAGCGCATGTTTCAGGTAAAATGAGAATGCACTATATTCGGTTGTTGCCAGGGGATAAGGTTGCTGTAGAATTGTCTCCTTATGATTTAACAAAAGGTAGAATTATTTCTCGGCATAAAACGTAAGATTGAATTTAATAAATTGTATCGGTTAGTGATTTGTTCATAATTTGTGATGGATTCATATGAAAGTTAGAACATCTGTAAAGAAAATTTGTGCAGAGTGTAAGATTATTCGTCGTTGTGGGGTTGTGCGTGTTTTGTGTAAAAAATCGTTAAAACACAAACAACGACAAGGCTAATTTGTAATTAATGGCGTATAAGCGAGGACTTAGGAAGGATTTGTTATTATGGCTCGTATAGAAGGTGTTCACCTTCCACTATCAAAAAGAATTGAGGTTGGTTTAACGTATTTGTACGGTATTGGGTTACAACGGTCAAAAGATATTTTGTCTGAAGTAAGTATTAGTCCCGATACTCGTGTTAAAGATTTAACGCATGAGCAGGTAGCTGCTATAACGCGTTACATTACTCAACATTTTAAAATTGAAGGTGAGCTGAGAAAAGAAGTAACGCTTAACATTAAGCGGTTACAGGAAATAGGCTCATATAGAGGATTGCGACATAAAAAATCTTTACCTGTGCGAGGACAACGTACAAAGACGAATGCTCGAACACGTAAAGGACCTCGTCGTGCAGGTGGTGCAATTGCATTGAAAAAAGCGGTAGCGAAAAAGTAATTTAGTTTTTGTTTAGGATATTTTAATGGCATATAAGAAGGGCAAAAAGAAGCAACTGAAGAATGTAAATTCTGTTGTGGCACATGTTAAGTCTTCTTTTAATAATACATTGGTTACTATAGCAACTCCTAGTGGTGATGTTATTAGTCGAGGAAGTTCTGGGCAACTTGGATTCAAAGGCGCTCGAAAGGGAACCCCTTTCGCAGCGACGCAAATTGCAAATCGATTAGCAAAAGATTTGCTTGGAATAGGTGTAAAAACGGTTGAAGTTAATATGCAAGGGCCAGGATCATCTCGAGATTCAGTTGTGCGTGCACTTCAAGCATCGGGATTGATGGTTACAACTTTGCGTGATGTAACTCCGTTGCCACATAATGGCGCGCGCCCTCCTAAAAAACGACGTGTTTAAGGTAAAAATTGATTTAATACTATTTGTTTTGATGAGTTAATTATTTATGGGAAAAATGTTATCTGGATGTAGAAAATGTCGTTGCGTTGGTGTGAAACTTTGTTCAAGAGGACCAAAATGCGTTCTTGAAAAACAAACAACATATCCTGGGCAGCACGGCAAAAAAATTGGGTCAAAGAAGTCTTCCGAGTATGGAAAACAGCTTCTTGAGAAACAAAAAGTTAAATTGATGTATGGTATTAGAGAAAAACAATTTGCGCGGTTCTTTGGTATTGCATCACAACTTAAAGGTGTTACAGGCGAAACATTGCTTAGTTTACTTGAGCGTCGTCTGGACAACGTTATTTTTCGTTTGAAAATGGCGGCAAGTCGTCCACAAGCACGGCAGATTGTTGTGCATGGACATGTTAATGTCAATGGTCATCGCGTAGACTCTCCAGCATATGTTGTGAAAGTCGGTGACGTTGTTACGTTGACAGAGAGTTCTTTGACTAAGCAGACGTTTCTTGATGGCGTAATTGATAAGCGCTTAAATATGAGTGTTAGAGTTCCAGAGTGGCTTGAATTGCAGAAAAAAGAGCGTAAAGGAATTATTTTACGTGATCCTGCAAGGACAGATATTACGGTTCCTATTGAAGAGCATTTAATTGTTGAATTGTATTCTAAATAGTGATGTTTTGTTATTTGTAATTGATGTATGGAACCAGCAGTCGCTTTGTGATTGAATTGATTAGTTGAAGGATGCAGATGTCTAGAAAAACTTATAAACCGTTAACACTACCAGCGTTGAAGTGGGATAGTAAATTATCCACTGCAACTTATGGAGAGTTAATTGTTCAGCCGCTTGAACCCGGTTTTGGTATTACGTTAGGGAATTCGTTAAGACGCGTTTTACTCTCATCTATTGAGGGATCTGCGGTTACCTCGGTTGTTATTAAAGGGGTTAATAATGAATTCTCCGCGTTAAAAGGGGTCATTGAGGATGTGTTGCATATTTTGTTAAATATCAAAGAAATTGTTATCAAAAATAAGACCGGTGAACCTGGGAAAATGCATCTTTCTGTTAATGGGGAAGGTGTTGCCAAGGCGTCCGATATTAGAGCTGATGAGCATTTTGAGGTTATTAATAAAGATCTCGTTATTGCACATTTGGCGGTTGATGGTGAGTTAGATATTGAATTTTTTGTTGAGTCTGGGCGTGGTTATTTGCCTGCGCAATGGCCGCTTGGGACATCATTGCAAGCTGATGGACGCATTCATTTAGATGCTATGTTTTCACCAATTGATCGTGTTGAGTTTCACGTGGAAAAAACACGCGTTGGTCAACAGATCGATTTTGATAAACTTACCTTATGTGTTCAGACTAATGGTGCTGTTGAGCCTCAAGAGGTTATTCATTATGCAACTTCTGTTATGAGAACTCAGTTGGAGCACTTCTTAGCTGCAACCGAAATTCCATTTAATGAGATATCTCAAAAGCCGGAGCAAGTTACTGAAACTGAAGGTGTTTCAGGGGCAAAGGGACCGACAAAAGGTTTACCAGTTGACTTGTTCTTAAAGCCAATTGATGAATTAGAATTTTCAGTACGAGCTCACAATTGTCTGATAGGTGCAGGAATTAAACGCGTTATTGATTTGGTTAATCTTACCGAAGATGATGTTTTAAAATTGAAAAATTTTGGTCGTAAATCTTTGCGTGAAGTTAAGGAAATTCTTGCGGCATTTAATCTGCATTTGGGAATGAATGTAAAAGAAATCGATTTAAAAAAAGCGATTAAACAGCAGGAAGACGCGGGGAAATTATGAATCACCAAAACGGAAGAAAAAAGTTAAATTTACGTGAAGGGCATAGAAGGGCTCTTTTACGTAACCAAGTAATTCATCTTATTAACAATGGATGTTTGCAAACCACTAAGGTGCGGGTTAAAGAAGTTCAACGTATTGCCGAAAAAATAGTTACTATTTCTCGCCAAGGGTATGACTTTAATACCATCAGAAGGGTAAAACAGCTTTTACCTTATGATGAAGCAGCTGTTATGAAGATGATTAAAGAAATTGCTCCAAAGTATGTAAATCGCCCAGGTGGTTACACACGCGTTATCCCTCTAGGGCGTCGCGCTAGTGATACTGCTACCGTTGCTCGTTTAGAGTGGGTGTAGTTATTACATAAATTCTATTGAATTTAAAAAAAGGCATCATTAAATTGGTGTCTTTTTTTATGCTTAAAAAGCATGCATGAATTGTATCTTCTTGTTTTTCATCAGTCTTATTCTTTCCCTTTTATTCGTTTTATTAAACGCAATATTTGTATAATCGTGACATCGTCTCTTTCTTAAAATTAGAATGATTCTTGTTTTTTTGTTTTAGTGATTATAAGGAGACTTTGTGAGCAATAGAAAAGTAAAAATAGCAATTGTTGGTGCGGGGGCTGTTGGAAGTACCATTGCATTTGCATTAATGCTTGATGGATCGGTTTCAGATATTGCACTTATTGATTTGGATAAAGAAAAAGCTGAGGGAGAGGTCTTAGACCTTAATCATTGTATGCAATTTACGCGTATGACCAATATTGTCGGTGGGGACTCATTTGCATTAGTGGAAGATGCTTCGGTGGTTGTTATTACAGCAGGGGTTGCGCAAAAACCTGGGGAAACACGTGATGACTTAATTGTTTATAATTCTCAGATGATGCGTAAAATAATTCCTGAAATTACTCGATATAATAAAACATGTATTCTTCTTATGGTCACTAATCCGTTAGATGCGATGACTTATTTAGCGTATAAACTTTCAGGATTTGATTCATGTAGGGTCTTTGGCTCTGGTACGGTGCTAGACTCTGCTCGTTTACGATATCTTATAGGGAAGCATTATCAAATAAGTCCGAAAGATATTACTGCTTTTGTTCTAGGAGAACACGGTGATTCAGAATTTGTATGGTGGAGTAAAGCGAATATTGCGGGATTACCATTGACCGCTTTTACGCGCTATGACCAAGAGGTATTGAATAATTTTTTTGAAGAAACAAAAAATGCGGCATATCAGGTTATTGAAAAAAAAGGATCGACTTGTTACGCCATTGCATTAGTCGTTGTAAAAATAATTCGGTCAATTGTTCTTAATCAACCACGTATCTTTACCGTCTCGAGTTTAGTCCATAATATTGAGGGGGTTAAGGATGTCTGTTTAAGCTTACCAACTATTATTAGAGAAAACGGAGTATGTGAAATGCTCCCCATAGATTTTGATGAAAATGAGAAAAAATTATTTAAACGGTCTGCGGAAACAATTCAGCAAGAAATTGAACAGGCATTATTATTGATTAGATAATCTTCTTTGTTCGTCTCTTTACAAAGCGAGATGAGCTGACTAAAATCAATTTGTTATGCTTTCTGCATTTAAAAAGCATTTTGATGAAAATAAAGGGAGAACGAGAGAGAATGAAGAAGCTTTTTAGTCTTTTATTTTGTAGTGGTTTTGTTGTTTTTGCATCATCGATTAAGGCTGGTATTAATTTTGGGAGTCAAGATTCGACCTTAAAGATTGCGGCAGGAGCAACATTCAATGTTGGATCATCGAATCTTGTGATAGATGGGACGTTAAAAGGTGACAGCTCGTCATCTATTACGGGGCATCCTATTAGCATGAATTATGGGATCATTAATTTTGATAATTTAGCTGTTGAGATGCTTGGGGTTTTTGATTCGACTGGAGCAAGTATTATTAAACTTAATGGTTGTAATGTTGCTCGCGTAGAATCAGGCACAGTAATTGATGAAATCCGTGTTCAGTCGTGTCGTAATTATCTCTATGGGCAGCCTATTTTAACCTATAATATTACCTTAGCTGACACTGATTCAGAGTTAACAATAGCAATTCAAAGTACGCTTAATAAAAGTATTGATCTTAACGGTGGGATGCTTAATCTTGGGAATGAATTAACACTTGCTGATAATGTTAATATTAATGGCTCAGGCATTGTAGATTTTCAAGGATATAGGCTTAATCTTGGGGGAAGTAATTCAACATTGACTGGTAATATCACCCTTATGAATGCAACAGACTTAGCTTTACATGGGGATATTGTTGTAGATGGTACCTGGACCTTCTCTTCTGATACCAGTATCAATGGTGATGGCAGTGTTATTGACTTGACACATGGGCACTTCCATATTAATCCAGGGGTTACCGTATCTTTAGATAATGTAACGGTGACTGGTTTACATGGTGATAGTTCAACCGGATCATTTATTTTTGGTAGTAATACATCATCCATTCGGGCAACCAATTCTTTCTTTGAAGTGACCGGTGGAAATATGACTACATCCCGTGGCAGAATGTATATTGATGCAGAATGTACGTTCTTATTAAAAGATTTGATTTGGACATTTATGGACGGGGCTGGTGATGATACTGGGGTTCTTACCGTTAATAGTTGTTTATGGTTGGATGTTTTTGCATCAAATGCTTGTAACACGACGCCGCCCGCAGGGGAGTTACGTTGTCCTCAAACCATCTTTGTTAATCATGTGTATACCCAAACGAATGTTGATACAGACGTTGCGACAGGGAATCTTGTGCTATCTGGTGATTGTCGTATTCGCGAAGTATCTGATTCATCAATGATTGCTTCTGGTGCCTCTGGAGCGCTAGTTGGTGCTCAGATAACGTGTGATATTACGTTAACGGGGAATGCAATTATTGGGCCTAACCAACAGATGATTATTGCCGGTGGTTCATGCAGTAGTCCAATTACCATTGATGGTCAGGGTGCAAGTATTACCTTTACGCAGGCGATTGATCAGTCTGGAAATCCATTGCCTCAATTTATTGTGAGTCGTGATTCTGCCGTAAGATTAAAAAATATTACATTGACGCGACTTAATGGTAGTACGCTTGAAGTATCTGGAAATGCTTGTTTAAATATCGGTACGAATGTTTCTTTTGAGTTAACGGAAGACATTGTATTTACCGGGCAGGAAGTTAATCAACCGCCAAATCCTGTACGTGGTCCTGGTATTATTCATGTTGAGGGGCCTAATAACATTTTCAAAGTACGTGGGCTTACAGGTCGAAAACGATTTAGTTTTAATTTACCGGATAAGCCTGTTGAATATGTTATTCAAGGAGTGGTTGTTTCTAGACATCCTGACTTACTTGAAGATCCGCGTGATTCATTGGCATCGCAACTTCGTATCTTTAATCTTGGATCTCAAAATTCTCTTATGTTAGAAGATATTGAATTCTCAGGATTAGGATTTATGGATTTTGCTAATCGACGTCTGACAAATGCGTTAACTCCGGGAAGTACGACAACAGTACCAAATACAGTTCCAACAAATGTCTCGATTGTGCTTGCAGGTAATTCTGCATTTAATGTTGATCGTGACACAAAGATGAATTTTGATCTTGAATATTTATCAAATGAACTTGTTTTTACCGCTGATGGGTTAACTCTTTATGGAAGTATCTCATTTTTGGGGATTGCCGAGCAGAACGTGTTGAATATTCGTCATATGATTAATAATGGAAGTTTGACCGTTGAAAATGGTGTAACGGTGCAGAGTGGTGTTGCATCAAATCCTTACCAGCTTGGATTGAATGGAGATCCCGGTATTTATTTAAGTGGAGCGGTTGGTGGAAGTAGTGCCATTGCAGGTATTATTTTTGATGATGCAAATCTGGAATTAGTTAACAGCAATGTTAATTCGTTTGTTATTGATATTAATTCTTTTGTAAGAGCTCGTCGTCTTTTGATATCAGGAAATCCTATAAAACAAACGAGTATCTTGACCGATATAGATGATTTAAAAACGATTGAAGGAAGCATTGATGCTGGATTTGCTCGGGCTGGCAATGTGGCTGTACGACGTCCAACTTCGGCGTTTATTAGAATGCGTGATGCTCAACGTAAGTTGTTACAACATACAATAACAGGTAAAAAAGCAAAATCTGCTATTGCCTTGAAAGAGGAACGTAAGACTGCTAATGATAAACAACAAAAATTAACTAATCATCATAAATTAAAACCGGCAAATGGTTCATCATTGCCGATAAGAGCACTCGATGGCGATGGGACGACACATTCAGAAACGATGCTGACGCGACAGTTGGTTAATCCTGTTGGTGGTTATACTGCGCCAGACTATAAAGATATGGTTGTTACAATGCTTCATAATAGTCAGTTATCACCATTCATTGAAAGTCGTCGTTTCTTACGATGTACGGTGAATGAATTTTCAAATGATGTAACGCGAGGCTTTAATCTTCTGATGAATGCAACAACGATTAATCAAGCCGTTGGAGCATCTATGACGTTAGTTGGCGGTAAAAATCCATTACATGTGATTAATGTGCAGGGGCTTAGTAATGTTATTAATGTTACCGGACAAATAACGATTGGGAACGGTACGTTGAATTTTGATGATGCTGCTCCATGCGCGCTAACCTTTAATTTTGTTGATTCCGGTATGACGCCAGTTGTTGAATTTACTGATAATACTTTTATTAATATTCCTCAAAATTCTTCGCTTATTTTTAAAGGCAGAGGAAAAGTTATTCTTGGTAATGGATCAGAGATTCATTTAGATGGTCAAACAACGGTACAGAATGATGCGCCGACACGTACGCAAGTTGTTACCGGAGTTACAGGTCGTGCAGCATTAGGTTTGTTTGATCGAGCTGTTCTCATGATGAAAAGTCCTGTTGTAGCACGAAACTCTGCAGGTAAAATAACTTCAGTAACTCAACCTAAGGGATACATCTCTGGAGTTGGCACGGTGTTTGTTGATGGTGGCGCCTCGATAGATATGAATAATTTTGGGAGTTTGATTATTGCGCCTAACGGAACAACCTATTCAACGTCAACAGGAGCAGTTGCTTTTAAAACAATTACACAAACTCCTGATGATATTCTTGTTGAGGTTCGCTCATCGGGAGAAATTCGAGCTGGAGTTCCATTTCCGAATGTCGATATTCTTAATTTTCTTAAAGCACAAGCTGAATCAATGAGTATGCCAGATTCTGCAAGTGCTCGGTTTGTTACCGGATTTGGCAATACTACCTGGGTCTTTGAACGAGATGGAAAATTAACGATACGTGCCAATGGGTATGTTGAATTTAATAATGAAGGGTCCCCTAATGCAAAACTGCTTGATGGTTCCTTGCTAACTAAAGGGAACGTGCGCGGGCTTACCTTTACTGGTAACTCATCGCTTTACATTGGATTAGGTGGTCGATTAGTTTTAGGGCCGAATTTCTTATCTGCAGCTACGAGAACAGAATTGCCATTCTTGCTTGATCTTGAACCGGTACAGATTAGTGGTCAAGGGTCGGTGGAATTTGTCGATATTCCAGGACAGGTAACGCTTAAATCAGGTGGCTCTGGTTATTCAGGGTTTGCTGGGTTATTGCAACCGCAGACAAATGCTGTACTGATTAATCAATCAATGACCATGTATAATCTTGCAAAACAATTAATAAGCACTAATCAGAATTTACCGGTGGCTATTCAGTATATTGCCGCTGATACCGGCTTACCTACGGTGAGAACGCATAACGGGGTTAGTGTGACGTTAAAAACTGGAGATATTTTATTATCCGAGAATAATAATCAGAGAGATCCTGCTAATTTTGGAAATATTTATGGCAAAAATGGAACGACAAACTTTATTATTTTTCCAAACGGGACACGTTCTTAATTATAAATGAGGAAAGACCATGATAAAAACTCTACGACTAAGGATCTTATTGTTTGTTCTGATTGCTGGTAGCATCATACCGGTATCGGTACAGCAAGCTATTCCGTGGTCTGATGATGAAGATATTGAGTATGTTGAAGAGTTTGGCACAAAGAAAAAGGGTCAAAAACGTAAGGGAAAGAAAAAGCAAAAACAAGTAAAAGCTCAACCTGAAGTGCTTACGGTATATAAAGCAGAAGCAAGAAAAGATGAGGCTATCTTAAAAAAACATGAGGCAGAAGATGACGCTCAGCAACACAAAGAAGATCGTCTTGCTCAGCTAGAAGGGGCGTATGTACAACGTCGACAACGCGATGCAGAGCACGGGTTGCGTGTTGATGGTGAGCGGAAACTTAGCACTGAACTGTTACGACTGTGGTTAAATGAGCGTCAAGAAAAAGTTCGAGAAGAGGTAAGTTCAGGGGCTTATGCAGATCTTTATCGATCGGTTGCTTTGCCGACTTATGCAACGTATGTTCCTAAAACAAACTATCTTACTGCTACCGGTTGGTTCTCGTATGCGACTGATGGCTATGGATCTGATGGTACGAATGGTGATATTACACGACTTTCGTTTGGAGAAGCTCCCATTCGCGTACAGGATATTTTGCTTGCGAGTAAGTTAGTCGCATTGAATTTTACGCCGTATGTTAATCAGGCGCCGTATCTTAATGCACCAAATCTTAATTTGAATTCACCTGTTTTTCCTGCGACAGCAATAATTCCCGTTGAGCCTGGTATTGATCCCTTATCGAATACTGCAAATACGACGAATCCTCTTTATCTTGCCATTCTTGCAGACAAACAAATTAGTTTCTTGGGACAATCTGAATCGTGGGGTATAAGCCTTGATTATTCACGCTACTTATGGAGAAACCATGTGGTTGCAGGTTTTCAGTGTCCTATTGTTTATAAAAAAAATCGCTTACGGGTATTCTTTGCCGATCAAAATATTATCAGTGAACAATTTGATGCACTTGATGGAAAGCTTGCTGGATCGCCAACAATCACCGCTGGTGGTTTGTTAGAAACGCGACCAGATAAAGGTGCAGCATTTTCTCAACGTTATGGGCAAGATATGTCAAAATTTCTTAAAGATGTTTTTACTTCTAAGGGCTTTAAAGAGTATGGTGGTAGTTCTACCGGTTTAGGTGACGTTACCTTCTTTGTTCAAGCGATCGCTCATACCAATAAAGTGGATAGCTTGATGTTTGGATTACGCTTCTTGGTGCCAACGGCGCAAAAAATGTCGATGCATAAATTGTGGGCTCCTGAACTAGGTAATGGTGGATTCTTTGAAGGGTCGTTATGGAGTTTAGTGGTCATGCATAAACATTCATATTTTAATCCGCATCTTTTTTTACAAGCAACGCTTTCTTCCTCAGCGAATGTGCAAAGACGGGTTCCTCACTTTATTACGGCGACTAATAATTCTGCACAACAACAGTATCTTGATGATCTTGGGATTAATATTCCATTTGCTCATCGTATCCAACTTGCTAACGGTAAAAGTTTTTCGGAGTTTAATACGAGCATTAAAAATTTAGGTGATGATATTGCCGATCTTAAACTTTCCAAAGGGCCAGAGTTTAATATTCGTGTCGGTAATATTTTTGAGAAAATACCATTCAGACGCTCTTTTATAGATCTTTATTATGACTTTAGAGCTAAGTTTCGTGACAGTGCAACCTTCTTGAATGATGATGATTGGGATCCAACCGTGTTTGAAAAAAATACCTCTCAGATTGAGCATAAGGCTGGGTTGGAGTGGTCGCACCAGTTTGACCTTGGTTCACGTTGGCGCTTGGGTATGGAATACACGTTTTCTGGGCAAAATGTGCCAAAAACATTTACCTTGTATTCAATGATAAATTATTCGTTCTAGTATATAACCACGTTGTGGTAATGAAGAGGGGCCCTTGAGAAATCGGGGGCTTTCTTTTTATGGTTATTGCCGCTTGTCATCGGTCATAAGTTCCCCTATGCTCATTGTCTTTATGAATATTTTGATAACTTACATGATGTACGGAGTTTTACATGGATAACGCAAAAATTCGTATTATTGGGGCCAAAGAGCATAATCTTAAAAATATTACCGTTGATATCCCTAAAGAAAAATTAGTGGTGATTACCGGTCCTTCAGGTTCAGGAAAGAGCTCATTAGCGCTTGATACGCTTTATGCTGAGGGGCAACGACGATATGTTGAATCACTTTCATCCTATGCGCGACAATTTTTAGGAATTTCTAAGCGTCCCGATGTTGAAAAAATTGAAGGGCTTTGTCCTGCTATAGCCATTGAACAAAAGACGGTTGGCTATAACCCTCGTTCTACCGTGGGAACGATTACGGAAATTTATGATTACCTTAGAGTTCTCTTTGCGCGGGTGGGTTTACCCCATTGTCCATCGTGCAATCGGCGTATTGCTGCAGAGTCACCAGAGCGCATTAGTCGAATGTTGCTAGAAAAATTAACCGGTCAGGTGGTTACCATTGCGGCTCCGATTGCGATCCAAAAAAAAGGTGAGTTTAAACGCCCGTTGGTGCAATTTTTTGAACGTGGATTTTATCGATTCTTGATCGATGGAAAAGATTATCGATTTAAAGATGTTGCTGAAATTGAAACAACCTTAACGATGCAAAAAACCTATAAACATGACATCAGTGTTATTGTCGACAAAATTGAGGTTACCAAGGACGAAAAGCAACGCCTTCAAGAAGCTATAGAAAAAGCATTTTCGGTTAACAATGGGCTTTGTGGTGTGATCGATGAACAGGGTAAGGCTGAACTTTATTCAACGCACCGGATTTGTGTGAGTTGTGTACGATCATTTCCTGAACTTGAACCTCGCCTCTTTTCTTTTAACTCTCCCATTGGGGCCTGTGTAAATTGTCACGGCCTTGGGTTCACGCATCAAGCTGAAACGTATCAACCAAAGGCTGACTATGGTGAAGAAAGCCAGGAAGAGGTACATGCTTTTGGTGGCTTGCTAGCGGTTGGTCAATTTCGTCAGCGTGATACTACCTGTAGTTATTGCCGTGGTATGCGGTTGAATGATGATGCATTGGCAGTAAAAATCTGGGAAAAAAATATTTATCAATTTTGTACCATGTCTATCGATAAGCTCTTAAACCTGTTTACGATGATGACCTTTGAAGGTGAGCAAGCAGAGATTTCAATGCCTTTAGTGCGAGAAATTACCAGTCGTTTAGCCTTCTTAGATAATGTTGGACTTTCATACTTGACGCTTGAGCGCACCGCGCGGACACTTTCTGGTGGAGAAGGGCAACGTATTCGTTTGGCCACCCAGATTGGTTCTTCGTTGAGTGGTGTTGTTTATATTTTAGATGAGCCATCTATCGGGTTACACCAACGAGATAATGATCGTCTGTTGCATACGCTTAAATTGTTGCGCGATCAAGGAAACACCGTGGTTGTCGTTGAACATGACATGGATACCATCAGAGAAGCTGATTATTTAATTGATATGGGTCCTGCCGCAGGGATTCTTGGAGGAGAAGTTACCGCCTATGGAACACCAGAAGAAGTAGCGCGTAATCTAAACTCATTAACGGGAGCATTTTTATCAGGGAAGCGATCGATTGCTATACCTGCTAAACGTCGTGAAGCTCAAGGTTTTTTGACGCTCAAGGGTGCGAGTTTAAATAATTTAAAAAATATTGATGTATCATTTCCCCTCGGTATTCTTACCGCGGTGTCAGGCGTTTCTGGATCAGGAAAAAGTTCTTTAGTGATGCAAACGTTGGCGCCTGCGTTACGGCAGCGCTTTAGCTTTGGGTATTCTCCTATGCATGGGTGTGAAGAGATTATTGGTGTTGAGCTAATCAGAAACGTGGTGATGGTTGATCAAACGCCGATTGGTCGCACGCCGCGTTCTAATCCTGCTACCTATCTTGGCATCTTTGATGAGATAAGAAATCTTTTTGCGAGCCTGCCTGAGAGTAATGCGCGTGGATATAAAGCAGGTCGTTTTAGTTTTAACGTTGCTAACGGTCGCTGTTTTGAGTGTAATGGTGATGGACAAACAAAAGTTTCCATGCATTTTCTTGAGGATGTAGTGGTTATTTGTAAAGCCTGCCAAGGAAAACGTTACAATGAGCAAACATTGGAAATTCGATTCAAAGAGAAAAATATTGCCGATATTTTGGCGATGTCTGTTCTAGAAGCGCGTGATTTCTTCGCATCATTCTCAGCTATGAAAAAACGGCTTGATTTGTTGTGTGATGTTGGTCTCGATTATTTATCACTTGGACAATCATCATTGACGCTTTCAGGTGGTGAATCACAACGAATTAAACTGGTTAATGAGCTTTCAAAGCGCGATAAAAATACGCTCTACATTCTTGATGAACCGACGACCGGGTTACATAGTGCCGATGTCGATAAATTACTGATGGTACTTAATCGTCTCGTTGATCGTGGAAATTCGGTGATTGTGATCGAACATAACCTCGATGTCCTTAAATGTGTGGATCATCTGATTGACATTGGTCCCGAGGGTGGGGATGCTGGTGGATTCGTGGTGGCGCAGGGAACGCCTGAGCAGGTTGCCCAGGTTCCAGAAAGCATTACTGGAGGCTATCTGAAGCGTTATTTATAACAAAATATTTCTGTAATTAATTACCTGGAAGGGTGGTTGCAATGGTTTTATGCCTTGCTATACTGCTCTTCTTAACTATTTTTATTGTATAATTTATATCTACAAGAGGTTTATTATGGTTCGTACTTTTAATGTTTATAAGAGTAAATTTTTCCTTACGCTTCTACTGTGTTTTAGTTCGTCGGCATTACTGGGAGTTCTTGATGATAGTATGCAGATGATGCGGTATGGTGCCAGCATCCCTAAAGAGTTAGCAAAAATAATGGCAAAATCCACGATAAATACCCACCTTGAAGGACTCCTAGCAACGATGGATAACAACAAAAGGGAAACTCAACAATTTGTTGAAGAATATACAGAATACAAAAATGGAATAGGTAAAAATGGGAAATCTTTTCGTCAATATCAAATAGAAGAAAGAGAACGCTTAGATGGGATTCAGAGAGAGCTGAATTGTAAGTTAGCGAAATTCAGCAATGAAAAAGAACAGATTGAAAAGAAATGCGCTGCGGTTCTTGGGGGGCAGGGTCAAAAATCTATGCCAGCGAAGAATGCATATGAAGTAGATGGGTATAAAACAACGGCTGAAGCTGTTGCAGACATAAATAAAGAAATAATGGATAATGCAGCGATTAAAGCTAAGATAACTGCGAAAATTGAGGTGTTAGGCAAAATATCAGAATCTGATATTTTAGAATATCATGATGACGATAAAGCAAGAAGCATAATAAAGAATCAGCTTGCTAAACTATGGCGACCAACTGATAGTAAAGCTTTGTTAGCACAAGGTTTGGCGGGAGAATCATGGGAACAACTTGATGTAAGCACCATAGAAACATGGAGTGATGCTGTACAACAGGGTTTGATTGCTAACGGTGCTAAAAAGTTAGGTGACGTTTTAGGACGACGGATGGAGAATGCTTTAGAACAAACGGTTGGGCGTTGGTTCGACATGGGGTTCAAAAAATTAATGGATGCTTGTTCAGGAATTGGCAATCTACTGTTCTATGGTGGAAAAGAACCGTTTACACAACAAGATATTGCTAACTGGTCAGAGCTTGTTAAAGAAATTTTAGATGATATCGAGAAGATGCTCAAAGACGGCTTAAAAGATAGTATGCGTGGAAGCGATTTCACAGTACGGCCTGTTCCTGAGACACAAGATGGTCAATCAGCTGATAGTGATCTTGAGAATAAAGCAGAAGAAGAAAAAGACTTTATCTGGACCGCTTTAATGGAAGGTTATGCTGAACAGTTTGGTAAGATGGTTGAAGTTTTTGAAGCTCGTAAGAAACATTATAAAAATAAATCTATGGTTACCTTTTATGTTAATCAGCTGACCAAGCGTTTGAATAAGTTGATATCAATTCTAACGGCATCAAAAACGCTCAAAGATTTTGATGCCGCGCTTCATTCATGTAAACCGGTACTTACGGCTTATAAAAAGAATATTGCAAGTCTTCTTAAACGATTAAGTGAAGAAGATGAGATAAAGCCTCAAAGTTATTCATTAGCAACAAAAGGTGGTACGTCTACAAAAGCTGCCCGCCCTTCAAGTCGTCGAGATGATGATGCTGATGCGGCATTCCCTAATTCTTATGGTTATGGTGGTATGGGTGCTTAAACTCCCTAAAAAACGTTTACCCTCATTTTTTGTTGTGTTATCAGCTTTGTTTTTTACTTCGATTAATGCTACGGAACCGGTTCAGGAAAAAACCGAACCGGTTCCGTTTTCTCTGCATTTGCGAGAGCTTGCGTGGGATCGTATTGATGCTAAACATAAAGAGTTGGAAACATCTTTTCTCTCGATGAGAAAACGTCGGTTTTTTGGCGTAGGGATTACGAGCGCTGCGGTGCTAGGCGGACTTGGTTGGCTAACCTATCGTTGGTTTTATCCATCGGTTAATAAAAAAGAGATAGAGCACGATAAAAAATCAACAACAACATCAAAAGCACGAGA
Organism: uncultured Pseudomonadota bacterium; assembly: GCA_964354855.1. GTDB lineage: Bacteria > Babelota > Babeliae > Babelales > RVW-14 > CAYHBO01. The sequence continues at coordinate 15,262 of CAYHBO010000006.1, read as the reverse complement.
AGATCTAGATAAAGAGATACTTAATGATTTTATGGAACGTCGTACGGTGAAAGGTAATCTTAAGCAGGCGGTTATTTTTGGGCTTAGTGCTGCGGCTGCCGCGGTTATCTTGAAACGTTTTAATGCGGCATGGGAAAATGCTCCTATAGCGCCAGGAAATTTATTTAATCGTTTTTGGGGTGAGAATAGTAACCAGATTTTTACTCGGTATGCAACACGGTTCCTTCATGGAGCGGCTGCAATGCAGAATGCGTTGTTGAGCTTTGAGTCCGGAATTGCATTGGTGCTTAAATCATCTGGAGATCAACAGTTAAAGATTCTGACCTGTGAAGATTTGATGGTTGCTTGGGAAGCTCTTGTTTCTTCATTTGAAGATCTGGCAGCTATAACGGCAATTATGAAAAAAGTTAAAAAACCGATAGATATCTTTATTAATGATCGAGCAATCCAAAATCTTATGATCGTTTTTGGATCGGTAGTGCAGCTAACCGGTTGCGTTCTCCAATTGGATACTATTGATAAACAGGTTCAGATACAAACATTGGCGACTTGTCGCAAGCTTGATGTTGCAGCAAAACAATTAGTTGAGCATCTGCTCCGGTGAGAACCATTATGATCAAAAAATTATTCTTCTTAAGTCTTCTCTTAGTACTTTCTACATCAATTCATGCTGATACAATAAAAAAAATATCGAAAGAAGCTGTGTTACAGGATTTCTTTCAAAATCTTTGTGTAAGCGAGCAGGAAGCTGCAGTACCGCTTGCTTCTGTAGAAGAGCAAAATGTGGCTACAGGAACTATAAGTGATAGTGAAAAGTCTCAAGAGGTGTGTGAAGAGAACCCCTTTTATAAAAAGTATCTTTCTAAGTTTTATCCTAAGGTTTTTGTGATTCGTGAGAATTTTTTTGCACGCATGACTCCTGTCCACATTGCTGAAGGTATTGCTAATGTGGTCTATATTTTTTCTGAGAAACCATGGTTTTATTTTTTTGATAAAGCTGACGGTTTTAAGATTGCTGGGTATTGGGAATATGTAGTTGATCAGTGTAGTTTCATTAATGAGTTCTTAAAAAAAGCCAGTGTCAATCTAACGACACGGCGTGTGTTCTTACCAGAGAAAAATGGCAAACTTTCTGAGGGAATCAGAAAAATGGGTACAGGTGTAAAGACTAAAAATCTCTTTTTATATTTGAGAGATTCAGGGTGTACTTCGGTTTTTGATTTTTATGCACTGAGTTTTGATTATCTGTTGAAGCTTTTTAATGAGGGAATTCTTCTTAAAGACTTTGAGATGGTTGATCGTTATTACTATGAGCTTGATTTTGTGGTTAAAAAACTTTTCAAAAGTAAGTATGAAGCGGACTACTTGGAAGTCATGAAAACCTGCAAAGAGCTTATGACGCTTCTCAAGAACAAACAGCAAAAAGATTATGATATATTTCTTGATGCACAAGACGGGAAGAAAAAAGCTGCTGGGGGTTATAATGATGTTTAAAACTATATTCGTTTTTTTTCTCACATTTCTTTCTTACAGTGTTTCTGCCTCAACACCTTTGTTATCCGTTGGCTCTGAACATGATTTTATTAAAAGTTTTCTTAAGCACTTTGAGTTTAGTCCAGAAGGTCGCTATGTGCATGAGTACCACCCATTCATCCTGCAACAAACTTCAGAAAGTTTTCGTTTACTAGAAAAAGAGTTAGTCCGTAACGATCTTAATTTGCATGGTCGTTTTGCTATTCTTGGCTACGAAGAGGCTTCAATGCCGCCGTACTACACTGATTTTAAAGCAGCGAAAATTAATGATGAAGCAACAACTAAAAACAATGCAGGATGGTCGCTCAAATTGCATAATCGGTTTGGATTCATGACCGGTTTTACCTTGAAAGACGTGAATCGCGTTAAAAGTTCTGATCAAATTTTTGAGCACATCAATGTGGATAAGATTTCGCTTTTTGACGCTCGTGCAGGTATTTTTCAGGAGCATGCTTTTGGTGAGGCATTGCCGTTGATTGATTCTACCCATCAAGCAATTATGAAAGTTATTAAAAACAATGAGTATCGTAAAGTACTTTCACTTTTGATAAAATTTTGGGAGAAACTTTACGGGGGATACCTGAAGGTTGGTAACAAACAAGTTGCAGGAACACAAGACATTCTCTTTTCTGTTGAAGGTGCAAAGCATCTATTAGCATCACCGGTACCGCTTAAAAAATATTTTACCGGTCCTGATATTACCTATCCCATAGAGATTTTTAATTCACAACAAAAAGGGGCGACGCGACATGCACAAGTGTTTGTTGAACGATTTGCTCAGCAGTTAGTTCCGCAAAATGGTGAAAAGACGGTTTATATTTTTTGTAGTTTTGTTGACGGTGTGGGTAAAAGTACCATGTTGGGGAATATTAAAAACTGGATGAAGTATGGTAATAATGTTGAGCATTATGAGCACGTTGATAACTCATCTTCTCAACTTGCGGAAGTTTTTCAGTTTCACGATAAAGTTTATATTGCCGATTTACCAGCTCAGATGAGTCACTTTACCTATAAACCTGATGGACTTGTTTTTGTTGATATTAATACTGAAAAGCGCTTTTTTGAGAAACTTGATACCATACAAAGTCTTGTACGAAAAGATGCTGTAGTCTACGAGAATAAGTATGAAACTGATTTGATCTCGGTTAGAAATCGTATTCATCAATCAGGTTTTTTTGATCCTTCGTTACAGAATGTAGCTACGGCAGATAAAGCATTTTTGAGAAATCTTGTGCTGCTAAAAAAAGATTATGATAATTATTGGATTCCGTTTTCTTTTGAAGGTGAATATTTTTTATTTAATCGTGATAATTATGCTGAGATTCGTTGTTTACAGCCGTTGGCCGATGTTAAATCTGAAGGATTAAAAAATATTAAATCTGAACAGATGCTTTTTTTTAACGGTGTTCGTTTTCCATTGCCCTACAAAGTTTTCATGGATGATTTGGTTAATAAGTTTAAAGAACAAGGTATTAAGCAGGTTATCTTTGTAGACTTTTTAAGTATGTATCCGCGTTCTTCACGTGAAAATATTCGTGTGAATTATCTTCTACAACAGCTTGCACTGATTGATACAAAATTTGATGTGCACAACAGTATTTATCATGATTTTGTAAGCGGTGGCGAGTTGTTGTATTCAATGCAAACGCGTAGTACATCACAAAAAATTAGTGAAGCGCTTGAGCTTGAAACGTTAGTGAGATTATATCTTCATAAATTGATTGTTGAGCGTGGCGAGGGTGATTTGACGGGGATTGGGGTTGAAGCCTTGACGGTCTTTTTGCAAAAGCATCTTGAAAGCGTGGTGCCGGATCTTAAGAAGTTCTTACGTGATCAGGTAACTGAGAAATCAAAAAAAGAACTTATTATGTTAGAAAAAATTTATGGCAGATCGAAATCTTACGTTAACGTTCAACTTTTGTCACTTAAGCAAGTTTGTGTTTTTTCATCGATCATGCAGGACTTATTTGCTAATCATATTGAGAATGATCGTCTAAAAGCTCTGTGGGAAGATATTGGCGAAGTGGGAATCTCTGAAGATAAGCAAACGCATGGTCTGCGTGATCAGTTTATTATGTCGAGTAAAGGGGTTAAATTGTATGAATGTTTTTCCTGTTTAGAAGGCTGTAAAGACGAGTTTATTCTACGACCAATGCTGCGATTTCTGCGTGCTTCATGGTATGCAACATTGGGTAATCTTCTATTTACCCATGTTGGTGGTCGTGATGAATTAACGCTTAAAAATGAACTATTTATGGTTGCTCCGTGTGTGGTAAAACAATCCCCTGATGGTGTCCTTCATGCCGTACAGCCGGTGTTTGAAGCATGGGAAGGAAAACTCCCCCCTCAAGTTTATGATATCCCTGCACTTTTCAATGTACCAGTCAACAGTTCATACGGATCATTTATGGATGGTATCTATCGGCTTGATTGGGATAGTCGTGGGACCGATTCTGGTGTGTTTGCTTTTGATTTTATGAGTGAAGATCGCATTAAAAAAACATTTGCTATCCCATCGATCACCACCAAAGTTGTTAACAAATATCAAGCTGATTATGGTGTTGCAACGGTCATGCCAACTTCTGAACTTTGTACGGGTCTTGAAAAAAATTCCACCTGGGGCTATCAGCATGGCGAAGCTATTAAAGAAGCTGAACGTAATGGTCAAGTTTCGTTTGTAGATGGCACGTACTCGTTCGAAGGAAAACCACAAAAACAAAAAGAAGGTGATGAAAAAGCATCGAGAGCAAAGAAAACTAAAAAGAAGTTATTGATCAGTCATCCAGCGCAACATGAAGGTGCACGCTTGTTGATTCGTTTATTGGCAACGCTTGAGATGATTGCCAAAGATCCTGAAGCAAGTGGGGTGATTCGACCGGGGAATCGAGACGATTTCGTAGCCGCAATCAAAATGATTGAATCCATTACCATGCCAAAGTCATTCAATGTCATGTTCATGGATAGGCTCTTTGAGGATTACGATTCTATTGAACCGTATCCGTCATGGGAGTTCTGGGATAAAATCTAGAGCTTGCGAATCTAATCAAACGCGATGTCCAATCCCTGCAATTCAATCCGCGTGACGCCTTCCCATTCATTCTTAAGTACCTGTCCAGCTAAATGAAATGGTTGGCCATCAAGGGCATTTAAGATGTTGAAGAGTTCTGGTCGATTAAAGAAAATGACCGGTTTAATGGTTCCTTCAGCAAAGACTGAGCATTTAACATGCAAATCTTTAAGCATCTGTGCTTGATTAAGCATGGTAACGTTTTTAATTAAGAAGGTTGGTTGTGAATTTTTGTGTCCAAATGGTTCAAGGTATGAAAGATCATGCATAAGCCTGGTGTTGACCTCAGGAAGATCAAGATACGCATCAAGCTCAATTTTAGGTTGTAAGTCTTCTGGGGTTAGTTGTTCAGATACCGCTTTCTCTATGCGACGTTTAAGTTCAGGAATATCTTCTTGTTTGAGTGAAAGTCCTGCTGCAAATGAGTGGCCACCGAATGAAATTAAAATATCTTTGCAGCCTTCTAGCGCATTAAAAATATTAAATTCAGGAATGGAGCGGCACGAACCTTTAGCGATGCCATCATGAGTTAAGTGGAATAGTATGGTAGGGCGTCCAAAGTTGTGCATAAGTTTACCAGCAACTAATCCGATGACCCCGGCTTGCCATTCTTTATTGCCGGCAACAATAGTATTTTCAACGTCGAGATTGATGTTCTTTTCAGCAATAGCTTCTTCGATGGCATCATAGATGGTGCGCTCAATTTTTTTTCGGTCTTCATTCATCTTTTTTAGAATCATGCCGATACGTTCAACTTCGGGATACTCAGAGCTGATTAAAAATTTTACGCCATCACGAGGGTCATCAAGACGTCCCAAAGCATTAATTTGTGGCGTAATCATGAATCCGATGTCGGTTGAGTTAAGGACATCTTTGGTGAGCTTGGTATTCTGCGCAAGAACCGACATAGCAAAGCTTCGTTGCTTATTACTTTTTGCTAACCCGTGACGTACCCAAAATCGATTTTCACCGAGTAATGGTACAACGTCGGCAACGGTGCCGAGCATCAGGAGCTCATAAACTTTGTCGGGCAGTGTCAAAGTGAGTTGTTCGTAGATCAACGTTACCAATTTAAAAATAACACCAACGCCGGCAAAATGTTTAAATGGATAGGTACAATCATCTTGTTGTGGATTAACGATTGCTAAGGCGATGGGTGTCTTGCCATGAGGCCGATGGTGATCGGTTATGATTAAATCGATACCAAGCTCATGAGCATCTTGTGCCGGTTGAAATGCGGTAATTCCGTTGTCAACGGTGATGATAAGGCTATAGCCATGTTCTTTTGCTTTTTTAACAATTTTACTGGAAAGCCCGTACCCATCACGTTTACGGTTAGGAAGAAAAAAATTAATGTTTGCTTTGATGGGGAGCATGGCAAGCATGAGTAACCCTGATGAGGTAATGCCATCAACATCATAATCACCAAAAATCAAAATCTTTTCGTTCTTCTCAATGGCTTGAATGATGCGTGCAGCAGCAGCAGAAGCACCTTTAAGTAAAGCCGGGTTGGCAACATCTTGTTCATAGGAGCTGAATAAAAATGATCTGATTTGATCATGATCATGGTAGCCACGAGAAAATAAAATGTGCGCAACCGGTTTACTGAGGTTGTGTGTTTTGCTGATGGTGTTGATCAGGTCGTTATCTGGCGTCTTTAGCTTCCAGCGATACTTTGCGCCTTGGATGATGTCTTCAGATTGTTTTATTGTATTTTTAGGAGATGTTTCTTGTGCTGCTATCATAATCCCCAGACGTGAATGGTTTTAGCATTAAATGTTTCGGTGCGTTGGTATATTTTTTCATCCCAACTTTTATGTGCAGATTGATCGAAGATAACTAAGTGTCCTTCGGTGGTATTAGAGGTGGTCATGTAATTTTCTGTTTGTTCAATGCCGTCAGTAAGTGTTTTTTCACTACGCCAGATCTTGAGCTCAATAACGATACGTTGCTTTTGCCCATTGCCATAGTTCCATACAATGAGAAGATCAACACGTCCTCGACCTAAAGCATATTCTCGATTAATACTTCCGCCACCATTGATGATGCGTTGAAGGAAGGCCATGAGTAGCAAATGTGGTGCGACTTCTTTAAAAAATGTTTCTTCGAGCCAGAGATCTATGTTTTCTCGATAAAATTGCGTGAATGCTTCAAGGAGTTTCATGATGTCAAGACGACCATCTTGAGCAACATACCAGCTTGTTTGTTGCAGCATACGGGTTTGCTTAACATGAACAAGGGCTCGTGGAATAATTTCTTGATAAATGGGATTTGCAATGCAGGTACCTTGTGGATTGATTAAGCCAAGGTCGATGACATATTGGAGATCATCGTTACTGATCTGTTTGCCTGTTCCTTCGCCAAGAATAATATCACTGACAACGTCATGGACCCGCTTTTCGTGCAATCTTGAAACTAAAACGTCAAGATGTGTATCCATGCGTTTTATAAGTGCTTCTCTTGCTCGTTCTATAACATCAAGGGTAATTCGTTGTGATCGATCAACAATATCTCTGAAACAGGCTTGATAAGCGAGAGCATTTACGAGCCATGGTTGTCCCTGGGTTTGTTCAAAGGCATAGTTAATTGCATCTTCATCAAAGTGTTGTTCTGTTTCTGTTGTATGTTGTAGGTAGAGATTGCGAACCTGTTCTCGGGTAAAACTTAACAAGACAAGACTTTCTGCCTTGATGTTAAAGGCGCTGCCGCCCTGAATACTTTTTTGTTCTTTGTCAGACCAGATGAGGTAATCACGTACATCACGTACACCGACTAGGCAGATAGATTGAGGAAACGCACTTGGTCGTGTTGTGTAACCATCACGCAGTTGTCGAAGGACTGAAATTAACGTATCGCCAACCAATGAGTCGATTTCATCGATAAAGAGGAGAATTGGTTTAGGTGAGTGTTGCGACCAAAATTGTAAAAATTCGTATAAAGCATTTCCTGATAATGTTTGGTTGGTGCTTTCAAATTGTTGGAGGTAGACAATGGCGGGGTCTTGAGTGCCAAAATATTCGATAATGCCCGCTTTGAATCTATTTAAGATGGTGCGTAGCCCTTCAATGTAATTGCTTCTAGATGCCTGTGCGCCTTCAACATTGATATAGAAAGCTTTGAATTTGTCTTCCTGATTTAATTTTTTTACAAACTCTCTGATAGCAGTTGTTTTACCACTTTGACGTGGAGCATGAAGAATGAAGTATTTTTTTTCTTCAACGAGTTGACGTAATATTAATTCATTCAAACGACCAGGAATATAGTAATGGTCATTAGGATTAATTGGTCCAGCCGTATTAAAAAATTTCATGGGATCCTCTTCTTCTCTTTTCTCCGTTTTGTATCTTCTACTCGTGGTGTGTTGGCTTAAGGGTCGGAAATAAAATAACATCCTTAATCGATGGTGTGTTGGTCAGCAACATAACTAAGCGATCAAGCCCAATGCCGACGCCAACCGTTGGAGGTAAGCCGTATTCCAATGCGTGGATGTAGTCAGCATCATAATGATGTGCTTCTTGGTCGCCAGCATTACGTGAAGCAACTTGTCCTTTAAAGCGGTCAGCCTGATCGAATGGATCATTAAGTTCAGAGAAGCCGTTTGCCAATTCCATGCTTACCATGAACAGTTCAAAACGTGCTGCAAAATTTGGATTGGTTGCATCGCGTTTAGCCAATGGGGATATGGAAAGAGGGTACCCAATTATAAAGGTTGGTTGAATAATTTTGTGTTCAACTAAAGCCTCAAACAATGAGAAGAGCATGATGCCGTGGTCAGGATTACCTGGAATTTCGATATTGTGCTTTTTTACCATTGCTTTAATGGTATCAGCTTGTAAATCTTTCTTATCAAGGCCACCGATTTCGATGAGAGATTCTTCAAGTGTTAAGCGTTTAAATGGGGCGGTGAAATTAAGTACATGACTTTGAAATGGTATTTCTAATGAATCAAAATTTTTCTTAACAGCATCTTGAATAAGTTGTTCGGTTAATGACATACCATCAAGGTAGTTGCCATGAGCCATATAAAATTCAAGCATGGTGAATTCAGGGTTGTGGCGGGTAGAAATACCTTCGTTACGAAAGTTACGGTTAATTTCAAATACGCGTTCAAAGCCACCAACGACTAAGCGCTTAAGGTATAGTTCAGGTGCAATGCGTAGAAAAAGTTGCATGTCATAAGCATTGTGATGGGTGGTAAACGGTTTTGCGGCTGCACCACCAGGAATGGGGTGAAGCATTGGTGTTTCAACTTCAAGGAAATCATGTCCTTGTAAGAAAGCGCGAATTTCTTGAATGATGCGTGAACGATAACGGAACTTTGCAGCTGTTTCAGGGTTAACCATTAAATCGAGATAACGTTGACGGTAGCGTTGTTCAACATCAACTAACCCGTGAAATTTTTCAGGTAATGGGTGTAAGCATTTGCTTAATAGTTTTAGTGATTCAACTCTAAGAGTTTTTTCACCGGTTTTGGTTAAGAAAACGGTTCCATGAACAAAAACAATGTCGCCGGTATCGATGTCTCGTTTGAACTCTTCAAATAGTTCAATCCCAATGACGTCCTGCTTGATGTACAACTGAATGGTTCCAGAACGGTCTTGAAGCTTTGCAAAAAATGTTTTGCCATGATCACGGATGAGCATAAGTCTGCCAGCAATTTTATAGGATGCTGTTGACGCAGGGTCTTTTTCAAACGCGTCGATGGCGTTTTGAGCGGTGCTGGTAACTTCTTGTGAAGCTGGCCAAGCACTTATACCCTTTTCTTGAAGGTGTTTTACTTTGGCTACACGGGCTGTATGTTCTTCTGAAACGTGTTCAACGGTATTAACGTGGTTTTCTCGATTACTCATGGTCATCATACCCTTAAGAATAGTGATCAAATTATTCCATTTACGTCATCCTCGCGTATGCGGGGATCCATTTTTAGATGAAAAGCTCAGTATACTTAAAGATCTTGATATTGTCAGGATATTTCTTATGTCGTTGCACGTGGAATCAGGTACACATGCTCATTGGTGTATGAGTACAACAAATCTTCGCGTGCAACTTTTTCTTTAACAAATGTATCCGTTTGCCACTCATGAAGTTCAGCTTCAAGTGATGCAATCTGATGCTGTAGCTTTGATTGCTGTTCTTTTGTTGCTTCAACTTCAGTACAAAGTTCTCGATGTGCTTTTAAGCCATTTTTTGTGTAGTACAAATGATAAAAGAAGCTGCCGCATAGTGCGCTAAGAATGATGCTATGTAGAATAAATCGTATTTTCATGTGTCATTGCTTGCTATGAATTTGTTTGATCTTTACCCTACTTATGAAGAGCATAGAGTAGTAATGAGTTATTTGTAAAGAAGGGGAAACTGTGATTACCGCAAAAAAAATTATTATCACAAGTGTGATGTTGAGTTGTTCACTGGTGTTTCATGCATACGTAGCAACAGCAGATCAAGTTCTACAACAAGCGCAAGAAAAAAAAACAACTAACCTTGCCGGCTCATGGTGGCATTGGTGGGGTAAATCAAAAGATGAAGCAAAAAAAACAGTGCAAAAAAAAGTAATAAAAAAAGATAAAAAAAAGACTGCTTCTGAAGAGGGGGCGGCCTATGCTCAGTTACAAATGTTTGCCGAAATTCTTTCGCTGATTGAAGAAAAATCATTACGGGGTATTGATGTTGAGAAGTATATACAAAATGCGTTAAAAGCCGCTGTAGCAAGTATCGATGCACACTCAACCTTCTTTTCTCCTGATAGTTTTAAAACGGTCATGGAGTCAACCTCAGGTGAATTTTCAGGGATTGGGGTGAGTATTAATGGTAAAACGACGGATGATGAAGCGCTGGCAATTGTTGATGTCATTGATGGTGGCCCGGCAGCTAAAGTGGGGATGCATCCAGGTGATAGGATTGTGCAGGTTGATGGTTATTCATTACGCGGTTTGTCGACTGATGAAGTGGTAGGCAAACTGAAAGGTAAAACAGGAACTAAGGTTACGATTAAAGTGTTACGCAATAAAAAACAGCCATTAAGCTTTACGATTACACGAGGTATTGTTAAAGATCAAACCTCTATGTGCTACCGATTTATCGAGCAAGATGTTTATTTCCTCTCCCTTAAGATTTTCAATGAAATTGCTGCAAAACAAATGGAAGACTTATTGGTCAAAGCAAATGAAGGAAAATGTAAGGGGCTTATTCTTGATCTACGTCGTAACCCCGGTGGGACTATGGATTCCGCGATTGCCATGGCAGGGTTGTTCTTAGATAAAGGATCATTAGTGGTATCAACCAAAAATAAAAAAGGTGCATTGATTCAAGAATATCGTACTAATCGTGAGCCGGTGCTGAAAAGTGATGTACCTATTTTTATTTTGATTGATAACTTTACCGCTTCTGCTTCAGAAATTCTTGCAGGAGCACTTAAGCATCATGCTGAAAAAAATAATGGTCAAAAAAATCTGCGTGTTTTCTTGGTGGGAACAACTACTTTTGGGAAAGGTTCTGTGCAGGAGCTGGTACCGGTTAAAAATGGCTGTGCGGTAAAGATTACCACTATGCTTTACTACTTGCCTGATGATACATCGATTCAAGCAAAAGGAATTACCCCAGACTTTATGATTAAACCAAAAGCTATTCCTGAAGAAGAAATGAAATGGATCAATGAGCTTTATGGTAAAGAGTCAGCGTTAAAAAATCATATTACCGTTGAAGAAGTTGAACATGGAAATACTCCTGATAAAAAAGGCAAAATCAAAGAAGATAAAAAAAGCTTCTGGCAGCATTTTATAGGTGGTAACAGTGAAGAAAATAAACCTGTAGAGCAAGCGGTAGATGTATCAGCTAAAGAATCTGATGGTGATAGTAGTGATGAGAAAACTGATAAAAAGAGTCCAGAAGAAAAGCAACGTGAGGCTATTGCGTTGGATGTGCAAATCCAAGCCAGTGTTAACATGATTAATTTGTTGAACATTGCCAAAAAAGCTGATTCTGTTCTCAATGAAACGCGTGCAAATGAATTGATTTTCTTAAAGAAAAATTATTTGACCGATACGATTAGTTCAGTTGAGAAAGTAAAATAGACTTATTTCGGAAACCTGATAGTTTGCATCTCGGTGTTTGTTGCTCTGCAGGCACTGAGATGCGTCAAAAGCATCTTGTCATCCTGAACTTGTTTCAGGATCCAAGTTTTTTTATGTAAATTTTTATTATTTTGATTAGATCCTGAAACAAGTTCAGGATGACAATCAAATAGGTAACGAACAGTTTTCTCCCATGATTCTTATTTTCTATTTTATTATCTATCAACTACTTTCTATCATTATTCTTCCCGTGATTATCATGTACTTGGGACTGCGTTGGTGGCGAGGTAAACCGGTGTTTGGTGTGTTTCATGAACGTATGGGTTTTGTGCCTAAGGCGCCGCAGGGCAAAAAAATTATTTGGATTCACGCGGTGAGCGTTGGTGAAGTGCTGGCCACCCAAGAACTTGTAGTCAAGATTAAACAACATGATCCTACAACATGGGTATATCTGACGACCGGGACACCAGGAGGAAAGAAAATGGCGTGTGAGTATTTGTCTGCTGATACGGTGTCATTTTTGCCTTTTGATTTTTTACCATTTGTTCTTCTTGGATTTAGTCGCATTAAGCCTGCCAAACTTATTATTATCGAAGCTGAACTGTGGCCTAATCTTTTGATGGTTGCAGCACTTAAGCGTATTCCTGCTTACCTGGTTAATGCGCGCATTATACAAAGCTCTGCCTATAAAAATAGTTTTAGAAAAGCTTTGGTAGTGCCAATGTTGCGTACGTTTAAACACATCTATGCGCAGACGGCGCAGGAAAAAGAAGCTTTCGAGTCGGTAGGTGTTGATGCTGGTAGGGTGTCTGACTTGGGGAATATCAAAGCGTTTAATGTGTTGGTGAAGAAGAATGCGCTTACTCTTGCCGTTCGCCCCGATGGAGCAACGCGAGTAGAGGGGAGCGACGGCGGGCTAACCCTCCTGGTAGGCTCATTGCATCAACCAGAACTCATCTTGTATCTCGATCTTTTCAAAGCTCTAAAACCAACGTTTCCAACACTCAAACTTATTTTAGCACCACGTCATTTTCATTGGCAGGGTGCATTAGTGCAAGCGATCAAAAAACTTGGGGTTTCGTATGTGTTGGTTGATAATCCAACAATTCCTGTTACACAGGAGCTTTTGGATAAGAACGATATCGTGTTGATTTGTACGATTGGCAAATTGTTTGAAGTGTATCCGTTAGCCGATTTATTCTTCCTGGGCGGAACTTTTGTACCGATTGGTGGACATAATCTTCTCGAACCGGCGATGTGGGGCAATCCAACCATCGTTGGCCCGTACTACCACAATAGCCAAGTAATCGCTGATGAACTTGAGCAAGTCGGGGGCTTGGTGAAAGTCATGTCGCCAGAAAAGCTTATTGAGACCGTTACGGCTCTGTTGAAAGATCCAAGAGCGTTAGCTAAGCGGGGTGCTTGTGCTGGATTATGGCTTGAGCAGGCGGCTAAGCAGGTTGAACAACATGTCGATGAGTTTGTCCGAGGGTTATAGGATTTTTTCGTGTTTGATTAAAAGCTTTTTTCCTTCAACGGCAATGCCAACTGCGATGATGTTGGTGACGCCCTGAGCGCGCAGTTCGGTAGCGTATTCTCGTGATTTAATCTGTGCAAGGGCGACGTCTACGATTTTTTCTATTTTTTCACTCATATCAAGGTCAACTTTTTTAAACTCAACCACCCAGCCAGCATAGGAAGGGTCTTTGGGGATGAGCATGATGTCGTAAATGCCATACCCAGATTCTCGATTAGATCTAACGGAATACAGGTTTTCAAACAATACCAAAATACCTAAAACAAACAGGTGAATATTGCGTTCGCATTCATCAAAAGGTAAATCACGAGACGATGCGCTTTGTAGCACAAATTTTTGGAGAAGGGTGGCAAATTTAAGAGCATTGCCGTCTTGTAGTGCACTTTGTAGTTGAGTTATCTCTTTTGCAGGAGAGAAATTGGAGACTGATTCGGTGATAAGATTTTTATAAAGCGTTCTAATCTCATCGTTAGGAATTCTGAGGGTGCAAATAAATTGTCCTCTGATCTCATCAAGTTTATAGGAGAGGTATGTTAAATAGCCTGAGTAAAAGAGTAACGTCCATACCGCATTTTCTTTTTTTCTGAGTCCAGAAGTCGTTGTTAGACCTAGGTCAGGCAAGGTGATGCTGTCTTCGATTGAAATGGCAACTGATTGTCGATCGAGTAAGGTTTCAAGTGCTGCATAAACTTCATCACTGCAAGATGCAATTTCTCTTTTTACTAGAGCATTATCACTGGTATTGAGCCAATAATATTTAAGTTTACCGCGCTCTTGGAGGCAATTAACCACCGACCAAGGGTTGTAAACGGTGATGTCGCCGCTTTGATAGCCGTTGTACCATTGTTTGATGGCATCTCGATGGGCTTGCAAGTTGTATGCCGTTAAAGCATCATCAACTTCTTCTTGGGTAAAACCGAAAGCGTGGTTAAAACGGTCTTCAAGCATACTGTAGACGATGATGTTGTTAAGGCCTGAAAAGATTCCTTCTTTGGCAACGCGCATGATGCCGGTTAAAATGCCTCGATGTAAAAAATTGTTGTCCTTGAGAACGCCAGAAAGTAATGGTCGCATGAAATTAAGCATCTCATCATAGTATCCGTTCAGATAAGCGGCATGGATAGGGGCATCATATTCATCGATGAGCACGATAGCTTGTTTTTTATAGATCTTGAATAGTAATTGGCTGAGCCACTGTAAACTAGATCCAAAAGCTGTTTCATCTGCGCTTTTGTTTAAGAGGGCTTGAAATTTTTTACGACTGAGTTCGTCAATTATTTTATGAGCAAGAATATGTTCATGCCGTTCAAATTCAGAACTAATAATTTCGGTGAGTTTTGCATACGCTTCATCCCAAGATTCAAGTTTGACGTCTTTAAGCGTGATGGAGATGACCGGCCAAGTACCCTGTTCGTTGCGATATTTCTCTTCTTGCCAGATAGCGGTATTTTCAAAAAGATGTTGATTGCTTTGTTCTGTTTTCTCATAAAAGTACTGAAGCATGGAAAGATTTAAGGTTTTGCCAAAGCGTCGTGGACGAGGGAATAAAATAACTGCGGAGCCGTTTTCTGCAAGTTCTTTGATCAGTAACGTTTTATCAACATAAAAGTAATTGCCTTCGATAATTTCTTTAAAATTACTGCTTCCGGTGGCGATCAGCTTCATAAACGTACCCTTTATGATCATAAAATAAATAAACCATTAGGGTATCCCGTGTCAGTCGAATTGTCTATGCAATGGGATTTGGTGGGATGAGTTTTGAAAAACTGGTAAAAAGGCTCCAAGTGTAAAGTTATTCTTCGTTTGGAGGCTCCAAAGGAAAAATGACTTTACACTTGGAGCCTTTTTCTGTTGTGTTAAAAAGTAGTTTTTAATTATCATTTGTCGGTATCATGCGCAATTTTGCAGTCTTCCGTCGGTTATATCTACACGGCAAAAACATTGTGGTGGCTCACAATATCATTACTTCTTACATGTAGCCTAGTCCCCAGTCCTCGATCGTGTTACTTTTATGGTGAGGAGGATTAATAACTATAGGCTTTTTAACTGTATCTA
>CAYHBO010000005.1:1513-61128 GCA_964354855.1 uncultured Pseudomonadota bacterium | reverse complement strand
GAAATGTTTCAGCAAGGAAATGTCAGGTGTTGCATTTAAAACTAGACGATGCCATTATAAAAATACTAAATCGAATTATCTCTTTCCAGGAGGCTCTCAAAGAAATTTGTCAAAATAAGAACCTATACAAAAAACAGCTAGCGGAGAAAGGCTAAGGAGAATGAAGATGCTAATGCTGATTAGTCCTTTACGAATTTTGACTTTTAATCGGCTACACTTAGATTTTAAAAGTACAAAGGTAATGGTTGTAGACTCGCTACTGATAAATTTTGTGGTTCTTGGTTGCATACTTTGTTTGTTAGGAGGTCTTAATACACAGTTTTTACGACTAATTTTTCCTTTTTATATTTTACAAGGCATAGAAATTATCGTACCCGGATTGTCTCTTATGGGATTTGGATTCAGTCTTATCCGTCAGTTTTTGATGCTTAACAATCAAGAAGAAAGTTGTAATTATACATTATTTCAATCTGTTATAGTCGGGTTAAAAATAATTTCTTTGATTGTACTGTTTGGAATCAGCTTTAGCTTTTTTTTAAGCACGTCTTTCAGCTTTTTAAAATGTTTAGGAGGGTTGCTTTCGTTAATAAATATTCCGAATCTAACAGGTCCTCTTTGGTTTATTACATTAATCACTCTTGGAATTACAATGGCACCTATAGCATTTTCTCTACCATGTTTTTTAGTCACCTATGTATTTAGAATTTATGATACTAAGAATACTGGAACGCAATTATTACTCTTCATTTTAGGAATGATAAGTTTGCTTTATGGCATTTTTGTCTTGGGTAATTATATTTCTTTTGTACATCAATATGGTTATTCTGCTCCAATGCGATGCATTTAAAGAAAAACACCCTACTCACCTTCAGGAAACAGCCGTAAAAGATCATACACATTCTGAAACTTAACAATCTGCAAAGCACTTGCCGTCTTTTGATTAGCCGCGGCAAAGATTGTTTTGAAACCAAATTTTTCAACTTCTTTAAGACACACATCAAACTGATTGGTCGGTTTAATCTGCCCAGTAAGACTGATCTCAGCTAAAGCAACCGATTTTTGTGGTAACGGTTTTTGAAAGTAGCTTGAGAGTAACGCTAACGCAATGCCCAAGTCACTTGAACTTTCTTTGATGCGTAAGCTGCCACTCACTTTAAAAAAGATATCCTGCCCACTAAAATTAATGCGCAAATACTTCTCCAAAATTGCCGCAATTAACACAACCTGCTTCTGATCCAACCCCGTCGCTACACGTTGCGCCATGCCGAATTTTGAGGGGATCACAAGCGCTTGCAGCTCCAGCAAAATCGGCCGTGAACCTTCAACGCAACAAATTAACACTGACCCAGGACTCGCCGTCACTTCATTGAGAAGCTGTTGGTTAATATTTGAAACTTCCGCAAGACCATGTTCCTGCATATTGAAGAACCCAACTTCATTGATTGCACCAAAACGATTTTTAACCGAACGTAAAATTCGTGTTTGCCAACGATCTTCCGCCTGCAGATAAAACACACCGTCAACCATATGCTCCAACACCCGCGGTCCGGCAATGGTCCCATCTTTGGTTACATGCCCAGTTACCAACACCGCAATGTTATTTTCTTTGGCTAACCGCATCAGATGAAACCCAGCTTCACGCAACTGCGCAACAGTACCCGGAATAGCATGCGAATCAAGTGATAGATGACAGTTTTGAATGGAATCAAGAATGAGTAAATCTGGTTTATGTTGAATGCCAGTAGCCACAATACTTTCAAGATCTGCAACATCGGAAAAAAGTAATTTTGGACTAGTAATACCTAAACGTGCAGCTCGACTTTTAACTTGTTGCAACGATTCTTCAGAAGAAAAATAAAGCACACGAAAATGTGCTGAAATATTTTGTGCAACTTGCAGAAGCAATGTCGATTTACCAATGCCCGGGTCACCGGTAAGAATAAGCAATGAGCCGGGAAGAATGCCACCACCCAAAACACGGTCCCACTCTTTGATACCTGAAAGCATCCGTTTTTGTTCAGTGATATCAATTTGAGCAAGCGTCAACAACGATGCTTCTTTTGATCGTGGTTCTCGAGATGATTTACTTCCCGAGAACCCCGTTTTTACTTCAAGTTCAATAAAACTATTCCACTCTTCGCATGAGGGACAATGGCCAAGCCACCTAACACTGCTATGGGAACAATTGGTACATGAGTATTGCTGCTTATTCTTGGAGGACAACGTCTATCTCATCATTAAAAAATTGTTTGTTGTTTGTATCGCGAAGAAAGACCCATTTCAGGTTTTTTATCAATCTGATAACAATTACGACAACGCGCTTGATACATTTCTGAAGCCCCAACTACAATAATCGAATCATCATAGCCAGCAGGCTGCCCATTAACAATTCGTTGTGTGTAATGCGCATCTTTTGCACAAACGATACAGATTGCTTTCAATTTTGTAACTTCATCAGCAATGGTCAGAAGTAGCGGCATTATCCCAAACGGTTCACCACGAAAATCTAAATCAAGACCAGCAACTACAACACGCTTACCTTCATCAACCAACTGACAGATAATATCTAAAATTCGATTGGGAAAAAATTGAATCTCATCAACACCAATGACATCAATAGAATCATTCGCAAGTTCAAGAATTTTATCAACCCCAACGGTCGTTCCATCAATTGGCAATGCATTTCGCATATGCCCATCATGTGACATAATGGTTGCGCTATGGGATCTATTGTCGATTTGATGCTTAATCGTCAAAACTCCCTGACGAGCATGTTCAGCGCGTTTTAAACGACGCATCAATTCTTCTGTTTTACCAGAAAACATCGATCCACAAATAACTTCTAGACGCCCTCTTATCTTATTTTTTTCATGGTGGCTCATGACTTTTTTCCCCGAAAATAGATTGAAATATTATCTCTTTGCATCGTACACAAACCGGACAATATTACAACCTAATATCTTTTTTATCGAACCATTATTCGTTTTAATTATCGGTCATCGAAAGTGTTTTTGTAATCGGAGATTGTTTCCCGATTGTAGGAAACTGAACCTCTAACGTACCATCTTTAAACGTCATCGTTGGCTCAGTAGAAACATCAATATTATCCGGCAATTGTATTTTTATTGAATTACGCGTCTCTGAAAAACTCTTAAGCGTTTGATTATTTGTTTTTTCTTCATACGAAGATTTATTTGTTACCGTAAGAATCAACATAGCTGAAGTTTTAGGATATTTTTCAAGCTGAACCTTGATATCTTTTCGATCAACATTAGGGAGATCAAACGTAAGTTGATAAGTCTGCAGAGAACCATCTCTGCTCACCAACTCTTTTTTAATCGTCACCCAAGACTGAGAAGTTCTATTCACCACATCAGGATTCTCAAGAACACTTGATATTGCCATTGTGGTTTCACCAAACTTTTGTTTAATAGAATCAACCATTTGTGCAACCTGTTTTTGCATGATCACACAATCTCGTTCAATCTCTTCCCACAAGGCTACTGGCGCTTTTGCAAAACAAGAAAAGCCGGTAACTACCAATGAAAAAACAATCATATGAAATTTATTCATATAAAACTCCTAAAAAAATAATTTTATTTCAAGCCTTATCAAACGCCGCCTTAAGCTCTTGATAGACCTCATTAAAATCGGTACAAATCAGTGATGTATCGGTAAGCGTCGCAAGAAAATTGGTATCCCCGCGCCAACGTGGCAACACATGCATATGAAGATGTTCCTTAATCCCCCCACCACCCGCAAGACCAAGGTTAAGCCCAATGTTCAACCCCTCACACTTAGTTACCTGTTGAACAATTGACCCCGCAAGCGTAGTGACTTCCATAAGCTCTGCACGAATCTCTGACGTCAATGACACCAAGTCTCCAACATGTTGGTACGGTAAAACCATCATATGCCCACCATTGTAAGGATACAGATTCATCATAACAACCGTATTATTAAAACGTTTTAAGATATAATTTTTTTCGTCACCAGTTCCCACAAATTTATCACAAAATATACAATCGTTATAAAGTTCTTTTTTGGGTTCTTGCTGTAAATTTTTAGTGACGTACTTGTGTCGCCATGGAGCGTAGATTCGATTCATCAATTTCCTTCAGATAAGCTTCTATTTCGTTAAATTGCTCTGTAAATTCTGCAAGATACCATTCAGGTAATACGTGTAACACAGGAACAAACCAGTTAGGAAGAAAGCATCGAAAATCACCTTCACCAGACACTTCCAACCGTGTTCCGCCACTACGGATAAACCGTAAGGCAGCATCACACATTCTTTGTTCTTCTTCTGCTGCTTTCCCCATCGATCGAAGCAAGTATTCTCGCCTATCATACATAAAATATCGCACGATATCTAAGTCCCTTGGGCTGTTGCTCTTTTGGTATTTTTTCAAGAACTTTAAAAACAACACACGACACATGAGAGCAAAGAAATCACGAGTTTTCTCAGTACAAATTTCTTCTTTTTCTGCTCGATATGTTTGTATCAATTCAGGATCAATGTACGGATCACCACAGATACTAAACGCATTAAACATGATCTGCCAATGGATTGAGCTTGTATCATTAACCAGCGTCTCTTGTTTGACAACAGTAGACCTTGACGATCTTTTAGTTCTTTGAGCATTCAAAAGATATAGAGCATCTTGAGCACTTTTTGCCACTGATTCAAATATCCGATTCATCGCAGCTAGCTTTTGATTCCCCAAGACATTTATACAAAGAATAATCGCAAAAATAATTGTTCTATTCGCAAACATTTCCCACCACACGTCGCTCTACACAGTAATCAATTTTATTTAAAACATCTTTAAAGCCTGCAAACCATAGGCTTTCTTTAATCGAAGAATACTGAGAAGAACTAGTAATCACCTTCCCAACATCCCCACCATTCGCTTCATAACGTAAAAAAGCTGCTTGTAATTTTTCACGTTCTTCTCGAGAACTGCCCATAGATCTAACAAGTGATTCATAATGGGTTTCTACAAACAATCGCAATTTCTCCGAATCTCGAGGATCTTTACACACTCTGACCTTTTCTAACATTTCTAAAACTATCATACGATGTACAAGCGTTGCATAATCAGGGTCTATACTCATAGCATGTTCATGAGAATACACACGATAATGATCGTAAAAAGCACAACCGGTTAATACAATTGCTACAGGAACAAGTCTAAGCATCCATCTATCACCAAAATCAAGAATATCAAATGCTTCAGGCTTCTGTTCTTTTTGAGAAGGATCGACTTCGTATGCCGGCAATAATTTATCCTGGTTTCCTGCCCTATAACCATTTCTCCCCCCTACAGAAGCTACTCCTCTCAAGACTCTTCCAAATCGCTGCATCGCAATAAGCTCTTGACTGATCAAAGAACTAAAACTTAACACCACTGCAAAAATAATTTTTTTCATAGTTTTACTCCTAAACAAATCTTAAAGATACGGTAACGTAATTTCAAATACCGCCCCGGTCGTAGTTGGCACCAGCCGAATACCACCATCAAGTTGTTTCATAATATCATGAACAATAGCTAACCCGAGCCCCATATTTTTTTTATGTGTCGAAACATACGGCATAAAAAGTTTTTCCCGCACAGCGTACTCAATTCCAGGTCCATTATCAACAACCATAACCGAGATACTATTGCGCTGATTATCAAGTTTTACAGATATACTTATTTCTTTATTTATTGCAATACTTCTTTCTGTTAATAACTCTCTAACGCTATTATCCAACAAATTAACCAAGACCTGCTTAATTTTTTCACGATCAGTTTTGGTTACAACCTCATCATGAGACGATTGAAAAGAAAATAAAATCTGGGGATAACTTAACTCATAAAGCCGCACACTTTCTTTAATGATCTCATTAAGATCAACCCGCTCAATATTTGGCACCGGCAATGATGCGAAGTCTGCAAAATGAGACGCAAGGTCTTTAATGATTTTTACATGAGCAAGAATTGTCTCAGTGCAATCAGCAAAGGCCGGTTCTGCAGCAAAGAAATTATGGTACTTACGCTGAAGCCGCTGCGTTGCAAGCTGAATGGGCGTTAATGGATTTTTAATTTCATGAGCCACCTGCTTGGCCGCCTCTTGCCACGCTTTTGCTCTACTCAACTTAACAATCTCCGTAAAGTCTTGGATCACTAACAAAATTCCCTGATCAAGCATATTCACTGCGTTGCGCATCATATCCATCTCAGTCAGATGCACCATCAACACTTTATGTTCGTAATTAATGGTTATCGTAATCTCTTTTGAGAATTGTTTTTTACCTGATTCAAAAAACTCTCGAACCAACGAAAAAAAAGTTGATCTGATTTGTTCAGGTAAAAACGTAATCTTTCGTTGCTTAAGTTGATCAACCCGTGTTAGCGTACTAATCAGCTTTTTAGCCGCCTGATTAATATTGATAATACGCCCGAAGCGATTAACGTAAAACACCGAATCATTAATATTTTCTAAAATCGTGAACATCTCTTTGTTCCGGTTCTCAAGTTCTTCATGAGCAAGCTTAACCGCTTTAGTCATCTCATTAAACCCAATAGCCAACGGCTTTAAATCATTCTGCCCAGTATCGTTAACCGAAACATTCCAGTTACCCTTACGAATTTTTTCAGTGGCCTGTAAAAGATCTTGAATGGGGGTACTAATCCCCTTGGCTAGATAAAAAGCACACCAGATCGACAAGAGTAAAATAAGTAACACAACTAAAATAAACGTAAAAAAATACGAATTATAAATCGAAGTCTGCATGGACTTAAGTTCCATAACATCATCAAGCGAATTTTGCAGTTGCACCAACGGCACACGAATCGCCTCCGGGTACCGATAAACCATCAATGTATACCCATCAGAATCATACTTAACCCGATACAATGAACCATAAAAATCAAATGTCTTATCTTCTCCTAATCCAACTGCGTTAAGTTTATTCAAAAACGACACGCGTAGACTTTTCATGGTACGATCATTCAGTACTCGATAGCTACGCCAAATCGCTATCTCCTGCATCAATAACGTTCTGAGGCTTGCTTGTTCCCGAGTATTCCATCGATACATTTTAATGTTGCCTGAAGCACTATCAGAATCCTGCAGTAACGCTCGTTCTTTAACCGTCAACGCTTCATGAAGCTTCAACCCACTCTGCAGCCCCTGCCCAATCTGCACCTGAAACCACTTATCAATGCTTGCGGTAATAAATTTCCCGGCGGTAAAAAATACAAAAAATGATGGGATAACCGAAAAAAACATAAACGCAAAAAAGAGATTCTGTTTAAACCCGCTGCCCGGTGTTTTACGTCGCCGCTCAATCACCAGCTTAATACTTTGTTTAACAATGATGTACAACAAAATTGCAATCAAGATGACATGTAAATTGATCAGCAAAAAAAGAAACGCCCGATTTATACCACCACCAATGATATTGCTTTTACGCTGAAGAAAAAGCTCGAGCCAGTTGGCGATAAAGAGAGCAACAAAACTAAAGGCTAAAATGATCCATCGCTTACGATGAAAAAACAGACGATGCATAAAATCTAATTTCGTTTTATTAAAAAAGGCCGTCCATTTCTAGACGGCCTTAAAATTCTAAACACTTATCAATTATTTATATCGTTGCTAACAACAATGAGATAATCGACATAAGTTTAATAACAATGTTCAATGAAGGCCCGGACGTATCTTTGAACGGATCCCCTACGGTATCCCCAACAACCGCTGCTTTGTAAGCATCAGAACCTTTACCGCCACAGTTTCCTGCACCGATATACTTTTTAGCATTATCCCATGCACCACCACTATTGGCCATCATAAGCGCAAGTACAACACCTGAAACGGTTGCACCGGCTAAGAACCCACCAAGGGCAAGGCTACCGGTCATCCCACCAAGACCAAACTTGATTGCAACGGGAACTAACAAGGTGATTAAGCCTGGAGCTAACATTTCAAGAAGCGCGGCTTTAGTACTGATATCAATACAACGTTTGTAATCAGGCTCTGCAGTACCTTCCATCAACCCGGTAATCTCTTTAAATTGTCTGCGTACTTCCATAACCATTTTCCATGCTGCACGACCAACGGCACGCATTGTAAGTGCTGAGATTAAGAACGGTAACGTCGCACCGATAAATAACCCAGCAAGAACAATAGGATCTTTAAGATCAAGAACATCAATACCTGAAAGAGAACAGTACGCAGCGAATAATGCTAATGAAGCAAATACGGCTGAACCGATCGCAAACCCTTTACCAAGGGCCGCTGTCATGTTACCAAGGGCATCAAGTTTATCCGTAATTTTTCTTACTTCAGGACCGAAGCCGGCCATTTCAGAAATACCACCTGCGTTATCAGCAATAGGACCGTAAGCATCAATGGTCATAGTGATACCGACAGTTGCCAACATAGAAACGGCAGCCAGCGCGACACCAAAGAATTCACCAAAATAGGTGTAAGAAATAAACATGATGATCGCGATCGCGCACACAGGAGCAACAACTGATTCAAACCCAATGGACAAGCCATAAATTAAATTGGTACCGGCACCAGTTTTTGAAGTTTCAGCCAATTTTCTAATTGGTGAGCCACTGGTATAATAATCGGTTACCGCACTGATCACTAATCCTGAGGCAGCTCCTAAGAAAATGGAGCCAAACAGAACCATGTCAATGCCCATGTAGTGAAGATAACCATAAGCACCTGCAATGTAAGCAGCAATGGCTACCCATGCAGCGCTATGAAGCATCATGCTCAATGAAAATCTGAAAACAAAGGTTGAAAGAAAACCGATAAATGAACTTACTAATCCGATAGCACAAAGCGTAATCGGCAAAGTGGTGTACACAAGATTGCTACCATACTCTGGTAGTTCTAACGCCAATGCAATCGCACCCACCGCAGCACCAACATATGATTCATAAATGTCAGCTCCCATACCAGCAGTATCACCAACACAATCACCTACGTTATCAGCAATAACTGCTGGATTACGCGGATCATCTTCAGGAATACCCATTTCAACTTTACCAACTAAGTCCGCACCAACGTCAGCAGCTTTGGTATAAATACCCCCACCTACCCGTGCAAACAATGCGATTGAGCTTGCACCCAAAGCAAAGGCGGTCAAAATTCTAATAAAGCTGATCATCTCTTGACTATAAAACAGATAGAACACCGTCCCTAAGCCAAGCAAGCCAAGACTTGCTACCACAAAGCCCATGACTGAACCACCAAGAACCGCAGTCAAGAACGCAGCGCGCTCACCACGATCACGTGCAGCTAAGGTTGTTGCTTCGTTAGAACGGGTAGCGGCTTTCATGCCAACCCATCCCGCAAACATCGATGACAATGCGCCAAAAACATAAGCACCAGCGGTATAAAGATTAAAGCCAAAGTATAAAACAGAAGAAGCTACGGCAATAACGGCTAAAAGAATCATGTACTCTTTATGAAGAAAGGTCATAGCCCCATCACGAATCAATGCAGCAATGTGCGCAGAACGCTCATGCGTATTCTTGAAACTAACAACTTTGCAGAACAAAATTGCGGTAACCAATAACCCTAAAAGAGAAACTGGCAAAAACGACAACAGAAAACAGTTCATGGTAAAATCCATAAAACTCCCATCCAAAAATGATTTATGATAATTTGACGATAACTTTAATAACGATACGAAAGGTCAAGTTTAAAAAGATAATGGATTCTTGTAAACGTGAATGTTATTTATTGAAATAATTTTTTAAAAATTTTAATGCAATGACGTTGCCAGAGAAAAAATAGGCAAATAAGTAATCACTAAGATAGCCGCAATAAACAAACCAATAACCACCAATAAAATAGGCTGGATCGTAGCGCTCAAAAACAGAAGCCGCTCTTTAAAGCTGCTCTCAAGCAAGCTGACGCTTTGCGCCAGCATGGCTTCAAGGTTGCCAGACTGCTCACCAATAGCGATAAGACTTATCGTATTATCATCAACATAAGCTCCCAGATGATTTTGCAGAGCACCAGTCAATGATGATCCATGATTTAATGCTCTGACTGCTTCAGTTAATTGCTTTTTCATTGCAGCACGATGAACGACTGAAAACGAGCTTTCAAACGCCTGTTTAACGGTAAACCCACTTTTAACAAACAACAAAAGCGATTTCAGAAAATAGATCAGACCGGACATACGATAACAAGCACCGATCCATGGCAACGCCAGAAGCATTTTTTCCCACATCGTTCGAACTTTCGCAATCTTGCCTAGCAACCGAAGTAACAATATCTGCACGGGTAGCATCACTAAAAAAATTAAAAACCCCCAGCTTTGGATAAAATGGCTCATCCAAATAACTTTTTGTGTCGAAATCGGAATTGGCTTTTCAAGCGACAGGAAAAGCTCTTCAAACTGCGGAATAATAAAAATAAAAATAATTGCAAAGATCAGTCCAGCAAAACAAAGCGTAATAATGGGAAAGAGGGCTGCTTTGATCAAATTTCTTTTAAACTCATAGCGATCCTGCAAGTAAGAAGCAGCCTCACCAAGGACCGTATCCAGCCTTCCTGTTCGCTCACCACTCTCAATGAGCTGGCCGATAAAGGGAGATATAAGACCATCTTGAGTGCGTAACGCAACCGCCAAACTTACCCCTTTGGTCACCTGTTGATGAATCCGCTGAGCAATCGCAGCAAGCGTGCCATGAGATGACTGATTATAAAACAGTTGCAACGCCGTTACCAGGGGGATCCCCCTAGATAACAACGCCGCTAAATACTTAAAAAACATCATAAGATCTTGTTCTTTAACCCGTTGAGGACCAAGCTGAATAGACAACAAACTCTTTATAGACCAACGCTTTTCAGAACAAACCAGTAATGCTATTTTTTCGGTTAGAAGTTTTTGCTCAAGATCTTTAGTAGATACCGCTTCTCGTACCCCCTTGACCTTTTTACCGTCCAGCATAAGCCCTTTAAAATAAAACCGTGCCATACCAAACTCCCTTCAGCTCAGATTACTTTGCAATGGGAGATCAAGCTTCTGGTATAGCGATTCTTTGGTGTCATTCGTATTAATTCTCAAATTTTTGGTCCGGCTGATTGCCCCTTGAACAATCGTGATATCTTGCTGAGTGATCCCCAGTTTTTTACTTAGAAATTTAATGAGTTCGTAATTAGCCTTGCCATCTTCCGGTGGACTCTTAAGAAAACAGGTAAGCGCCCCTTTTTTATCCAAAATTATCTGCAGTTTACCTGAACTTGGCTTAACTTTGACCGTAATAACTATCGGCATAATGCGCCCTACAGAAGAAAATACTAAGAAAATATAAAAACTTTCCGAAAAACGAGACAAGATTATTTTTATGTTTTATACTACCGCAATATTGATGAATAGCAACTTGTTTGACGCTCATTAAAACATGCGCCCGTAGCTCAACTGGATAGAGCATCAGACTACGGATCTGAAGGTTAGAGGTTCGACTCCTCTCGGGCGCACTTGCCCGTTTACACGAAATCATTGAAATTTATACGGAGAGGTGGCTGAGTGGCCGAAAGCGCTCGCCTGCTAAGTGAGTATCTAGAGAGATCTGGATCGAGGGTTCGAATCCCTCCCTCTCCAATCCCCCAAAGAACGTCTCGGAGAGATGGCAGAGTGGTTGAATGCAACGGACTTGAAATCCGTCATACCGAGCAATCGGTATCGAGAGTTCGAATCTCTCTCTCTCCACCACACACAAACCCTATCCAAAGGTTCTCATGAAAATAATTGATTTACGCAGTGATACGGTAACCAAACCAAGCAACGCCATGCTTAATGCCATGGTCAAGACTCCGGTCGGAGACGACGTCTTTGGTGATGACCCTACCGTAATCACCTTAGAACAGATGATCGCTGAACGAACCAGCATGGAAGCAGCCATCTTTGCTCCATCTGGAACCCAATCAAATTTAATGGCACTCATGGCTCACTGCGAACGTGGGGATGAATACATTGTTGGGCAAAAAGCACACATCTACCTTTGGGAAGGTGGCGGAGCGGCCGTACTCGGCAGTATCCAACCTCAACCACTTGACGGAGAACCTGACGGCACCCTATCACTTACCAAAGTTGAATTAGCCATAAAACCAATCGATATTCACCATGCAAGAACAAAACTCTTATGTTTAGAAAACACTACCGGTGGAAAAGTATTACCTCTCGATTATCTCAAGCAAGCACAATCACTCTGTAAAAAAAACGGAATAGCCCATCACCTTGATGGTGCTCGCGTATTCAACGCAGCAGTAAGCCTCGGCGTTGAGCTTCAGGACATCAGTAAATACTTCGATTCTATTTCCATCTGTTTATCCAAAGGGCTTGGGGCACCAATCGGCTCCGTACTCTGTGGAACAAAAGAGATTGTCCAACGTGCTCGTCGTTGGCGAAAAGTACTCGGAGGCGGCATGCGCCAAGTTGGCATTATCGCCGCAGCCGGCATTTATGCTCTTGAAAACAACGTGAAGCGCTTGCAGGAAGATCATGCAAATGCAGCTCGCTTAGCCGCAGGACTTGCAAACATCGAAGAAATTTCTCTTATTCCCAATACACTCCACACCAACATGTTTTTCATTAAAATCCCTGATCGTTATGATGAACTTCAAGCCCATCTGAAGGCCAAGGGAATTATCGTGCTATCACCCTACAAAGCGCTAGGTGGCATAAGATTCGTTACTCACTTGGACATTTCAAGTGCTGATATCGATTACATTATTAATGCTGTAAAAGCATTTTATACAAAATAGCATCTCAACCGAAAAATCAACTGAAATTTTCAGCCATTTTAGTGGGCTCTTCTAAAATAGTTAGGATCTGTACCGCACAGTAAATGCGCCCTCGCTTACCATCAGAAACCTGTGAAACTATCCCCAATTCTTCCAGCTTTTTTATCGCCCTCTGAGCCGTTGTAAACGCAACATTCAAGCTTTCAGATACTTTCTTGATGTTTAAATACGGATTCACAGCAAAATTTTTCACAATCTCCAGAGGAATCTTAGAAGAACCCCCTCCAACTTTAATCTGCCAATCAATAAGTAACACATTAATACGTTCAGCTCGAGACAAAACATCACTTGATTGAGTTGCCACTCCATTAAGAAAATATGAAAGCCAATCATGCCAACTACCCTCACTACTGACTTTATAAAGCTGCTTATAATATTCATCCCGAGTAAATTCAAAAAAGGCACTTAAATATAAAAGCGGTGTTGGCAAAATTTTTCTTTCAACAAGAAGAAGCGTAATAAGTAATCGTCCCATACGACCATTCCCATCTAAAAACGGATGAATTGCTTCGAATTGGTAATGACACAAGGCAATATGAATTAATGGAGGTAAAGACCTGTCGTATAAAAAACGTTCAAAATCACCCAAAGAATTCATTAGTTCATCCGGGGTTGGGGGCACGTATTTAGCTGTTGTCAACGTACATCCAGGTAAACCAATCCAATTTTGCGTACGCCGAAACTCTCCAGGGGTTGCATGAGCACCTCTAACACCCTGCATAAGTTTTCCATGAATTTCTCTAATCAAACGCAGGGACAGTGGAAATTCTTGTAGTCGTTTAAGGCCATAATCTAAAGCCACAACATAATTACGAACTTCCTGTAAGTCATCTGGGCTTCGATCAACATAAGCTCCAGCATCATCTGCTAAAATTTCCCCCAAAGTAGCTTGCGTTCCTTCTATCTTACTTGATAAAACAGCCTCACGCGTTATAAAGGGCCTCATTAAAAGATGTGGATTTGGAAGCATACTGCCTTCTCGAGACAGCATTCCAAGAATATGGTCAGCTCTAGATAAACTACTCACTAAAGCATTATCCCACTGAAAAATTGGTGGCATAGGATTTGGGATAAATGCACTATAACCGGTAACCGTCCGAATAACTTTCCCAGCAGGGGATTCTTTAATATCCATTCATCTCACCTTTTTTATGATGTTCTAGTAATTATAATTTTAAGTAAGCGTACCAGCCAGTTTCGAAAAGCACAATAATCGATAATAATACAATTTTATATTTTCGAAAAACACTACAATCGATAACAAAGGGGGCTTTAAATGAGCAGTGGTGAAAATAAGAAATCGGCTTATTAGCGTTTTTTGCAAAAATCGAAAATTATATTCTAGTTGTTCGACCCACAATTTTGACATCTCAGCAAAATCAGATATCCTAAATCTCATACCAAAAACATTCTTTTAGTGAGTTGGAACACATGTTTACCAAGCTTCTATTTCTTTTAAGTACTCTTGCACTAGGACTTAGTTCCTCTAACATCAATGCCGCACAAAACCCACCCAATGACCTTGCGCGTACTTACAAACTATTCACCCACAACATCAGACTTATTCGCCTTTTGGGGCAAGCAAACCATTACACGTTTCTAACAGGAGATACTATTGGAACCATGACTAAAGATCCTGCGCTAGATTCGAATTATGCTTTTTTTGCAACAAAAGATGATGAGACTATGGCTCAACTAAAAGAAACAGGACTCCGTTTTACCTGTTACCCACTAGAAACAATGCACTATGAAAAACAATGGTTTTTAGATCACAGCCTTACATACGACTATGACCTTTGTGTTCAACATATCGATAAATTACAATCAAGGAGCTTTCAAGAAACTCCTATCACCAGTATGCCGATTGAGGCAAAACCTTTCTCCATTATCGAGGTTAAGACAGAAGAAGATCTACAGCGCTTTGATACAATCGCATCACAAGTATTTCAAGACCCTGAAGGACAAACCTTTAAGGAGTTAAAATCTTTACTCAATAACCCAGAAATTACCATATTCATCACGGTAACCGAAAAAAATGAACCGATTGGTTGTGGACTAATAGCCGTCATTAATAGTCTCCCCGGATTATACTGGGGAGGAATTCTTCCCTCCTTTAGAAGACAAGGATATGCAGTTGCTTGTACTTTCGCAGGATTACAATTACTAAAAAATCTTGGCTACGATGAAGCAGTAACATTCAACGTCCCTGAAGCTGTTCATTTATGCCAACTTGTTGGGTTCAAGCCGATAGGAACCATACCAAAATTCTCTTACGGATACCCTGAATCTCACTCTTAACATTATTGTCTAGCGAGTCTCAATCCATGTTTACCAAAATATTATTTCTTTGCAGCGCCATTAATCTCGGCGATGTTGGACATACCAACCAATTATCAGAAAATTTAAAAGCCTTAAAACCTAATATCCAAATAACAACTATTGATGCCAACACAGATATCAATCAAATTGTCAAAAACTATCAACAAGCGATACAGAACTATGCACAAAGCTCTTATGTAATTTGTGCTGTAGGCGAAAAAGGGTTACGCGCTATTGCGAACCTTGATCAACAAAAATTACTTAATCACAACCAGGCCTATATCGCAGCAAGTATTCACCAGTACTTTGATGAATTTAAATATGTAACGTTAGATTTTTTAGCACTTCCCGAAGGAACTATTTCAGACACTGAAAAAATAATGCTACAAAAAAAAGTTCCCAGTCTTTCTCTTTTATTTGCGGTACCTGCAAGCAACCCAACAACAGAAACTTTAAAAAAAACTTATGAAACCTGGGCTCATCCAGAAAAGCCATCGTTAAACCAGAATTCGATTATCGTTATGCTCCCCGGGGATGCACCTGATACAACCGGCAAGATACAGCCGTTCACACAAGCATCTGCTAAAAAATTATTCGATCACTTATATCATTTTTGGCAAACACAAGGCAGCAAGCACAAACTTATCATCCAAAACGGTCCTCGTACCGGCAAGCATGATCCAGCTACCGGCACCGTTATTTGTTCTCACGAATACCACCGTGGAAGTTCTTCTGAGACAGCTATCGATCTTGTAAGTAAATATTTTGTTGATCTTTGTAAAGAGAAAAAACTTGATTACGTATTCTTTAATTTTGCATTTGAGCTTGATGGCAGCACTAAAACTTCCAACTCCGTTTTTAATCAGTTACTCTACATTGCACAGAACTCTAATCATAATAACTACTTTATTTTACCCGGAGAATCGGTCAGTATGCTTGGACAAATTCCACTCTACTTACCTTCAAATAAAATAATTGTGTTTAAGCCTGACTCAATGAATGAAGCACATGAGAATATCTTTTCACTCGGAGTACAACGAGATTACTTTTCTTATTTTTCTGAAAACGGTAATGTTGTTACTCCAACTCTCTTCGGCAAGCGCACTGAAGATGATGGAAAACAGGTTATACGTAATTTAATTACAGGATATTATGAAAAATTTGGCTTATAAACTTTTTGATCACAACATAAAATTTTTACAGTTTATAGGGAACCTCCACGGATACGAAACAACCAACAGCATGATCACCAAGTACCCTACCCCAGCATACAATTTTGTTTATCTCAATACTAAAGACGATAAGCTTATAACTGATTTACAAGCACAAGGCATTCCTTTTTTATGTCATCCGTCAATAGAAATGAAAGATGAATTAGTATGGTTATTGAGTCATGGCCTTACCAAGACTGACGATCAAATCATACAAGTTTTTGAAAATTTACAGGCATGGGAATACGAAGTTACCGATGCAAACATACAAATGCACCGTGTAACCACACCAAGAGAACTAATGATCTTTGATCACATTTCTTCGATCGCATTCCAAGAGCCTGAAGGTCTCGCATTTAAATTCTTAAACCCAATTCTATGTGACCCTAATTTTTCCATCTTTTTAGCAAAAATAAATCATGAACCAATCGGATGTTTGATGATTGCAATCATTGATAACGTACCAGGCCTCTACTGGGGTGGCATTATACCAGAATTTAGGAAACAAGGCATCGGCACCGCCTGCCTCCGTGCGGGACTAAATTTTATAAAAAATAATGGTTACGATTCAGCAATCACTATTAGCCTCCCATCTGCAATTAATTTATGTCAAAGAATTGGTTTCAAGGCAATAGGCCCTATTTCTTGTTATGTTTCACCATGAACATCAGCTTCACCCCCCTACAAAAAAATCATTTTCCACTACTCCTTAAATGGCTTCAAGCCCCACATGTTAAAGCCTGGTGGAGCCAAAGCAGCAGATGGACCACCGCATTAGTCACAGAAAAATATGACACCTATGTTGATGGCTACAAAGTAGTAGGCGAAGATCACAAACCAATACATGCTTACGTTATCAAGGTAGACGATACTCCCGTTGGCTACATCCATCATTATAATGTCCGAGATTTTTTTCGTGAGTACGATTATTCTATGCACGACCTTCCCCCATCATGTGCCGGATTTGATTGGTATATCGGTGAAGCAACGTATATTGGCAAAGGAATTGGTACCAAAGTTTTAGAGCTTTTTTTAAATACCATTGTTTTAAAAACATTTAAGGCAGTATTTATTGATGCAGACTCAAAAAATGTTATCGCTATACGCGTTTATGAAAAAGTTGGGTTTAAAAAACTCACCTTAATGAACAATGGTACCATAACATTAATGTTAAAAAATCAGTAAAATTTATTGGAGAAATATTCATGAAGAATCTATCATCTATTCTCTTAGCTACTGGATTACTCTCTACACCAACATTGTTCACGAACACAAACTGGCAACTAGGCCCTTTCACCCGCATAGAAAAAGCAAACCCAATACTGACGCCATCAAAAAGCACAACCTTTAACTGCCCCGTTCAGCATAAAAAAATTGAATGGGAATCAGAACATGTTTTTAACCCCGGTGCAATTGTTCACAAGGGAAAAGTTTATCTATTTTATCGAGCAGAAGATGATTATGGTATTGGTATCGGATATCACACTTCACGCATTGGCCTTGCCATAAGCAAAGATGGAATTAATTTTAAACGTTCAAACGCACCTATTCTTTTCCCCAATAATGATGACCAAAAATCAAACGAATTTCCTGGTGGATGCGAAGATCCACGCATTGTAGAAACAGAAAACAAAACCTTCGTAATGACTTACTCTCAATGGAATCGGGAAATCTCTTCACTTGGCATTGCAACTTCAAACGATCTTATCAAGTGGAAAAAACACGGGTATGCCTTTAAAAAACAAGGTTTAAAAATCTGGGCAAAGTCTGGATCAATTGTATGCAGAATAGAAGAAGATCACCTTATTGCTACAAAAATTCAGGGAAAATATTGGATGTATTGGGGCGATTTACATATCCATTTAGCTACCTCAGACGATTTAATTTCTTGGGATATTCTACTAGATAAAGATAAGTCACCTGTAAATATTCTTTCACCAAGAAATCTTCTTTTTGATAGTTCACTTGTTGAGCCCGGCCCCCCTGCAATTATTACAGAAAAGGGAATCTTACTTTTATATAATGGAAGAAACTCTACAGTCGATACTCAATGGAACCCCCTTATAAAACCAGGGACCTACTCTGCAGGACAAGTACTTTTTGATAAAACTGATCCAACCAAAGTTATTGATCGTTGCGAGAAACATTTTTTAACTCCTGAAAAATCTTATGAAACCAAAGGGCAGTACACCGCTGGCACCGTCTTTATCCAAGGGCTTGTTCCCTTCAAAAAACAATGGTTTTTGTATTACGGAACCGCAGATTCAGGCATTGCAGTTGCGACTTGCAAAGACTCACTAAAATGAAAACCCCATGAAGTTCACAGAAAACAAACTTATCGAACTCAGAGAATCGCTCCTCTTTCTTAGCGTAAATGAACTTAAAGAAATCTTAGCAAAACTTCTTTTACCTGAAAAAGGCAAGAAGATATCACTCATTGAACGCATTCTCCATTTTTTAGCTACTGGCGAGATTATCCAAGAACCAAAAATCCCAAAAAAATCCTGCGCTCAAAAAGATAAAGCTTACTCACTAGAACCAAACACCTTAATGCTCAAGGGCGCTTATAAAAATGATCTTAAAACTCGATTATTTTTCAAAAAACTTATCGGTAACCACTTTCACTTTACTGCCTTTGGTATTGATTGGCTCAATGAACGCTGGCTTGATGGCAACCCACCTACCTACCAAGAGTTTGCCAACATGTGGATAAAAGAATATGGACAACGTAAGGCATTTGGCAGTCCCCCAAAAGAAGAATGGGCACTGATGAATTTTGCTCAACAATACCGTAGAGATAACACACGCATTTTGCGAGAAGAATTCTTTGCTGCATGGAAAGAAGAGCACCATAGAAATCTGGAAATCGTAAAAAATATACTCAGCCAAATTCTATCATCACACATTAACTAAGAGGGACGTAGTTATAACCAGGTCCCTCTTATGAACTAATTTATCCTCGAGCCGCATTTTTTCGATCTTGTGCCGCTGTTATTTTTTGATCCTCAGCAACAATAGAAATCCATCGCACGATAATCGTTTTAACGATATCTTTCGTAAGCATTTTAGCATCGGTTTCTAATACTTCTGATTGCATATCAATAACCGCTTTTTCAATATCACGGCCTGAGAATTGCTTCATCATACCAGCCATCTCAGTCATAAAGGAATCAGTGGTAACATCTGATGCGCATGACAATTTAATCGCTGGTTTATTTTTATCATACTTATATTCAAATTGCTCAATATGCATCTCAATTTTCTTTCTCAGAATTTTTGCACGCTCAGGAGCTTCTGGCAATCCAAAACACATTGACCGTCCTAGTCGCTTACGCATCGCAGAATCAAGTGATTCTCTACGATTAGTTGCTCCAAGAAGTACCACTTTTCTCGATAAACTTCCTGAACGAGCAATCAAAGTATTAAGACTATTCATGTCATCGCTTTCAGTTATAGTACCCCTATCTGGAGCAATAGCATCAATTTCATCAATGAATACAACAACTCCTCGTGGAGATTTTTCGGCCCAATCAAAGAGTTTATTTATTTGAGTAACCCCAGTCCCTTTTTTGAACTGACCAAAACTTCCACCATCAATAAGGGCATAATCCATCCCTGAGTAGTAAGCAACTTTCTTAGCAAACTCCGTTTTTCCTGTACCAGGAGGACCATACAACAGAAGATTTTGGAACGGCGCCTTATACTGTTGCTGCTTTTTAAGTCGCTCAGCAAAAGCTCTTGCATCCTTGTCTAGCTCTGGAGCAAGAACAATATCATCAAAATTTACTTTTACTTCTTTCTTCTTTGAAAACCAACCCATCACGCTTTCTTTGAGACTTTTACGTGACGTTTCTTTTACTAACGCTGGTTTACCCCACTTTGAACTTGCATAGTCTAACCCAAGTTTACAAGCATAAATGGTTACCGGAATACCAATAAGCGCCGCCGACCACAACATAATATTTTTACGATCAGTTAGTTTTTCCCACATCGTCTTAGACCGTTCCGTTATGCCTTCTTGAGCTGCAAGTGATGCGCCAAAGGCTTTCCCAACCTCGGTTTTTCGCTGTGCTTCTATTTTACCCTTTTCAATCTCAGTATGCCAATGATCTGAGGCAATCCCCAAAATGGTTTTATTAACATCCAGTTCAAGATTATGCCAATCATCTAGTCTCTTCTCAGCTTGGCCCTGATTTCGCATCAATGTTTGATATCTCATATGATCAGGATGGTCAGCCCTTACCGCCCCGCTCCGGTGTAAACGCTCAAGATCCTGTTGATTATATTCCATGCGCATTCTATGATTTTCAGCCCTATTTCGAGCTTCTATTTCAGCTCGTTCAGCCATTTTCTCAAGGAAAGTTTTCTCCGGGGAGGCTGCTTTCAAAAGCCCATTATTCCCGCTATTGCCCAGCAACGACAGCAACATAAAAATATAAATAACATATTTTCTAAGTATCATAGGTTAGCCTTTCATTAACATCATTTAATAATCAGTTCGAACAAATTCCCACAACTTGCGAAGCGCCGAATAAATTTTTGGCACCGCAGGAAGCAAGGTCGCCAATTCAAAAAACATCGAGGTGCGATTAAGGCTGGTATATTTAAAATTACGCCATGCATAAAAAGATTCTGTAGATGCATCATGAATAAAGGTACGTAATAATTCTCGCTGAGACTTAACCGGTTCTGGTGAAGTAGGTTTTTCAGCTTTTGATGGCACTAAGTTTTCAATTTTTTCTGTAAGAATGTTAAGAAGTTCTTTGCTATGCATCATACAATAATCAAGTACTTGCTGTTCATAATGACCATTGGATTGTTGAATAAACCGCGCATGCATAGCTGATTTTTTCATAAGATAAAACCAACGAGAATTAAGCCAATCAAGTGAAGTTTTTGGATAAGCCCACTTTAAAAGCCATTTGGTAACTGAGTTTTTATTCGAAGCATAAGTATTATTAAAATACAAAGCATAAGAAGCACCAAAAAATGGCGCAGCTAACAACTCAACCGGCACATCTATTTTATTCGTTTTATTATTGTAACAACGCTTAATTTGATACACATTCTTTGTCCAAAAGCCGATGGTAGCATCAATACTTTCTGCAGCTTTCAACGTTTTAATAAAATTGCTACTTGTGGATGCTGACTCATCAAAGGCTTTATCATGCGCCATACACATACCTTCTTGTGCTACCATATAACCAAGCGCACCAGGAAGATGATCTCTAAACTTAAGCAATGCTGACTTAATACATTCT
Source organism: uncultured Pseudomonadota bacterium (assembly GCA_964354855.1). Classification (GTDB taxonomy): domain Bacteria; phylum Babelota; class Babeliae; order Babelales; family RVW-14; genus CAYHBO01. The sequence continues at coordinate 39,515 of CAYHBO010000005.1, read as the reverse complement.
TTCTTAAGAAACGATTTAAGCGTATCTAATGCTTTATCTTCATCAGGAGGAGTTTCTTTTTTCTTGTTATCCGATTTTAATGAATTAATAAAACTACCATCAAAAATTTTCGCTACGCTCGAAAAACCCGATTTTAACTTAGAAAAATAACCTTTTTTTCCGGTGTACTTAAGATCTTGAAGCAGCTTGATTAATTGATCTTTATGCTCAACCATTTTTCTAAGCAATAAATCTTCATCGAATTTGTTTAAATCCTTGTACTTTAAATAATCAATCCCATAAGCCGTTCCTAAAAAACCTGCTTGTAAAAGATTTTTGCCACTAAAGCTTAACGATGCCGTAAGAGGAATAGATCGGATTACCGAAGGATCTCCTTCATCTGCAACAATAATATGCTCATCAGTACTATCAGGAGTCACAGGAACATTCACACGAGTAATCGTTCCACTTACCTTTACTAATGGTTTATTCTTAAATCGCTCAAGCCGAGACATGAAAGCCTCAGGTGGCATTTTATCAATAGCCTCTGATGCTTTCTCACAAGCTTTATCAATCTCAGGAAGTTTCTCAAATACTTTCTCAGTAGCAGCATTAACCTTCTGATGTTGTGCATCAGTAACCGACATGCAAAGCACTTCAGCCCCAACAGATGCAGCCACAAAAAATATGGTTGCAAAAAACGTCTTACAAAAAATGTTCGGTAAGTACCTGTTAACAAATATTCCCATTCATTTCCCTAAAAAAACCCATGCCCCACGCATGAACGGTTTAAATTAAAACCAGTATTAAGAATACTTGATTTAGGGCGTTAAGAAAAACGGGAATAATGTTGATATAATGGAATTATTTGATAACCTCTCGATGTAAATATTTATATCTGAAATTGTTCTATTTCCATGAGCCGATTGTATTTGGCTAAACGCTCGCCGCGTGCTGGAGCCCCCGCTTTGATATACCCAGCAGCCAAGCCTACCGCAAAATCTGCAATAAAAGAATCTTCAGTTTCACCTGACCGATGCGAAACCACCGTTGTGTAACCATGTTGTTTGGCAAGCAGCAGTGCTCGTGCTGCTTCACTCACGGTCCCGATTTGATTAAGTTTAATAAGAACCCCATTAGCAATCTTATCTTGAATGCCCATCATAATTTTTTCTGGGTTAGTAACAAAAATATCATCCCCAACCAAACAAGTTTTAGAACCAAGTTTCTCGGTAAGCGCTTGCCAACCAACACGGTCAAATTCACTGAGCCCATCTTCAATCATAAAAATAGGAAACGTCGAACATAATGCTTGATAAAAACTAATCATAAAATTTGATTCAAAAGTATCATCAGCAACATAATATTTTTTTTGATCTTTGTTATAAAATGCTGAAGCAGCCACATCTAAACAAATTTTAACACCATCAGCAGGATGATAATCTGCTTTTCTCATAGCCTCCTGTAAGATCGACAAGAGAGTAATTTCTGAACGAAATCCACCAGTCGTCATCATCGGCGCAAAGCCACCCTCATCACCAACGGTTGTTGCATACCCTTCAACATGCAAAAGCTCTTTAAGCGCATGATAAATTTCTGAAGCGGTGCGCACCGATTCAATAACTGAATTGAAACAAGGCATGATCATAAATTCTTGAAATGAAACCCCATTTTGCGCATGCATACCACCATTAATAATATTAAACATACAATATGGCAAATCCGGCTTTCGGTTAAAATAATCACCCAAGAAGGCATAGAGTTCTTGCTGCTGCATATGCGCTTGAGCACGCGCTACCGCCATACTCACCGCCAAGATGGCATTGGCCCCCAGCTTTGATTTGTTTTGTGACCCATCAAGATCAATCATAAATATATCGGCTGTTTTGATATCTGGTGATGTATCAATTAACCCTGGTGCAATAATATTTTCAATATTGTTAATAGCGTTTAACACGCCCATGCCCTCAAAGCGCTTGGGATCATGATCACGCAACTCAAACGCCTCTTCACTACCAACCGAGGCACCAGAAGGAACCGATGCACAGGCTACAAACCCATCATCTAAGGTTAAATGACATTCAATCGTTGGATTACTACGGGAATCAAGAATTTCACGTGCCACTATTTTTTTTATCTTCACGATATTCTCCACCATAAAATGTATAAAAGATGTGGATACCATAAAAAACTTAGTAAAAAGAAATCAATAGACTACCGTGCTTTTTAACCAAAAAGTATCAAAACATGTCTGAGTTTCAACCCAAAAAAGCAGTTTAAACGTCTGGGACAACAATATTATCAACAGCACCCTGAAAGCAACTTTTGATACCAATACATACTAATTTCAACCAAATTAATAAAAAATTCAAACAGAATAATTAAGCATACAAGGCCACAGGCTATACCTTTTATATTTTTTGACTTTTCATACATAACACCATGCAATAAAAAGCTTAATTATGCAGCTCTGTCAACGTAATAACCACTAACGCTTTTATCTGTAATTAGTTTTACAGGGGGGATCTATGCTAAAACGTAATCTTATTGTATGTAACCTTTTACTCGCCGCTACGATAATCACCGGCTGTGCAAAATATAAACCTCATCCATTTGCACCATCATTCGGACCTAAACAAGTTGAGGCAGGTGTTGAATCAGCTGCTCATACATTGTCAGTAAGTGATTGTAAACATACTTTTTCTAGAAACGTAGAAAAAAAAGGTTACAAAACTATTCAACTTACGATTACTAACAACACAGAAAAAGCCTACGTACTTAATGCAAGAAGCATCAATCTTCCTCTTGAATCAATTAGCTTCATAACAAAGAAAGCTCAGATTAAAGCACTTAATCGTGGCTTACTGTGGGTTATCCCAAGCTTATTTATATTCGGGATACCATTTTTAATTGTTGCTGCATGTGATGGTGGCATGTCCTCATCAGCAAATAGCAAGCTTGCACATGATTTTAAAGAGCGCTGCATTGATTTCAGCTCACAGGTAGAAATTCCACCTCACTCAACGACGAACAGGATGATGTTTGTGGCTCAGGAAAATTATGGAAGAATACTTTCTTTTAATCTTAAATCACAAAGTGAAACAGAAAACAATCTTAAGTTTAGACTTTCAATTTAAATTTTTCTGTCACATAAAACGTATGGGGCTACTTTTTTAAAGTGGCCCCATTTTTATTGCTAAAAAATATCCACAATAAGTTGCATATTTTAGCATTTTGGACAAATCATGGGGTAAAAATAACCATAGCATGGCTAAATCTTGAGGATATTTTAACCATGCATTGACTAAAACATGTTTACTTTTTAACCAATACATGGCTATCATGGGACAGTTTTAAACCAAAAAAAGGATAAAAGATGAAGCGCCTGATCGACCACCACCTCTTAGCCTGGAAATCAAATCCCTACCGAAAATCACTAATCGTGCGTGGCGCAAGACAGGTTGGGAAAACCTATGCCTTCCGTCAGCTCGGCAAAACGTTTGAGCAGTTTATTGAAATTAATTTTGAAACATTCCCTAAGTTTATAGAAATATTTGAGGAAGACCTCGACCCAAGACGCATTATTCGTGAAATAGCAGCTTCCCTTAATATTAAACCACTCATACCAGGTAAATCATTTCTCTTTTTTGATGAGGTCCAAGCGGCTCCAAAAGCAATCATCGCATTACGCTATTTTTATGAGATGCTCCCTGAGCTGCATGTTGCAGCAGCCGGTTCCTTGCTTGATTTTGCAATTCAGCAGGTTGGGTTACCCGTTGGAAGAGTCCAATCACTGTACATGCATCCAGTATCATTCATCGAATATCTAAGTGCGCTTGATGAAAAATCTATTATCAAAACAATTTTTGACCATGACATTAAACAAGAAATGAGCAAAATTTTACACGATAAATTACTACGCTTACTCGCTCAATATTTTGCCACAGGCGGCATGCCTGAAGCCATTCAAATGTGGATCAACACACAAGACTTACTTCAATGCGCAACGTCTCATCAATCGTTACTCAGCAGCTATCGACAAGATTTTTACAAATATACCAAGCAACAACAAATCCAGTATGTCACAACACTCTTTGAAAACTTACCATCACAACTGAGTAAAAAATTTAAGTACAGCGAGGTTGAGGGAGATTATCGATCTCGCGAACTATCTCCAGCACTAGATTTGCTTTGTACGGCAAATGTTACTCAAAAAGTATGGCATTCAACGGGAAATGGCATTCCCCTTGGTGCTCAAAAAGATCTCAGGGACTTCAAAGTTATTTTGGTTGATATCGGATTAAGCCAGGCCCTCTTAGGATTACAACTTAACAACTGGATTCTCAATGCAGAAACATCATTGGTAAATAAAGGAGAGTTCGTTGAGGCCTTTGTTGGACAAGAATTTTTAGCTTATACCAACCCCATTTATTACCCTGAGCTTTACTACTGGCATCGCCATAAGGCAAACGGCAGCGCAGAAGTAGATTATTTAGTTCAACGCAATGAACATATTATCCCTGTTGAAGTTAAGGGGGGAAAAGGATCAACCCTCAAAAGCATACATTTGTTCCTTGAAAGCCATCCTAAATCCCCTTATGGCATACGCTTTTCAACACAAAATTATTCAGTGTATGAAAAAATAAACTCTTATCCACTGTATGCCATTGTTCAAACTTGTTTAGATCAGCAACGCTCTGCATTTGAATCGCTGATTGAATAATTTACGAAAGTTTATAGATCTTGTGTTTACCTACTTTAACAATCATACCAACAGATCCTTTGATCTCTGCTTTAAAGTCTGTCACCACTTCACCGTCAATGCTTACCGACTTTGATTCGATTAAACGCTTCGCCTCTGATGAAGAACTAATAGCACCAAGCGCTTTAAGTAAATCAACAATCCATACCGGGTTTGAGACATTAGCCAAAACCTGAAATTCTTTTGCTTGAGAATGATCTTGTTTCTGAAATAACGCTTCAAAGTTTTGTTGCGCACGATCAGCATCGGCATGTGACCAGAAGCGATTGATAATTCCCCATGCCATCTGTTTCTTGGCATTCATTGGATGCAAGGATCCTGATGCCACATCTTGCTTCATAACGGCAACGTCATGCTCATTTTTATCAAGTAACAAATGGTAATAACGCCACATGAGCTCATCTGAAATCGACATCAATTTTCCATATGCAGCTGCCGCATCTTCTGCAAGTCCGACATAGTTACCCAAGCTTTTCGACATTTTTTGTACGCCATCTAGGCCCTCAAGCAATGGAAGCGTAACAATGACCTGCGGTTCTTGATGATATTGTTCTTGCAGAAACCGTCCCATTAACAAATTAAACGTCTGATCCGTTCCCCCGAGCTCAACATCGGCCTGCAACGCAACGGAATCATAGCCTTGCATGAGTGGATAGAAAAGTTCATGAAACCCGATTGGACTGTTTTCACGTAAACGCGTTTGAAAATCTTCACGTTCAATGATACGCGCCAAGGTTGTCTTACCCGCAAGCAGCAGCACATCGGCAAATGATAATGTCGAAAGCCATTCAGCGTTATAGCGAATGGTCATTTTCGTTGGATCAAGAATTTTTGATACTTGCTCAAAGTAGGTTTGTGCGTTTGTCGCAATAGCTTCAGTGGTCATTGGCGGACGCGTTTTTGACTTGCCAGTGGGATCACCAATCAGTGCGGTAAAATCACCGATTAAAAAAATAATTTCATGCCCAAGGTCTTGGAACTGCCGTAGTTTGTTAAGCACCACCGCATGACCAAGATGCAAATCGGGCGCGGTAGGATCGGCCCCAAGTTTTATTTTAAGTTTTTTACCACGTTTCAGTTTTGATAATAGATCAGCCTCAGGAGTTACTTGAACCGTACCATGCTTAATAATTTCTAGAGATTTTTCTATGTCATGCATCATTTAGAAAACCAACATTGTTAAAAGTTTTTCGGCAATCACCATCATCTGTACCAACATCATACGCGTTTGTTGAACCATAAAAAGCCCAAGTAAAATAAAAAACCCATACTGATAAAGCCAACGCACTGCACCAGGGAAATAATCCACTGCAAACACGGCAAAAATATGACTCCCATCAAGGGGGGGAATAGGAAGCAGATTAAACACTCCAAGCATAATATTAATTTGAATCATAACTTCAGTAATTTGTTTTACCGTAAGCACCACCGTAGGAGAAACTGAACCGTAGGGGAAATATTTCAGGACATACAAGCTAATCAATGCAAGTATAAAATTTGCACATGGCCCAGCTAACGCCGTCAGAACCGTATAAAATCGTGGATACTTAAAATTACGATGATCAAAACAGACCGGCCGTGCCCACCCAAAACGAAATACCAATAAAAATAAAAGTCCGAGCGGATCAATATGCGCTACTGGATTAAGTGTCAATCGCCCCATTCTTCGCGACGTATCATCACCACACAAGGTTGCTACCCATGCATGACAAAATTCATGACACGATAATGCAACTAAGAATACCGGTAATAAGACACTTACTTCTGCCAAAAAATGTAATAACTCTTGAACCATAAAAATCCTAAAAAATTAATCGTTCAAGAAAAGCTATAATCACTTCTCTCGCGACAGAGAGCCCGCCAAAAAAAATATCACTTATCCCCGGCATAAAAACCAACACTAAAATGATATAAAAAGAATATTCTTCAAGCATTTCAATAACATGCTGTTGAGAGCGCGGTAACATGTAGTACAATGCCTTTCCACCATCAAATGGTGGGATAGGTATTAAATCAATAACCCCAAACCAAACGGCAACATACACCAGTAACTGCATTAACTCAACAAGCGTTTTCTGTACATTCAATGGAAATAGGTGAAATGGCATAAATTTAAAACAACACAGCATTAAAAATGCCAATAAAATATTTCCCAATGAACCGGCCAGAGAGGTGAGAATGCCACCCAAACGATAATACTTAAAATTACGACTATCAACGATAACAGGAGTGGTCCATCGTACCCCAAGAACAATAAGGATCAGTAAAATAGAACCTCGCGGTAATCCCCCGCCAAACACAAACCCTAATACCAAAATAATAACCATGGTTGTTGTAAGACCAAAAACATCTACATGGGCCATAGGGTTGAGTGTTAGAAAACCTTCTTCCTGAGGAGTCCTATCACCCATCAATTTAGCAACCAGTGCTTTAAAAAAACCGCGGAACGTAAAAACGCAAACTAACACGGGGAAAAGAAGGGCAATCCAACTTATCAATGATAACATTTCTTGCTGCATCATAAGCGTTATTTCCTCTGACTAAAAATAATTCTAAAAAACTAACTTACCTCAGAATAAAGGAGAATTAAGGAGGGGTCAAACAAACTACTTCTGCATCACAAAAAGCTGCGTTTTAAGATAATTTGGCGTAATGTTATAACTTCGCTCTTGCTGCCCGAGCCACTGCTGATAACCAAGTTCAGCTATACGCTCGACCGATGACACTTCTTGAACTGGAGATTCTATCACCAAGCGATCGTTAAAAGCATCTTGCAACTCGGTTAAAAAAACCGTAGCCCCATTTCCCAGAACAAGCAAGTTACCCGTTGGAAACATTTGTTGGATCGTTATAACAACTTCCTGAATTTTTTTACAACCCATCTGCTTTTTGGCGGCATCATCGATTGAAACAATACCAAAATAAGCATCATGATTGTAAGCATTTAAGAGAGCAACAACCCCAACAATGTTGTTATGCGATACCGCTTTAGCTAAGCCATCTTGCAATAACGCTTCAAGACCATCAACGCCGACAAGAGGCATTTTATGACTAAACGCAATGCCATTGATAGACGCAATTGCCACGCGTAGCGAAGTAAAAGCACCGGGACCTTTATCTACCGTTATAAAATTCAAATCAGAAAGCGTAAGATTATTATTTTTTAGTAACGTATCGATGTGCAAAATAAGATGGGAACTTGCACGAGTACCTTGCAATACCATTTTTTGCAAGCAAATTTCTTGAGAGAAAAGCGCAAGTTGAAGACAATGATAAGTGTTTTGAACACTGACGTATAACTGAGGAAACATGCAATAAAATCTTACTAAGTGTTTTGTTTTTTAATCTTTTGACGTTGATAGAATACATTAAAAGAATCGTCCTTAAAAGTGTTTTCTCGCTTTTCAACAATCTTTCCACAATTAAGGCACTTCCACCCCTCAAAATTAATGAAATGATCAAAAAACGTTTGCAGTATCATTAACCCGCTACATTTTGGACACTTCATCCTACTCTCCTCAACTTAAGGGGTTAACTTGTTCAGTCTCAACGCATGCTCTCACCACATTGCTTAACAGGTAGGTTATACTATGAAAAGACATTTAGGCAAGAAATGATAATATTTATAAGTAGATTAATTACTAACGAAAAAATATTGACTAACTATGCATCATTCCCAGCTCTCAACCCATTGTTTACTGATATCGCATTTTGAGGCGTAAATAAAGTTGATCGTTCAGTAAGTTGATTTTTTAGAGCAAGAATTTTTTGTTCAGTTTCTTTACGTTCACGATCAAGAAGTTGTGCCATCATATCTCGCTCTTTAGCAAGCAAAGCTCGTTCACGAGCGAGATAATCAATAGATTTCTTAGAAGACTCTTCTATCAATATCGATTTCGCTCCAGCTTCAACATACAAATTCTTATTGATTATTGCCTCTTGTTTAAATTGATCAGCCTGTTGTTGAACCACCTGTAATGATCCTCTCAGATAATTTTTTTCTTCATTTACAGACTTAAGCATATCTCCTAAGTGAGTATTCTCTTTGGTCACTCCTTGAAGACTACTTGATAACTGATTAACTTTTTGATCACTATCTAAGACCCTTTTTTCAAGAGACATCACCTGCTGATTATTGCTTCGCAAATCTGATTCAAGCTGAAGATTTTTCTTTTCTTGTGCTTCTACATGTACTTGGTACTTTTTCACTACTGCAATCTGATCGGAAACTTCATGATCACGACCTTGTAATCGTGCAGTCATAATCGCTGTCAGCTCATCTCTGACCTCTTGTGTTCGTTGTCTTACAAGATCCATTGTTTGTTGTTTAACATGATCAGTGGCTGCTTCTGCTGACTTAAGTAATATTTGTAAATCAATATTTTTTTTATTAAGAATTTCAATTTTTACCTGTAGATCTTGTTTGTTGATAAGTTCCTTCTGTAACTGATCAACTGTAAGCTGTTTTTCATAACGCACACGATTAAGAGCCTCATTATTTGGGTCAACCAAAAGAGAACAAGATTTATTTTCAATCGAATTATTAATAAGCGAGCACGACTTTTTCTCTACCGGATCTAAGACAGAAGGAGCATCAATAACCGCTACCGATTCATGCAACAACAATGGTTTTTCTTTCTCTTTCTCTACCAGCTTCTCTTTCGCTACCAGCTTCTCTTTCTCTACAGGTTTTTCTTTCTCTTCCGGCTGAATCCCTAATAACTCTTGTTGTGCTATACGAATTTCTTCAAGAGAGTTATTCGTTTTTTTCATCTGTACCTCAAGCTCTAGTTTTTCTATTTCCTGAGCTTGAATAGCCTTATTTAAAAATTCTCCGGCTTGACGTTCTCGCTTCTTGGTCACCTCTTTTACTTCTTCAAAGTAACGACGATTATCTCTGAGTAAATCTCTTACTTCTTCAAGTGGACTTTTCATCACTAAAGCAGCCGGCTTTGCATCTATCTCTTTTTGAGTAACCGTTTCATGAACACCCACCGGTTTCATAAGTGCTTCAAATTCTTTAGTAGAAATTGCAGCAGCAGGAGTAGCCTGAACTATTTTAGTCAGATCTTCTTCTCCCTTCAATGTCACCGGTTTTAAAAGCGATTCAATTTCTTTATTCAAGGATACATTTTCAGATACAGCTGGTACCGGAACTTGCGCAGAAGATATCGAAGGAGTAACCACTACCGGCTGCATAAGATCTTCAAATTCTTTAGTAGAAATTACCGGTACATGCGGAGTATTCACCGACGCAACTAATGCTTCATGCCCTATTGAAGCAATTGGTTCAACCGGCTTCATAAGCGATTCAATTTCTAAGTGAGATAATCCTGATAACACGGTTGGAATCATTTGATAACGCGAAGGTTCACATAAAACCCCCTGCGTCGGTTGCAATGAATAGACTATTTTTTGTACCTCTTCTTTGATTCTTTGTTCGGTCAAACCAACCGGTAGCCAGGATTGGTTCGGCAACGAAACACCATCAGGCAGTAAAGAATAAAGATTATAAAGTAAACTAAGTCTCATTTTCTGCGATTCAATTCTTGATAACCCTAAAGGATTTATAGCTTTCATTAAAAATGCTTCAGCCTTCTTTTGCGCTGAAACAATATCTTCTAAACGAGAACATTTTTGTACAATCGAGGTATACGATGGATCATATACAAAATGCGTTGACCTCAAAGTATTATCAAACCAAAAACTTTGCTCTGCAAAACGATTTGAAAAATCGCGCGATTCCTGTGGCGACTCAGCTGACACAATAATGTCACGCAAAAAAGAAACATTCTGATAGAAATCACGTGAAATTTTATTTTTCCATTCAGAAGTTACTGACCGCTTTAGAGGAGCTGAACAAAACAGCTTTGATTGATCAAGAACAATTGATCCTGCAGCATTTACATATTCGCCGTTATTAATAATTGCTTCGGTAATATCACTACGTGGTAACATAACAGAAGCAGGGTAAGTACACTGACGCAATAAACTAACTGATTTATCAGGGATCATCTTCGAACACGCCGTATCTGCAACTATCTTCGAACACTGCTGAGGACTAACATCAACCCCTATCGGATAAGCACATTGTCGCAACAAACTTGCCGATTGTTCAGGAAGCACCACAGAAGACTGCTTATTACTAACACCAATCATTGACGGACGAAGTACACATTTTTTCGGTTCTGACACACATGGAGCCAACAGTTTACTTTTACGCAATGCAAAAACAACTCGCTCAACATTATCAATAATATCTAAAGTTTTTTTCCCCACACGATGACTTAACCAAATTGATTCTTGCTTAATTGCATCCTGCATGGACAGTGCCATCATATCGGTATTAAGCTGCAATTTTCGAAGCTCATTACTAATTTTTTGCTTTATTCCCTGAACTTTTTGCATAGCCTTAAGTTCAATATCAATACCTTGAGCCAAAATATCTCGTTGTAAATGATTGATGGCAATGCTTGCTTCATAAATAAATTTAGCAATTAAATCATCACGTCCATCAATGTTATTAACAACCTCAGCCATATCCAACAGAATCGGCTGAAACTTATCATTAAACTCATCGGTAGACTTACATTCAACATGCAGTAAAACCCCAATGATCAGAAGTATTATCAAACGTTTTTTTGATAAAGTTTTTATCATGGCTTCAATCCCTAACATCCCCCAGCGAATTTTACACTGCTATTTTAACCTGTATTTCATTTTAGGATAAAAAACAAATAAAACTCAATGAATTATTTCTAATGAGAAATTATTATCGATAACTAAAGGAATCTCTTCAAAACAACTTACACCCCTTGACCCCTATCGAATTTTATTCTATTATTTTAATAGCCAGGTGATAATAAGCATTTTAACCATCTTTTTAGGAAAAACACTCATGACAAACAAAAATAACGCCATTGAAAAAATTGACGAAATTTACCAAGTTATTCAAAAGAGCTTTTTAGTCATGCTCCCCGGCAAACTTCTCATCGCCATCGGCATTGGCATCACCTGTATCCCCTTCATCGAGTCATTGTTACATCTATACATAGACCACCGACTCATTGCAGCAGGCTTAACGAGCCCCATTATTTTTATTCTTCGAACCATTTTTTACTGGACCTCATTTTATTCACTGAGTAAATACGCACAACCTAAAGAAACCATCCACCCGGCTATTCGACGCGCATGGGCTCTTAATGATTTCTTCCCAATCATACCGATAGCCACCGGAGGCATACTCGCATTGATCGGTCATAAAGAACTTGTAATGCCTATCGTTACCATCCTGGTTGGTTGCTATTGGGCTCTCATCGGACGTTTTACCTCCCCAATAATCACGATATTGGCATGCGTATACATCATCGTTGGAATCGGCGGCATCTATCTTTCTACTTTGAATATTCCACACCTCATGTTCATACTTCTGGCATTTCAAGGGATTGGATGCATCATTGCCGGGCTTGTGCTTTCCACACAACACCGCTCAAACCTTTCATAGGACGCTGCCATGAGTGAACTTAACCGTATCCTCCACCAACCCATACGAACACAGATCATGGCCTACCTAGTAACACATGAAAACTGTGATTATAACGGCGTCAAAAAGCTTTTTAATTTGTCTGATGGTCATATGACCACTCACATGCGTGAATTATTGGGCAATGGTTATGTATTCGCTGAAAAACTCACCGTTGATGGGAAATCAAAGACCATTTACCACATTACCCCTGAAGGACAAGTGGCATTCAATGAATATGTGGCTGAACTTAGAAAAATAATTTCTCTGGAATAAACACCCTACTCTCTTCATATTAAAAACCAAGTAAAACAACAGCCTTAAACAGGTTGATTCTTGATCTTTGATTTTTATTTGAAATATTTTATAAGCTCCTTACAGGTCAGTAGCTGTCAAGGCAATCTAACATACGTAAGGGGTGCGTCATGATACTAAGAACATTTCTCTTTCTCACAACCGTCAGTTGTTTTTTTTCACTACACAGCATGAATAACCAGTTTTCTCCCACATTAACTACAGGAAAATGGTTCGCCACAAATTTTCATGGACAACAAATAGTTATTGAAGCAAGGCAAATAACCAGCGAGCAACCACTAGAAGAAAAAACCCGCAACACAATAGCAAGCATGTACGCTGATAAAATGTCTTCATTCTTCGACCCAGACATACTTTGCTCATCTCCATGGCTTATGCTATACCCATTCACCTGGGGAGCTATTTTCATGGATCTATCATCAAAAGATTTCCGCCATAAAACAGAATTGAAGATGTACATTGAAGACCTTAACAATATGAGCAAAACAAAAAAGTTTTATCTTATTACCGCACATTATCCAGCCAGAGAAGAAGATCAGGGGTTAATCGGTTGGATGACGATTAAAGAAGAACAAGAAACTGGAACCGTAACAATTTGCGACCTCATAACCAAAAGATTCGTCAAAAATAAAGGGATAGAAAATCTCTTAACAGCAACACTCTTTACAGCAACACAACAACCTAGTTCACTCATTATCACATTAAACTCTAGAGAAACAACAGAATATGAACGCCTAGGATTTAAACTGCATGAAGCTCATATCGATCATTCTGCAACCTACACATACAACCCAGAAGAACAACAGGCACTTCAGAATATTGCCGCAACCCTACAACCTATAGAGAGAACTCTATGATCACACAAGAACAAATCCAAGAATTTCATCAATTCGCACGAGAAGAAACGCGCATTATGATGCCAGGAAAACGCATCATGGCTCTAGGAGTAGCGCTTATCTTAACCGCTTTTTTTGAATTTTTTTTATTTCCACAGACTTCTAAAGCTTTTTTTGAGTTTTTTGTATGGTCATGGACTACTTTTTTAACTCTAGACCAAATATATACTTTAGAATTTTTGTTACCTATATTTTTACGTGCGCTCTTCTATCCTTTATTTTTTTATAGCATCGTCAACATCTTTGGAAAACGAGAAAAAATTGCCCAAAAAATTCTTTGTAACCTAAGCCTTAACTATGAATTGAGGGTTGCAATCATCCCTCTTGCTACCGCAATAATATTGGTATTAAATTCAGAAACTCTTCTTGCTATTCCAATCGTATGTTTTTTTATTAGTCGATTTCTCGCCATTATAAGCCGTTGGACAAGTAAATCACTTATCATATTGGCTTATTTCTATTTTTGGTTAAGTATGAGTTTTATTTTTTATATTCACTTACTATTTCAACCTCAAAATGGCAAATACAACATACACCAACTAATTGCTTCATATGAGGAAGCCCAAATTATTGCCTATATTTTATTACTTATTTTAGGCATTGCTACTATCATTACTGGTTATCTAATTCAAAAACAAAAACCCGAATATCCACCTATAGACCTAGAAAGAACGATAAAAATACAAAATATTTTTCAAAAAATTTTCATAATATTATGGCAAAATACCATTTCGATGGGTTTAACTATTTTACTCTTATTCCCAATACTCATGCATGTATTCTCTTGGCTACATGGCAGCCTATTCGCCAAGTGGTATTGGAAATTTGCTATTGTTTATAACTTTTACATTATATTCGCCCTCGTATACAACTACATTCTCTGGGCTATAAAAAAATACTCTATTCCCAATGACTACGATTCAACAACTATCAACAATTTTTTTAATTTATCACGATTTACAGCACCATTTTTCAATCCAGTTTTTTTAATATTACCTCTACTAATGACCAACAACATTGGACCTGCAATTAGTCTGCTCTTAATATTTTTTGGCACAAACCGTCTCCCAGGAGGAATTTATAGCCCTCCAATTATATTCTTCTTTGGCATAAGCTATATTGCCATTGGACTTGCTACTATATGTTGTTTGAATAATGCCTGGATACCTGATCTTCTATGGCACATGGTTCTCTACGGACAAATCATCATCCTTGGACTAGGAGAAATTACACTTGGCTTACTTCTTAAACACCAAGCACAAAGAATCGATATCCCATGAACAACTTTCAAAAAACCATCATTAATCAACACGGCACCGTCGGCAAAGCGTGGCTTGCAAATCTATCTAACACCGTTACAAAGCTTGCTGACCAATGGAACCTGTATGACCTTAAGCCCATGCAAAATCTTTCTTACAATTATGTTCTAGCAGGAAAACAGGGGACTCAAGAAATTATCTTAAAAATCAGTCTTGATCTTGATGGCATTAAACAAGAAGCGTCCATGCTACGCGCCTATGCAGGTCTCGGCACCATAGCACTACTCGCAGAGAGCCGTGGGGCAATCTTACTTACCAAAGCCATTCCGGGAATGCCATTAAGCGACTATTTCCCAACACAAGAACAAGAAGCAATCATCATAGCCTGTACAATTATCACCAGGCTTCATCAAGATGAAATTCCTACAGCTATCAAGCTACCAACACTACAGGACTGGCTTAAAACTCTCGATCAAGAAAGCAATATCCCAAACAGTTATCGTCAAAAAGCATTAGAATTTGCTAAGCATCTTATCGCAACATCACCTAGTCCAGTACTCCTACATGGAGACCTGCACCATGACAACATTTTACAGCATGGAACCAAATGGGTAGCAATTGATCCTAAAGGAGTTGTGGGTGATCCTGCTTATGAGGTTGGAGCATTTATCCGTAATCCTATACAAGCATTACTTTCAGAGCAAGACGTCACAGAAATAATTCAAAATCGCATAAACCTATTCGCCTCAACATTAAGCCTAGACCCCACCCGTATAACCCAGTGGTGTTTTGTTCAAGCGGTCCTCGCTTGGACCTGGGCGCTTGAAGATGGCATAAATCAATCCATCTTTGAACAAATAACCGATATTTTCGCTAAATTTGTTTGATTTTTCAATGTAAAATGTGGCTTTTTAGTTAAAAATTGTATTCAAACAGAAGAACATAAAAACATATAATAAATATATTGCTTTTGCGTAAAAACCTGTATAATTCTCGTCCGATTGACAAGCTAGCAATTTAATATAATATTATTGTTAGTAATAAAAAATAAATATGTAATTAAATAAATACTTAAATGGATATTTATTTAAAAATAAATGGAGCGTTATATCTTCTTAACCAAGCTTAATAAAAAAGGAATCAATCATGATTAATCACAAATTATTAAATATGTTATTTATTGTAAGTTTATTAACTACAGGAACCACAGTCATCGCTATGAAACCACGCGTCACATTCGTTGATCCATGTGGAAATGGTCTTAATTCTCCTTCTTCAACAACAGAAGCTTCACCAACCTGTGTATCAGATTCAAGTACCCCTAAGGATCTCATCATCAACTCAGATGAACCTAGAATAAGCATTAACGATACTAACCTCTCTAAAATAACACTCAATGCCCCACATGCAACACACATCAGCTTTGCAAACAGTATTAAGCTTCAAGAAGTTACTATTATTACACCAAACCTAGCCTTTTTAGATTTTTCAGGATGTAGCAGCCTCAACCAATTTGGTTTTATAAAGGAAACATTTCCATGCTTAGTACATCTTGATATCAGTAATTGCACCAGTCTTGCATCATGGACCGAAATAAAAAAAATAGTGAAGCAAAACCATCCATTTAAATTCGTTTCACTGGCAGGATGTACACAACTTTCATGGAATAACGTTGCTGACATTATTCGAGAAACACACCATTCAACAGCTTCAAAAACTTATGACTTATCTGGACTCTCTGATGAAATACACGAAAATATAATCACATTCGCCACAGCAGGAATGACTATTATTTCATA
Source organism: uncultured Pseudomonadota bacterium (assembly GCA_964354855.1). GTDB lineage: Bacteria > Babelota > Babeliae > Babelales > RVW-14 > CAYHBO01. The sequence goes on along the minus strand of CAYHBO010000005.1, from coordinate 22,983 downwards.
ACACTAAACGCTATAAACAGAGGAATAATCATGACTAACAAAAACATAGTAAAAAAAATAGTATTCGTTGTAAGTTTATTGTCCACAGGAAGCGTGGTCATTGCTATGCATCCTCAACAACCTCAAAGTGGTCCTGAACAAAAACCATTTACTCGATTGACTTCAGCAACATCACTAAGGGCATTACAAAAACTTCGCACGCCATATCCACCATGTAAACTCGGATCAGAAGTTTTAAAACCATCACCACCAAAGCCATCACCGGCATCGTCAAGTTTTAATGACGACCTTAATCCTAGCTCATTATACGCCACCGGTATTCCATGGATATCCAAACCAGTATATGAATTAGAAGATTCCCTTGGATTATCAAGTTACAGCGCTTCTGCTTCTTGCGTAGGATCTCTAAATAGCTGTTTAAAGAAAAATGCAAGTGGAAGTAATAAAAGTAGAATAAGATTTGAGGTGCAAAATAAAGGCCTTGAATTTCCCGTAACATTGTCTCCTGAATCACCACACACCCCTCCTGTTCAATGTATAAATATTAGAAATGATATACTCGAAGAAATCGAAATCTCGAATGAAGAAGTAAGAGAAATCAACATAACCAGTGAGAGTTTAACAAGACTTATCATACATGCACCAAAACTCATAAAACTCAACCTTGCTGGGTGCATAAATTTAGAGAGCTTAGACATTGAAGCTCAAATTCTTGTCATGGTTAATTTAACTGATTGTAACATACTTCAAAATGAAGCTCTTATGACCCTCGGAAGGACCTCTCGATATATTGAGGAAATCTACCTTGATGGATGTTATCGAGTAGACATGGATGGATTAGAAGTTTTATTATCCCAACACAACCAAAGCTCTTCTCTTGTCATCGAACTCCCACCGACCGTAGACGAACTGGAATTTCTGGAGCTCATTAAGAAGTATCAGTCAAATCAAAACTATAAGACTCATCACAACCGAATACGGATTTGGGGAGCCAAAAAATCTCCCGAGTTCGACGAAGTTAGTAAATCCGCTAGCGAGAAACTAGCACAAAGGTATCTAAACCAAGCCACTGAAGAAAAAACATTTTTTGTTTCTCAAGGAAAATTCTGGAGCGATTTCAAAAAATTAGTAGAAAATAACATGTTATTAAGAACAGTGTCCATCGCTGACAGTGAAGATCAATCAATAGAATTTACCCATGCAAACGTTATGGACCTAGATGTCTTCTGTTGTAATAACTTACGTACATTAACCATCAATGCAGAGAGGCTAGAAACGCTGAATATCTCCGAATGTCATTTTTTAGAGAACGTAACATTTGATGTGTATACTACACCTAAAATCATTTATGCTCGTGGTTGTAAAGAAACATTAATTAATCAACTAAGAGAAGATTTAGGCGATACAACGCAAGTAGATACCACCGATCTTAGAATCTAAGAATAAAAAACACCTTTAGATTTTAAAAAAGCGTAGCCGTTATCATATAAAATTGATTACGGCTACGCTTTTTTAATAAACTTTAACAGAAGCTTTTCAAAATAAATAATCCTAAGTATTATTTCAATATGAATTATGTAATGCGGGGTCTATAGTGGGGGGATATTCCATGTGTAACAAAACATTATTCTTTAAACTTTTCTTCTGCGTCCATCTACTAACGATCAACAGCTCTTGTACTGCAATGCAAGCAAAATACCCTCAATTAATAATTATTGGTACTGCAATAACGTTGTACCATCGCCCATTAAAAAAACAAAAAATAGAAATAACTCAAGCAACACAAACAAGTCCTACTATTCCTACAAGTCAAGTCCCGCCACTTGATTATAAACAGCTAATGTACCATCCTCGTCTTCAGCGTATTACACCACTAAGCCCAGGATCTTTAACAAAGACATCTGTCATTTCATACGAAGCAGACCCTGATCTAACATGGACCCCCATCAAAGGAGAAATTGCACTTAATCCCAACCTTAACTATCTAAGTATCGCTAATCGGCAAGAGACTTTTATCAGAATAAGTCATGAAAAGATATCGACAATATATGCTCCAAATTGCATAAATCTCCGCGTGCTTGAACTTAATGCCCCAATAGAAAAACTTAATGTCTATGAATGTACAAACTTACTCACCATAAACTTCAGTAATCCTGAAAAACTTAAAACAATTTACGTACAGGCAGACCAAAAAGACCTTAAGCGAGCTTTAAGCCAGCAGTTTAGAACAGTAGAAATCATTGATACTGAAGAAGACGCTTAACAATATTAAAGCCGCTCGCCACGATGGAGGCCCTCTTTGGCCGATTAGAGGGGTGCGACGGTCAATCAAACCCCTCTAATCGCTCACTACGTTCGCTCCATCGGGGCAAACGGCTCTTTAATAAAAACCCTTCTCAACTTATGCTTCTAAAAAAAATAAAGCGGAGTAGACTTCACATTAAATGTTATTGTCATGTGGTTTTTACAAGCGAAAATCTGCCATGGTTAAAAAAATGTTACTCAAAATTTTATGCTTAACAGGAGGGTTGTTAAGCAACGTTGAAATTGTCTTCTCAATGCAAAAAAAAGAATTCGAACCCTATCCCGAAGACAATCAAGGACTCTCAGACCCCAATACCCCAGAAGCCACTCATAGACCAAACCCTCTACCCGAAGAACCAATGATAGATATCTCAAGCATTCTTTCTTCAGCATTATCTCAGCAGATAACAAAATATATTACACTCAAAAAACCATGGTCTTTTACACAAACATTTTTAGATCAAAATCCAGAGACACAAACCATTAAAATTATCAATATCAAGCCATCAAAAATAACAGTGATCCATAACCGCTTAAAAATAATCGATGTTTCATATAATTCTCAACTGACACACTTATACATTGATTGTCCCGCAGAAGAACTCATTATGATAGGATGTAGCGCATTACAAGAAATATTTTTTTATGACTGTGCTGATTCTGTCAAAATTTATACAGACGGCTGCCAAACGCTAAAATTCATAGAAAAAGATGCGAAATGTTATAATGCTGAAATAGAAATCGTCTCAGTACAAGAGACCATCAATGAATAAATTATACAGCTACTACCGCACCCTTCTTCTCGCTCTCACGCTCCCGGTTAGTTTTTTTATTACCAGCTGTGGACATCAGTCGACAGTCGCACCGCAAACACAAGCCAAATCACTCTCACAGGCTTTAGATTTATATGGTTATAAAAAACCAGAAGAAAAAAAAGCCCTCGAGTATCTTCTACAACAAGCCGGCATTATTGCATCAGAAAAAACACTTAGTGACCGATTCCCAGCACGAAGTAATCAACAAGAAATTCTTGGTGATATTTTAGATCTGGTACAGCTCACGCAAAAATATTTTTCACTCAGAAGCGGCAACAAAGAGCGCTGGGAAGTAACCCCCTCAGTCTGGATGGAACAAAGTGACAAGAAAACTATCTTGGAGAAGCTTAAAACACTTCAAGTAATTAATAGTGTATACCCTACGATCAAAAATCCTGATGCTATTTGTATTCTGGGAAGCACCTTCAAATCTATAAAAGAACGGTTGGCTTACGTATCAAAACTACTCTCTGAAGGAATCAAAACGAAGCAACTAATTCTTCTTGTTGGAGAACGACGCGCTTCAATTAATGTCGATGGCAATGAAGCAGAACTTCAGGCTGTAGCCCAAGAATTTGGTATTAATGACCTCTCTCAGCTAACAGAAACTCATTTGGGAAAAAAAGCATATCAAACGTCAGCTATTTATAACAAATTACCAATCCATGTCATTGACACACCCTCAGGAAACTTACCTCGACCAACAACAGAAACAACAATTATGGAACTTAATACCTGGCTTCAAGGCCACTCAGAGATACAAACAATCGTCTTTATTTCAAACCAACCGCATGTTCGTTATCAAACGGCAATCATCACCGAAGTATTAACGCGATTACATACGTCAATTACATTTGATATTGTTGGCTCTGCGATCAACAAAGATATCCAAACACATAGTCTTATTGAAGCTCTTGGTTCTTACCTCTGGGCAAAAACACCATTGATCATTGAAGAGCTTGGTATACAAATAGAGAGAGAAGATCTCAAACAATCATTCAAGAAACTTTATGAAAAGAACCCAGTCTTACTGCAGCACATTAATCAGCTGTGTGACGAAACAGCCACTACTTCAGTAGGCAACACATAGTTTTTGACTGCTTCATCAAGATACGAATAACGTAGTCCAACAACTTCTATTCCTAAAGCCTTTCCAGCCTTCTCAACACAGGCTACATGCTTTTCACGGTCATCAACAAAGATAATCTTTTTCGGTTGCTGTTCAACCACACCAAGAATCGTCTTAAGAACATCTCCCTTGGCATTGTTGTGGCAAAAAAGAATTCCCTCATTGTATTCAACCGGGAACTTTAAATGGTCAAATGTTAGAGGGTTCTTAAGTTGTGGGGTCGTTTTTGAAAAAGAAATATTAATCGCATTAAGCTGCTCAATGCTCCGTGTTACCAATGGACCAGAGCGTGCAGTAAGACCAATAACCACAACATTCTTTTTTTGTAATAAATCAATCAGTGTCACCACATGATCTTCAACCGGCTTCATAGCAAGTTTCGCTTGAATCGCAAAGTAATTTGGTACGGTCTGAGCAACCGCATCCACATAAGTGATACCTTGATCAGTAAGTGTTTTAACTTTTGCTGCAAACCAAAGGTCACCACCAAACCCATCTTTGTTCGCCGGATCCATCACCGTGTTATCAAGGTCCCACACAACCCAACACGACCCATCATTAAGATGTAAATCAACATGCTTATGAACTTCTTGCATAGAAGGGACCGGATCAATGATAACCGGAAAAACTGGAGAAACTAAAGCGAGAGATAATAGTGTTGCTAACAACCGAAATAATTTCATAATGCTCCTCATGTGTGATAAATTCGACGATTCAATATGGAGCGGGAGCTTAACATATCATTGTTTATTTTCAAGACGCATCAGGAATTCATATGAAAACTAAAGTGTTATTAATAATTCTAGTCAGCATCGCTTGTATCACATCAAGCTATTTTTTCTTAACAAGAAACAAGCCAACTAAAAAGCTAAAAGCCCCCGTCGTGATTTTTGATTTTGATGGCACCATCGCAGATTCATTAGATGTAATGGTAATTCTTTCAAACCAAATTCTGCGTGAATATAACTACCCTGGCACCGTTACCGCAGAAGATCTTAGAACACAACATCTAACCGCTATACTTAAAAGCCACAACGTCCCTCTTTACAAATTACCGTTTATTCAAAAACGTGCTCAGGAAATCATGAAGGATAGAATTGATGATCTAACACCCATTGCAGGAATCAGAGAAGCGCTTCAAGAACTTAAGGCTCAAGGTTTCAGTCTTGCCATCGTCACTTCCAACGCAGAAGGCAATGTAAAGAAGTTTTTAAAAAATCATAACATGGACTACTTTGACGCTATTCATTCAGGCTCAAGCCTTTTTGGCAAACACGTCACACTCAAAGATTTCTTAAGCATGTTTAGACTAACTCAAAAAGATGTTGTGTATGTCGGCGATGAAACACGCGACATCGAAGCTTGCCATAAAGCAGGCATCAATGTGATTGCGGTTAGTTGTGGTTTTAATAAAAAAGAACTCCTGGAAGAAGCAAAGCCAAGCATGCTTGTGGATAAACCAGAAGAGTTAAGTGAGGTAGTAGGTAAGTTTTTTAAGATAATGACATAAGCGCAGCTTTAACGTCTTGATCAGCATCAGCAATTATTTTAGCAACAGCATACAATGGATATGAATGAATGTTCTCGTGAACTGAATAATTGTTAGTAGAAAAACGAATCCCATATGTTGAGGCTGGATGACTTTCCAAAAACGATTTCATACTGCGCATAGCAGTTCCTGCTCCACTTTTAACTTCAATAGGAATAATCTGCGTTTCTCGTTGAATGACATAATCAACTTCCGCTTCTCCTCCACGAGTCTCACGCTGCCAATAATAAAGTTGTGTATCATTCATGGGATGTTCATAAGCAATCAGTTCTTGTCCTATAAACGCCTCAATCAATGCCCCTTTATTCACAAAAGATTCTAGAGGATTAAGCATCCAATGTCCTGTTTTTAACCCTAAAATAAATTGTGTAAGTGCAACATCAATGAGCATGATTTTAAACGATTGTAAGTCAGCTTGAGCTCCCAAGGAAATCCCCTGAGCACCCGTTCTCATTATTTTATGCGCAACATGAGCGGTTAATAACAAATCAAGGCACGGCGCAAGCTCTCTCTTTCTATATTCACCTTCAACATCACTGTACTTAAATTTTCCTCCAAGTTGTTGAGGAATATGATTAAACAAAATATTAAGATAATTTAACTGATGCTTTTCTGCATATTTTTCAAAATCTTGTTTATACGTTCTGATTAACGACAAAGGAATTTCGGAACAAGTTCGTAGATTTTGATCCTGCTGCCAGCATGCTACAGCCTCTGGCATCCCTCCAATACTTAAGTACTGGCTCAGCAAATCAAGAAACTTATTATGAAAACCAATCTCAATTTCATGACTCAGATCATGCGATAAAATTTCTTGGATCACACCACGAGACCCCATGGCACTTAAAAATTCAATAAATGATAGCGGATGCATATGAACTGAAGAAACTCTTCCAACCGGCATACCAACAGATTTTATCGCAAAATCTAACAACGAACCCGCAGCAATAACATGAAGCTCTGGCATCATCTCATAAAAATAGCGTAAGGCTGTAATTGCATTTGGAACCACTTGGATTTCATCGATAAAGAGCAATGTTTCACCAGGAATAATTTCTTGCCCTTTAAAAACAAAAATTTTTGTGATGATAATTTTTGGATCAAGATTTTTTTCAAAAATTTCACGCGCTTCTTGATGAAACTCAAGATTTACTTCTACAAACGAAGTAAATGATTTTCCAAATTCACGTACCGAATGAGTCTTCCCAACTTGACGCGCCCCACGAATCAAAAGCGGTTTACGCAAAGAACTCGTTTTCCATTTAAGAAGAAAATAATCGATAAAACGCTTCATGAAACACTCCATGGTCAAAATTCAGGGATAATTTGGTACTTTGATGGTTGAAATTCAGGCTTAGTGTAAGTCAGTGGTGGTTGAAATTCAAGGAAAGAGGGTTATCAATCATCGCGAACTTTGACGCTTCGCATCTTTTTGGTTTCTCCATGACGCCGCTTAGTTTCAACTCGCTGTTTCTTAACGCCTAAAGAAACTCGGGTAGCCTTACGTTTTTTGGGGACATGTAAAGCCTTACGAATTTCTTGCCCAAGACGAGCAAGTGCTGACTCTCTATTCTGTTGCTGACTGCGAGAGCCACCTTCATTGATGATAAGATCCCCATCCCCCGTTAACCGACTCTGAAGATTTTGTAGTACCCGTTCTTTTTGTTCTTCTGAAAGCACCAAGGTTGTTTTAACATTCCAACGAACGGTAATACGCGACTCGGTTTTGTTCACATGCTGCCCACCGGGCCCACCAGACTTACTTGCAGAAATTTCAAGCTCAGATTCAGGAATAACTACGCCGAGTTTAACAAAAACATCGTAACTCATAACAACTTTCGGTTAACAAAAATATTACTTACGCAAATAAGCAGCGCGTTCTTCTGGTGAAAATTTCTCAATCGCATAGCGTAGCATAGTCCGTGGCATACTACTTGCATGTTGCGCTAAAAAAGTTCTCAAAGCTTCAACATCTCGCTTACCCATTTCACGAAGCATCCAACCAACCGATTTATGAATTAAATCATGAGAATCATGCAAGAGCATCGTTGCGATTTTTACCGTCCAGTCAAATTGATTTTTTCTAATAAACCACCAGGTAGACACGATGGCAACCCGACGTTCCCATAAAACTGGGGAAGTTGATAGCGATAGCAAAATAGCTTTATCTTGCTCTAACAAGTGCACACCGATAATCAGATGAGCCGATAGATCTACCAAGTTCCAGTTGTTCACATACTTAATATTTTTAAGATAAAATTGGTACAGTTTCTCTTTGGTAAAAGCATCCCCACAATTGTATTGGTCAACCAGAATAAACAATGCCAGTTGCCGATACTCGTTAATAGCTGATTCAAGAAAATGCTGGATTTCTGGAAGTGAAAGATCTTTAAATTTTTTTGCAATACTTCTGAGCGCAGGAACCGTAACCCCCATAAATTTATCATGCTCAGCATAGTCCCCCGGTCCCGTTTTGAAAAAAACCGCAGGAGATGATGTGATAGACTCCTCAAGAAGCTGTTTAATGTGCACAAGATTGTTCATAGATTAAATTCCAAAAATTAAAAAAACTGTTGAATTTTTAACTACATGCATCATACCATGAGTAAAAACTAATTGTCACAGGAGCTCCCCATGCTTTATAAAAAAACACTCACAATCTTACTCATTCTACACCTAGCAACCCCCTTCTACGCACACTCTACTCTCACATTAACACTCCCCCAACCTCCCATAACAAAAACACCTACGAAAAAAATGTCCAAAAAAAAGAAAACAAAAAATAGCTACCCACACATCAAAGATAAAGCAACGGTAAGAGTTGATGGTGGAATATCACCACAAGAACAAGAGTTTTTAAACAAGCGCCTTAAAGTAGTACAAGCAAATCTTTCAAAGCTTTTAGAAAACGTAGCAATCCCTGATAACGCCATCCCACGCATAGCCATCTGCGGCAGTGGAGGAGGGTTTCGTTCTATGATCGCATTCGCAGGGTCAGCCGCTGGCGCTGAAAATTGGGGGCTGCTTGGCATTACTACCTACCTCGCCGGTGTTTCAGGCTCTACCTGGACCATTGCAGGCTTCATGCAATCAGGGCTTACCGCTCAGCAATACCTCACGCAGCTTTATGATCGTTTACAGACCCCACTCGATAACAACATCAACAAAAATTATCTTGATGAAATGCTCCTGCGTAAAAAATCTTTTAACCAAACAGTAGACTCAATTGATACTTACGGTTCACTCATCGCTCAAAAAATACTATGCAGCCTTAGTGGCAAGAATAATCCTCATGATTTTTATATTGATACCTGCTCTACTCTCGTTCATGACGGAAAACTCCCCTTGCCAGTATACACTTCAGTGATCGTGCAACAGAACAACTATCAATGGGTAGAGTTCACTCCCTATGAAGTGGGAAGCCCTGATTTCCTTAAAAGTTCTATCCCAACCTGGGCATTCGGTAGAAAATTCAATGAGGGAACATCAACCGACACCCCACCACCACAACCATTAAGCTATGGCTTAGGCATTTGGGGATCAGGACAAACAGCCAATCTCTCCGAAATGTTAGGCAGCTTCAAACAACACCTCCCCTCCGAAGGACAAGATTTTGTAAATTTATTACTTCAATCACCACTGGGAATGTTCTTTCAACAAATTCGTCCCGTTCAACCTACCAAAGTATGCAACTGGAACTATGGAACCACTAACCCGCTCGGCACTGAAGATACACTCTCTTTAGCCGACGCTGGCTTGTTAGTTAATATTCCAACACCCTCTTTTTTAAATTCAAATCGACCGATTGATATCATAATTATTTTCGGGAACAGTCAAAAACCTGAAGATGGGCAAGATTTAAAAGATACAGAAACCTATGCTAAAGCGCATAACGGCATATTCCCACCAATCGACTACTCTAAAACTAATCAAATTTGCTCAGTACACATGGATCAAAACAATCAAACCTGCCCCGTTGTTATTTACTTACCTTTGATAAAAAATCCTACCTATCAAAACAATTGGAATCCAAGTCCGCTAGCTCCAGGCTCTTTTACCTCAACTATTAATTTTGTTTACACGCCAGACCAGGTTAAGCAACTATCAGGACTTGCTACGTACAACATATCTCAAGAAACAACTAAGCAAGCAATAATCGATGCGATTACGTTTAAAATAAATCAAAAAGCACCCGGGACGATTGCAGAAAAAAATAATAGCATTACTTAACCATGTTCAAGGAGTTTCGCATGTTTTCTATTCTGAATGCTTGGGGTTCATCATTAACGATACTTAACCCAAGAAATCTTGTTTCCTTATGTCATGCTGCTTGGCAGATTTTTACGCATGGATGCAAAAGAATAGTTACCTCTTTTTGGATACTGTTAACGATCAATATGATCCTAAACATTGTCATCGTGAAATACATTACCCCTGAATTTATCAAGCATTATTATCTTTTTGGAGACTTACTTCCAGTGATAAATGAAATAATTCAAGGTTTCATTACCATTGCATTTATTTTTTTAATGAGACCGAACTCAGGTGATATCGCTACGGTCAAAAACTTCATATCTTACTTGTCATATTCCGTTTGTACTACGGTAATATTGTTAGTAATTCTTTCTCCTCTACTATTTATCGATTACTACGCAAGATGTACCCTTGCCTATTATTATACCCCTCTCTTCGGCATAATATTTTTGGTTGCCTTATTCTACTGGCTAGACTCTGACGTCTTTCCTTCAGAAGAACTTTTAGTGCCGCTTAAATACAGCGGCAAACTTATTCTGTATTCACTTCCCCTTTTCGTTATATTTTTTGCCATGTATTTTGTTGGAGCGATGTTTATAGGAACACTGATAAGTAATCTGGAATCATACATGAAATCTTATACACTGATGGAACCTATCATTAACCTGTTGCTGATATACTTCAAATGGCTTTTTAGTTTACTTGGAATAAGTATAGCCTATGCATATTACTATCAAAAAAAAGAAACAATTAACTGATAAAATAAACCAACCCAGCAGAAACTCTTGGCAATAATTGTTTATTACGCTAATGTAAAACCCTCATAATAACGTAATAAACAATTAACATGTCTTATTTTTTCGAGTTACTCATATGCAATTTTTAACTATTTTCCGCTACTGGTTTTCTTCACTGTCCATTTTCAAACCAAGAGCATTATATGCTCTTATGTTTGCTACATGCCAACGATTTATCTATGGCATCTACCAGACACTCGCTCTTTTTTGGTGGGTTTTACTGATCAACCTAGCGCTTAATCTGATCCCTAAACAGTATCTTTTAGAAACCTTTAAAATCGATCTGATAAGCGATAAAAGTCCTCTCGCCATAATTCTTGGACTGTTTATATCCATTAGCTTACTGCTGCTAAGCGCAGCATTCACCCTATTCGTTCGTTCTCGCTCAGATCAACTCAGTAACGTCAATTATTTTAAAGCGTTCTTTATTCGTTTGATCCATATGCGTCTTATGTTTTTCATCTTGTTTTTATTGGTGGTAATGCTTGTTGTAAACCTTGGCATCACAACACTTCCGAAAACATCCATCTGGTTATTCATTCCCTTTCACTTCTTAGGAACCTTAACTACTTTTTATTGGTTAGATGCACCAGGATCATTCAGAGATATTTTCATCTCGCTCGAACGTGGCACTAACTTATTGATCTACAACGCACCGTTCTTTGCTGTTATCATATTTTTTGCGATTGGCAGTTCGTGGGGGCTGGAATATTTGTTATCACGCATTACCAAAATCAACGAGAACCAACCTCTTATTGATGCTGTGTTTGCATTCTTAAAAACGCTCCCAGAATGGTTATCAATCATCATTACCGTAGCAATAAAATATCTAAGTGTTTTAGTTGAATTTTTTATGATCAGCATTCTGTACAGCTTCTTCAAACAGAAGCGTGGAAAATCCTATACCAACAGTTTTTTTGAGTAACATCATGCGTCGTTGCATCCAAATAGCCAAAACCAGTATCAGTTATAGCGCATGGCTTGCCATATCTCTTATGTTTTCTTTTATTCTGCTTCCAGTAGTCCTTCTCCCCGGACACAAGCGTTATGACAATAGATTTTTCTTTTGGGTTAATACCTTATGGTGCCGCTGGTTTTTCAAATCATCCTTTACATCGCTTGCCTCCATTGAAGGGCTTGAAAATATTCCACTTGTAACCGAACAACCGGCAATTATTGTCATCAATCATAGCTCACTACTCGATATTCCGCTGGTCGTCATGCATCTAAAAAGCCAACCTCACATCTGGATCAGTAACGATTATTCAAAAGTCCCTTTGTTTGGCTTCTTACTTAAACGCATGAGTATCCTGGTAAAAAGAAATTCTCCTACTCAAATGCTTTCAGTTATTAAACAAGCCTATCAACTTACCAACCATCAAGCCCGACACCTTGTACTCTTTCCCGAAGGCACACGGCATAACGATGGGAAAGTACACGCTTTTTTTAGCGGGTTTGCCGTACTCGCCGAGAAACTAAATCGACCAATAATTCCCATAGCCATATATGGCTTACATAAAATTTTTCCCAAGCAACGTATTCTCATTGATTCTTCAGCATCTATGGTTAAAATAAGTATAGGGAAGCCAATCTTTTTTGACCCATCAAAATCACGTGAAGCATTTATAGCACAAGCTCATGAATGGATGTCAAACGAGGTTAAAAGGCTTCAAGCATCGTCAGAAGAATAAACGGACAAGGAATAGTATGTTTTTCCGATTTGCCTATGTAGAGATTTTATATTGTTTACTCCCACTGCTTTTAGGGATTGTCATCTATCGTTTAAGATGGTACAAGACCCCCTGCTATCGTTACCCGCTCACTGAAATTCTCAAGCAACAGGGGCAACTTAAAAGTTCCTACCATAAGCAACTTTTTTTTATGCTCAGGCTCATCAGCCTTGCAGGGTTAGCATTGCTTATAGCTCGGCCACAAATGGTCGATGAAAAATCGGTAGTTAATGTCGATGGGGTAGATATTGTCGTTACGCTTGACGTTTCTGGAAGTATGCAGCTCATTGATGATCTCAATGATCGCAGAACACGTTTTCAAGTAGCAAAAGAAGAGGCTATCCGCTTTATTGAACGAAGAATCAATGACCCTATCGGGTTAGTCATTTTTGCTAAAGATACGCTCTCTTACTGCCCACTCACCTTAGATAAAAATTTCCTCAAAGAAATCGTTGGCGCCATGCAACTTGGCATTATTGATCCAAGCGGAACTTCTCTTGGAACTGGATTAGCCACAGCCGTAAATCGTTTAAAAACATCTAAGGCAAAAAGTAAGATCGTTATTTTACTCACCGATGGAGAACCAACTCCTCAAGAAAAAATAGACCCAGAAACCGCTATTGATCTTGCCAAAAAATTTGGCATTAAAGTTTATACCATCGCCATCGGCAATGATAAACATGCGTTCTTTAAGCACCCAATATTTGGAATACAACAAACTCAAGCTCCCTTATTCAACAAAGGACTTCTTGAAAAAATAGCGCACCAAACCGGCGGCCAATTTTTTCAGGCACATAACCCAAAAGACATGCGTGCTATCTATGATAAAATTGATACCTTAGAAACAACTTCTTACGAAACAAACATTTTCAGAAATTATTATGAATTATTTCTCAGCTTCATCTGGATGTTACTTTTATTTATCGGTTTAGAATTTTTTCTGCGGCTCTTTATTTGGAGAGGAATTTTATAGTGGATATTCATTTCGCAGGAATACATCGAATTATTTTTGCCCCTATTTTTATTATAATCGGCTTAATCGCCTTAAGAAATTGCTTTAAGATCTTACGGTCTATAACGCTTATCACGCACAAGGCAACGCAATCCTCCGTATTCCCTTATTTTTCATCACGCAAACAAATTATTAAAACGATACTCCTTCTTGGAAGTCTCTTTTTTCTTCTCATTGCATGGATTCAACCGCAATGGGGCAAACATGACGAGACGGTTATCCAAGAAGGCCGCGATCTTTTAATCATGCTCGACGTTTCACGAAGCATGCTTGCTGAAGACATCAGCCCAACCAGACTTGATTTTGCAAAATTAAAAATTCGAAATCTTCTAGAACAGCTCCCCGTTGATCGTGTTGGACTTATCCTTTTCTCAGGAACCGCATTTTTACAATGTCCTCTCACCGCAGACCGTGCCGCATTCTTACTTTTTCTTGACCAAGTTGATGTCCATTCAATACCCTCGGGAACTACAGCAATCGATGCAGCCCTCAACAAGGGTATTGAAATCTTTGAAGCAAGCGAAGAACGGAAAAATAAACTCTCCCTCCTGATTACCGATGGTGAAGACTTTTCAACAACCCTATCGAGCGTAAGGAAAAAAGCTGAAGAACTTGGCATGACCTTATTTATTCTTGGCGTTGGCAGCAAAGAAGGAGCTCCTGTCCCTAAGTTTGACCTTGAAGGAAAACGTATAGGACATGAAACCGAAAGCTCGGGAGAAATTATACTCACTAAACTTAATGAACCTTTGTTACAAGAAACCTGTAAGCAGTTAAACGGCACGTACTTATCTGCTTCCTATGACGATAATGACATTAACCAACTAGCAAACCTTGTAAAAGGCTTTGAAAAAGAACGGTTTAAAGATAAAAAAGTTTCTTTATACGAAGAACAATATCACTGGTTTTTAGGAGTAGCATGGCTACTCCTCGCGTTAGAATGGATTTTATAATCATGAAGTATCATTTATTATTTTTATTATTTACAAGCTCATTATGCTCTCCTCAATTATCTGCATGGTCACTGTGGGGAAGCAAGAAACCAAAATCAAATCAAGACGACTTAACAACGCTACAAAAAAAACAAGTTGATAAACCACTAGACCCTTTTATTAATTATAATTATGGCGTTGCCTTATACCGAGCAAAAAAATACGAACAAGCACGTGAAAACTTTAAGCGCGCACTGGAACATGCCAAAGGGAACGTTGAGCTTATCAAGCGGAGCTATTTTAATGCCGGTAATTGCGAATACAAAAACTGTCTTACCATGCTTAGTAGCGGCTGGGAAAAAAAAGACATTGAAGAAGAACTTATACTAAAAGCAATCACCGAGATTAATGGAGCTATTGCCGACTACAAAAGCTATTTCGTTTTAGATAAAGACGCAGAAGACCGAAAAACAAATCTTATAGCAAGCGAAGAACTCCTCAAAAAACTCGAAGAAAAACTCAAAAAACAGCAGCAAGGAAAACAGGACAAACAAAACCAAGATAAAAAAGATCAAGATCAAAAAGGCAACGATAAACAAGAACAAGGAGATAAACAAGACAAGAACAGCCAAGATCAAAATGGCAAACAAGATAAATCAAACGAAAATAAAGATTCAAAAGATCAAGCCGGTAACGACAAAGACAAGCAAGAACAGAAAAAAGAACAAGCCGATAGCAAAAAAGAAGAAAAACCCAAAGAAGAAGAAAAGCCCGCCAAAGAAGAACAAGGACAACATCAAGAACAACAAGCTGAAGCTAGCCCTCAACAAGAAGAGGCTCCAGTAGAAGATCGTGAAATGCGCGAAATGAGTGCACTCCTCGAGACCTTAGATCAGCAAGAAAAAGATACCCAAAAAGAACATTTAAAATCTCAACTTAAGCAAGCTGGAAAATCTCAAAACAATCAAAAAGCTTGGTAACAATATGAAAAGAATAAAAAAATTATTATCGATTATAACGGTCGTTTCTTTATTTTTTGGATCTTTTCTTAACGCCAATGATCCTCAAGTAGTCATGGAAATTGTAAACCTAACACAAGATCCACAAGGATATTTTATAGCGTATAAGGGAACCCCTTTTCAAATTAAAGTTAATGTTATCAATGGCAATCGAGATACCGGTTTGACAGAAATTAAAGGCCTCAAAGAATTGCGGATTATTGGCAGCAGTCAATCTTCAAGTTTTTCCTTAAATAATGGTAGTTATTCTTCTAATACAACCTACACCTATGAAGTACAACCTGATCACACAGGCACGGTAACCATTGGCCCAGCTATCATAAAAAAAAATGACCGATCTATTGAATCAAACGTCATCCACATAAAAATTACAAATGATGCCCCACCGGCCAAACCGACTCCTCAAGAAGGTTCATTCCAACAGGAACATAAACCAGAAGAAGCCTCCTTATTTTGTGAGCTTAATGTAAGCAAAAAACAAGTTTTTGTTGGCGAACCATTTGATCTCTCCTTAAATATTTATAGCAATGGCAATATTTTACAAACCGGGATAGAACAACCTAAATTTCCTGGATTTTGGATCAAAGAAATTGGACAAGTTCATGGAGCATCAGTGAAACGTAACGGTATCGATTATGGGCTCATACAAAAAAAATACATTCTTATCGCTAAGCAACCGGGAGAGAAAAAAATAGAACCTATAAAAGTTGCTTATGCGGCACAAGTACAACAGGCAAAGCAAAAAAGATCGGGTTCTTTTGCAGATGATTTTTTTGCCGATTTTTTTGGAGGCTCACGCGTTAAAGAATTTAGCACCTCATCAAATCCCATTTCATTATTGGTAAAAGAAATTCCACGCCATCAGGGCACGGTAGACGGCATTGGCACCTTTAAAAGCTATACAGCTCAACTAGAAAAACTTGAAGTTACCGTCAATGATCCAGTCGTTCTTAAAGTTGAACTCTCAGGAAAAGGAAACTTCGATCAAATTGCTGACCCAAAATTAATACTACCATCAGGAATAAAATTTTATAAATCTAAAACAAACGTTATCGAAGATCTGACCAATGAATACACCGGAAGCACCAAGATTTTTGAATTTATTCTACAACCTTCGATAACCGGCAATATTACAATTACTCCTCAGAAATTTACCTACTTTGACACCGAATTAAAAATCTATAGAACACTTATTACAGAACCCCTCATACTCACCATTAAGCAACGCGAAACCCCACAACCAACGCTCAACACCCCAGCAAGCGCTCATCACAACGAACCATCAGGGCCCAAAGATCTTCCAATCGAAAAAAATCATGAGATTTCTTTCATTGAAGAAGAAGGTAACCCGATTAAGCAAAGCATCTTTGAAGTGCCATGGTATATTTTCATACTTCTTTTGTTTATCCCATTATTTCTTGTTGGCGACATGTCCGGAGGAAAACTTAAATCACTCATCCCAGCAAAGCTCCTTTCAAACCACACTAACAAAAAAATGACACAAAAGTTTAAGCAGGATTTTGATTCCCTCTTACAAAAAAAAGATATACAACAGCTCTACCATTTCTTTGTCTCGCTTATTGCTTTCAAAAATAATATTGAAGCTACAGAAGTAACTGAACAATGGATGAGTGAAAATCTTCCCCAAAAGGGATGGGAAATCAGCAAGGCCACAAATTTGATTGATTTTTTAAATGAATGCGCAAGCCTCCATTTTGTTGCAACACATAACAAAGAACAATCCGTCTTATTAGAAAAAGCAGCCCACTGGATGCTCATTCTCTCTCAGTAAATGAAGATGCCCATAACAAAAAAGGTTGTACCCATGAATTATAAATTTTTCTTACTGACGACCATTATAGCTTTTTGTACCACAAATGATCCGCTCAACACTACGCCTCCTCAGGAATTATTTCTACAGGCTAATGAGCTATATAAAGCAGGAAATTATGAAAAAGCATACGAATGCTATAAGCAGATTCCAAAAAAAAGTGCTCACGTACACTACAATCTTGGCAATTGTGCCTATAAGTTAAATAAACTAGGCTATGCCCTTCTTTATTGGCGCAAAGCAGAGACAAATTGGGGATTATTCAATAGAGCCGAACTTACCCATAACATAAGTGAAGTAAAAAAACGTCTTAATGAACATAATGACAAAAAAGAAGAAACACGATCCTTTATTATTGCGCTATCGCAATACTGCAAGATCACCGTTCTTTCGATCGTACAAAGCATCCAACTCCTCTATTTACAATTATTATTTCTAATAGCATGGATTTCTATTTTTCTTATAAAACGTTGGCCTGTTGCCAAAAAGCTTAAGTTTGCTACGATACCGTTGTTATTGTTACTCTGCATTTTTGGTTTCATGCTCGCAGTAAAATACGGCTTACGTATGACACAGAAGGGCATCGTTATTACTCCTAAAGCAATGGTACGATCAGGACCGGGAGAAACCTTTCAATCCATCATGACGGTTCACGAAGGGGATGAAGGAACCATCAAGAAGGTAACTGACCCTTACTATAAAGTTTCATTCAAAGGCAAACTGGGGTGGATTAACAACACGGTATTTGAAAAAATTTAATTGAACTTAAGACAAAGGCTCTACATAAATGATACAAGCTAACGTAAAAAAGCCGCTCACCCTCCTTCTTCTCTCCCTTATCCCACTATTAACCATATTTACCGGCTGTGGTAAACATGAAGCTCGCAGTGGCGCTGTCGGCGCTGTAGCAGGTGGCGCTCTTGGAAACATTATTACCGGTGGGAAGAGTAAAGGCTTTGGAACATTAGTAGGCGCAGCATTAGGTGGCATACTCGGTAGCGAAATGGGCCGTGATGCAGATGGAGAGGTAGCAGACGAAAGAGCTGAACGTCATTCAAAGGAACAACAACTTGCCTATGAACGCAGCAAGCCAAAATCAGTTGTCGTCGTTCACACAACACCTGCACCACGCCATACTGGCAATTGGTGCTCAACCTGCTATAAAACAGTAAATATTAGCGGCGCACGTCGCTGTGGTGATTGTGGCGATGTGTTGGTTTATGAAAAATTTTGTGACTACTGCCATGAAGGATTTAGTCCTCGATCAGAATATCGCTACTGCCCATACTGCCCACAACGCAGCAGACTCGTCTGGCGATAAAAATTCAATCTGAAATTTTAAAAAACCCTGACCCTTTAGCTTCTTTCTTATATTTACTCATACTCATGATAAGTAAAAACATTGACTCCATCAAAAAAACGAAAGTAGATCATGATAAGAAAAAATATAAAAACTCTAGGGCTCATTATATGTGTTTTACTTTTTGGACAAAAAATACATAGCTCAAATCATAAGATAATATCTGGATTAGCTGGTCTTACCGTAGCTCTTGGAGTTGGATTTTACACCTACAATAAAACTGAACCTACAGAGACAGAAAGTAAGTGGACAAAACCGGTTCTCTATGGTGCACTAACAGGACTTACAATGTTTTGTTTGTCGTATGGGCTTCTAGAAAAATTTAACAAAAAAGCAGATACCACAAGTAACACCCCTGCCTCTAGCTCCCCCACAAAAAGTCCCCAAGAGTTAATAGAAACATTCAACAAAAATCCTCGCGAACATGACGTCTTCATAACCGTTGTTGAAGGAGATATGGTTCAACAACAATTCAAAGACCCTACAACTTCAGCAATT
The DNA here is from genome assembly GCA_964354855.1 of uncultured Pseudomonadota bacterium. Lineage (GTDB taxonomy): Bacteria > Babelota > Babeliae > Babelales > RVW-14 > CAYHBO01. Next base: position 3,753 of record CAYHBO010000005.1, on the reverse strand, counting down.
ACCAACGCTGCAAACACCGGTCTAGCTGGTGGTAGTGGCATTGATGGCGCTATTCATGCAGTAGCAGGGCAAGGCCATCTCGAAAAAGCCAATAAAAAAAACAAAGTAAAAAACTATATCCCTGAAGTTGGCGCCGTCATAACGCATGCCCAGGATTTAGAAAAAAATGTCGGGTACATTATTCATGCGGTTGGACCAATGGGAGAGTATCCTGAGAAATTAACTACTACCTACAAAGAAACACTCTCTTGTGCTGATCTTGATACTCAACACGGTAAAGTTAAAAATGGCTTAGAGTTTCAAAAAAGTCTTCCAGTAAGTAGTACTGATAAGCCTTGGAATGGCCTTACCACCATCGCAATCCCTCCAATTAGCACCGGTATATTTGGATATGATATCAAGAAAGCTACTCCGGTTGCCATAGCAACAACATTAAATTACCTCGCTCATCACCCTAAATCAAATCTTGAAGAAGTTCGCTTTGTTGATTTTGATCAAACTAAACCTTCAAAAGGTTATCCAACCTACATACAAGCGTTAGAAGAACATTGCAAAAATGGCATCCTTGAAAAAGTCACCGATCTTAAAACAATCGATGCTGCTCGCTGGACAGCTCTCACTAAGAGTTCATGCTCTAACCCCCCTATGGTATTCAAATTAGCCGGGAAGAAATAACCCATCAATAAGCAAAATTAAAAAAAGGGATCAAGTTTCAAATCTTGGTCCTTTTTCTATTTGTCCTAAAGACTCTTGATATCAAAAATAACTTCACTTAAACTCCAGAGCATCGGCCAATGAGGCTATAACTATCGCTCGTTTATTCTGGAGTAACTCATGATAACAAAAAATCTAAAGATCTTACCTTTCTTATTGTCTTTAAACATCTGTTTCATAACACCTGCTAATGCTATGAAAAAAATTCTACGCCAACCTAAAGAATATTTGTACTGGAGCACAAAAGCTTTTGGAGTCATAGCAGTAGGAACCGCAGTATATTATGCTCTTACATCTCTTCTTGCAATAATGCCTCCTAAAGAGCAACAAAAAGCACTGAAAATGTTACAAGAAAACTGCTCTACTCTCATAGAAAACGGGACCGAAGCTTTAACCAATTTCACACCAACAGACTGGCTTAGTTTATTTGCTACCGTTGGCCTCTGGAATGACACATGCCCTGCTCTTGAGCACTACGCAACTAAAGCTTTTGACCACAACACCCCACTTACCCCTATCCCGTTTACTTTAGATGCTCTCCATCTGGGAACCAACTCATCAGACATTAAAGAAATCATGATAGATCTTATAAGACAAGGCGCTGACGTTGAAACAAAGAATAAAGATAACCAAACCATCCTTCATCAAATAGTCTTTTATCTTGCTAATGCTCCTTATCTAAGCCCTTTGAAACAACAGTATCTAGATATTTTTGATATATTAATCCATGAAGCAAATATAAACGTTAACTCTATAGATATCTTTGGGTTTACCCCTCTTCATACAGCAATTCTAACTGAGCACCTTGATACTAAACTGATAGAAAAACTCATTAAAGCTGGCGCTGACGTTAATGCACTGACTCCTGACGGTCTTACGCCAAAAGACTTTGTACAAGAAATATTTGATTCAACAAAACGCGATCATCATAAAAGAAATCATAAACACCGAACTAGAGGAGCTGCTAAGAGACATGAAGAAGCTGCAAAAATACTGGAGCTACTTGCAAACACAGCTTGAACAAGCAAGCGTTTCGTTTATTTCATTGACTCATTGAATTGGTCTCCAATAAAATAAAATTTATATAACTCATTTTTTAAATTTTATCTTATTGGAGCCCAATCATGAAAAAATCTACGCTCGTATTTTTTATTATCACACTCGGAACAAGTTTCCAGCTGAACGGTGCTCCAAAGAAAAAGCATAGAACTGAAAACCAAGTAAAAACACAACTTCAAAAACTACAGCAAGATCTTCAAGCCGTAACAAATAACATCACAACCCTACACACAGAGCTTGAAAGACTAAGTGACTCTCTATCACTACCAACTGCTCCTGCTCCGACAAGCACTCCTCAACCAGACGTAACAATCGTATCTGAATCAGAAAACGATGACAAAAACACACCAACCGAATCAATTAATCTATCTCAACAGGATACCGCAGGAAACACCTCCTTGCACCGAGCAATCAATGATTGGCCAGCTTCTGACCCACTGACAATATTAAAAAAAATTTTAGAGCCT